>JAKUOU010000220.1 GCA_022451065.1 Pedosphaera sp. | reverse complement strand
CCAAAGCATCCAGCGACCCCTCCGGCATCGTCACTCCGCTGGCCTGCAAACCAATTCGTCCCTGCATCTCTCCGGGGCGCTTCGCGTCGCTGTCGAGTTGCAGGTGCAAGCTTGGCTTGGTGCGGAAACTGATAGTCTCGCGTCGCTTGGCCAAGCCGACTAGGCGAGTCTTGAGTGGCTTGAGTTTTTCCGAGAGCCCCCTCGCGTCGTACGGCATGGCGCGGGGGTCCCGAGCGGCAACCGGCGAGCGCGCGTTGGCCACGCTCAAGTCGATATCCACCGAGACACCCATGATGTCCCCTATCAAATGTTTCGCATTAAGCGTGCCTGTGTCAGTCAGGCTCAACTCGCCCTGCGGCCAACTCACCTGTATCGGCGGAAGATTGGTGCCAGCGGCGGCCAACTGGGCATCAAAATGAAGCCCCTTGAGGGACAATTCGCGAACATCGGCCCGGCCCAAGAGGAGTGCACCATAATCGGGACGGACAACGCTGCCTCCCACTGTGACGGCGACGACGCCGTTGGTGTCGGTATGGCCAAAACGCAGTTGGCCTGCCTGCCAGGCGCCGTTCCAATCCATCCGCAGCCAATCGAAATCCAGTTGGACACCGCGCTTGGCCAGGCGCGCCTGCAAGCTTCGCTTGACGAAGTCTGGCAGCCCAGCCTGGTTTAGGTAGAGAGCCGCCCCGGCAACAACGAGCAGCAAAACGACGCACCCCCTCAGTGGCCAACGCCACCAGCGCCGCCTGCGAACACGGTTCTTTGAATCCTCTGACACGGAAAACAGAAAAGTCGAACCTCCGGAAAGGCTCAGACACAAAAACCGGCGGAGCATTCAAACGCCGCCGGGGGGAGAGTATGCTACCGGTGTAACAGGGAAGGAAGCTTTCACCCGGCGACTCGAAGGGTTAAAAGGAAACTGGGAGCGAGACTAGTCCGCCAACCGGAGGAGATTTGTGGCGGGCAACCGGAATGAGCGCCCCGCTCCCAGTCGTTTCCCCAAACAACGTCGTAGCAACCCAAAGAACGACGTCTGCCATTACTTTAGCACCGGTTATGCCAAGCCAAACCACCTTAAAAAAAGCATCTTTTTCTTCGTTTAGTGCTTCGACAAGAGGAGGCGACGTGAGAACAACGCTCGAAATGCGTGAAATCCACGCAGTGAAACCATGATTTTTTAGGGCAAAGGAGAGTTGGCTAATATTCTAACCAAACAATAAGTTCTTCACTCTGTTTTAAACCTAAAAAATAACCGCTGTTTCTCTCTACTAACCGGCAACTCAATTTGCAGGTTTTCCTCAATTGAGCTGAATTCGTTCGTTATTTCCCAATCCTCCAAATTACCTGAAGTTTCCAAGCGATATCTTTTGCTTGGCTCGGTGTTAAGACGAACAATAAATTTTTCCTTATCAAAGTTCACTATTGAGATTTCCAGTGGAAGCGGGGGTGCCTCCTTTAAATATTTCAGCTCATCAATCCAGACGGAACTGGAGGCACCATTCTTTACCGGACCGCCTTGAATAAACATTAACCTTACCGTGTGATTTCCCTCTGGAATTAAGAGGGAATGTTCTTCCCAATTTTTTTCTGTATCATTGAGGGTTAAGTAGTCTGAGTTCCACAATGAAAACCCGCCAAGATACGCCCGAAAGATCTGGCGATTACCTTTTATTTTCAGCTTGAAAAGAAGCTCGCCGGGACCATCAAGCTGTGTTGTCAAAGTTGCAAATGACACATCGGCTGGTTTCGCAGGATCAAACACAGGCAATCCGCCCAGTTTCAGCGCGTCAACGCCATCTGATGTAATGTTCGACTGAAGTTTCCAGCCACCCATACCGCCGACAACAAAATATATGTCTGTATCCAGTGCCAACCCGATCTCTTCGTCAAACTCTCGAGCAATCTTTATCGTTGCCGTATTACTTTGTACTTCTCCCTGGGA
>JAKUOU010000022.1:54344-66640 GCA_022451065.1 Pedosphaera sp. | reverse complement strand
CGCTTGATTAAGCGCGACGACGTCGACCGCTTCGTAAACGCCTGCGACGCCGGGCGCGAGGGCGAACTGATTTTTCGCTACATCATCCAGTATGCGTGCGCCAAGCACCCGAGGAAAACGGCGGGCAAATCGGTCTCGCGGCTTTGGCTGCAGTCGATGACGCCAGCTGCGATCCACAAAGGCTTTGCCAACCTGCGCAGCGACGACGACATGAAGCCGTTAGCCAGCGCAGCCAATTGCCGGAGCGAGGCCGACTGGATCGTCGGCATTAACGGCACGCGAGCAATGACGGCGTTCAACTCGAAGAGCGGCGGGTTTTACTTGACGCCTGTAGGCCGGGTGCAGACGCCGACGCTTACCGTGGTGGTCGAGCGCGAGAAGGAGATTCGCGCGTTCGAGCCGAAAGATTACTGGGAGGTGTACGTCACCTTCCGGGCCGCCGCCGGCGAGTACACCGGCCGGTGGTTTGATGAGGCGTTCAAGAAAGATTCCGACGACGCCCACAAACGAGCGGAACGCATCTGGGAACAGAGCAAGGCGGACAGCATTCGGGCCAAGTGCGACGGCCAGGCGGGCGAGGTGAGCGAGCAGAGCAAGCCGACCAAGCAGGCCGCACCGACGCTGTTCGACCTCACCACGCTGCAGCGCGAGGCCAACTCGCGGTTTGGTTTCTCGGCGCGCAACACGCTGGGCATCGCGCAGGCGCTGTACGAGCGGCATAAGGTACTGACCTATCCGCGAACCGACTCACGTTATTTGCCGGAGGATTACATCGGCACGGTGAAGCAAACGCTCGAGTCGCTTGGCCAAGCGCGCTACGGCAGCCTCGCCAGCGACGTGCTGAAAAACGACTGGGTGGACGGCGGCAACAAGAAGGTGTTCAACCAGGCCAAGATCTCCGATCACTTCGCCATCATCCCCACGCTTAAGCCGGCCCCGGCAACGCTCAAGGAGCAGGAGCAGAAGATTTATGACCTCGTGGCCAAGCGGTTCATTGCCGTGTTTTATCCGTCGGCGGAATTCCTAGTCACGACCCGCATCACCCGCGTGCAAAACGAGCCGTTCAAGACCGAAGGCAAGGTGCTCGTGAAGCCGGGCTGGCTCACGGTCTACGGACGTGACCTAGCCAAGGAAGACGCCGGACACCTGGTGCCGGTCGAGGCTGCCGAATCGGTGCATGCAAGTGAGGTGAACGTCGAAGCCAAGGCCACCCGTCCACCGGCACGCTACTCGGAGGCCACGCTGCTCGGCGCGATGGAGCACGCCGGCAAGCGCGTGGATGACGAGGAATTGCGCGAAGCGATGCGCGACAAGGGGCTCGGCACCCCGGCGACCCGGGCCTCGATCATCGAGGAGTTGATCCGCCACAAATACATGGTGCGCGAGCAAAAGGAACTGGTGCCCACCGCGCAGGCCTTCTCGCTGATCACGCTGCTCACGGCGCTCAAGGTAGACGCACTCACCAAACCAGAGCTGACTGGCGAGTGGGAATTCAAGCTCAAGGAGATCGAGCGACGAAACTTCGACCGCGAGTCTTTCATGAATGAGATTCGCTCGATGACCGAGAAACTTGTCGGCACTACCAAGACATTCGACGGCGATACCGTTCCCGGCGACTACGGCACGCTGAAGACGCCCTGCCCCAAGTGCGGCGGCTTAGTCCGCGAGACGTACAAGCGGTTCCACTGCGAGGCCGACCGGTGCGAATTCAGTTTTTGGAAGACGATGGGCGGGCGCCAGTTCGAATTGCCCGAGGCGGACGAGTTGGTGGCCAACGGCCGCATCGGGCCGCTGGACGGTTTTCGCAGCAAGATGGGCCGCGCCTTCTCGGCAGAGCTGAAGCTGTCTGACGAACACAAGGTGGAGTTCGACTTCGGCAACGATGATGAGGAGGAGGAAGTCGACTTCAGCGGACAGGATCCGGTTGGCACCTGCCCCAAGTGCAAAGCCCCTGTCTACGAGCACGGCAAAGCCTACGTCTGCGAACAAAACACTGGCAAGGAGCGGAAGTGCAAGTTTCGCACCGGTAAGACGATCCTCAAGCGCGATATCGAAAAGCAACAGGTCGCCAAGCTGCTAAAGGAGGGCAGGACGGACCTGATCCCCAACTTCATCTCGAAGCGCGGTCGGCCGTTCAAGGCATACCTCGTAATAAAGCCGGACGGCGACGTCGGCTTCGAGTTCGAGCCAAGGACCAAGCCCGACGCCAAGGACGGCACCAAAAAGAAGGCAGCGCCCAAGGGTAAAAAATAACCCCGCTTGGCCAAGCGCGAATGCGGCGGCCTGATTATTGATTTTATAGTTTTGTTTGCAGGTTGCCACAACGGAATCGGTTGTGGTATATTCCTCTGTTCGAAGGGAATGGCTGATAATAAACCGCCAAAAATAGGGGAGAAAAAACCCAAGGCCGACGGCGAGGATCGTTTCCCAAATCCGCGCTCCTGGATGCTTTGGGCGCTGGGCATCTTCATGGTCGTGATGCTTTTTCAGGTCGGCAAAACAGCCGGGACTACCCAGGCTAAGAAGGTCGATTATACTACTCTGCAGAGCTGGATCACGAGCGGCGAGGTGATCGAAGGCTACATTGAGTACCCCCCACCTAACTCCTCCGCGCTCTGCACCATCACCGGGATTCGCGTCGAGAACGGCAACAGAATCCCGTTCTCGTTCGAGGACAAGCTGATCGAGGGCCGGGAAAAGTTCCTTATCGAAAGCGCCGGGTTCCAACCCCGCGAAAAAAGCACCCTGCTCTCCGCGTTCATCGTGAACCTGCTACCGATCTTGATCATTTTTGTGCTCATCTGGTTTGTACTCATCCGGCAGATACGAAGTGCGGGCCGCGGCGCGATGAACTTCGGCAAGAGCAAGGCCCGCATGCTCAACAAGGAGAAAAACAAAACCACCTTCAAGGACGTGGCCGGTGTCGATGAAGCCTGCGAGGAGGTCTCCGAACTGGTTGACTTCCTGAAGGATCCAAAAAAATTCCAGAAACTTGGCGGCAAGATCCCCAAGGGCATCCTGATGGTTGGCCCGCCCGGCACTGGCAAGACGCTTCTGGCCAAGGCCATCGCCGGCGAGGCCGACGCGAGTTTTTTCAGCATCAGCGGCTCAGACTTTGTGGAGATGTTTGTCGGCGTCGGCGCCAGCCGTGTGCGCGACATGTTCGAGCAGGCCCGCAAGAGCACGCCATGCCTGGTGTTCATCGATGAGATCGACGCCGTGGGACGCTCGCGCGGCCACGGGCTGGGCGGCGGAAACGACGAACGCGAGCAGACGCTCAATGCGCTGCTCGTCGAGATGGACGGCTTCGACACTCAAGAAGGCATCATCATCATCGCCGCCACCAACCGGCCTGATGTGCTCGACCCCGCGCTGCTGCGCCCGGGCCGCTTCGACCGGCAGCTCACGGTGAACCTCCCCGACGTACGGGGCCGCGAGGAGATTCTCAAGGTGCACGCCAAGAAAGTGAAACTGGCCAAGCAGGTCGACCTCAGCATCATTGCCCGGGGAACGCCCGGGTTTTCCGGGGCGGAACTGGCCAACCTGCTCAACGAGGCCGCGCTGCTGGCCGCACGCTCCGACAAGAAATCCGTTAGCATGCCCGAGCTCGAGGAGGCTCGCGACAAGGTGCGCTGGGGCCGCGAGCGCCGCAGCATGGCCATGACCGACGAGGACAAAAAAATCACCGCCTGGCATGAGGCCGGCCATGCACTTGTCAACGTTCTGCTCGATAAGTGCCATCCCCTGCACAAGGTGACCATCATCCCGCGTGGCCAAGCGCTGGGTGCAACAATGTCCCTGCCCAAGGACGACGTCCTCAACCGCCAAAGCAAGGAAATGCGCGAAACCATAGCGATGACTATGGCTGGCCGGATTGCGGAGGAAATCGTGACCGGCGACGTCTCCACCGGAGCGGCCAGCGACATCCAGCAGGCCACCAACACGGCCCGTGCCATGGTCACCCAGTGGGGCATGAGCGACAAACTCGGCATGGTGCTCTATGGCGACAGCGACGATTACGTGTTCCTCGGCAAGGAGATTTCACAGAACAAAACCTACAGCGAGCAAACCGCACAGCAGATCGACACCGAGGTGCGGCGCCTGATCGACGAAGGTTACAAGCTAGCCAAGAGCCTTATTGAGGAAAACCGCGACAAGCTCGACCTCATCGCCAACGCGCTGCTCGAGTATGAGACGCTCGACGGCAAGCAGGTCGAGGACATTGTCCGCACCGGCAAGTTCATCCCCACCGAGCGGCCGCCCGACATTGATCCCCCCTCGGGAGCTGACGCCGCCACCCCCACACCGGGCACGCCCAAGGGCGACAAGCCAAAGCTCGACGACGGCTTGGGTGACCCCGCCCCCGCGACTGCCTGATATTCAGGCAGAAATGCCCACCGGTTTTCCAGAAACCCGTTGACTTATAACAACTTGGGAAGCTAGCCTGCCCACCCCGGAGTGAGTACATGCCCAGGCTGATCGTTTTAACCGAAGGAATTGAGCCGACCTCGTTTGAATTGACGAAGGAGGCAACTTCCGTCGGTCGCGTCGATGAGAACGACATCACCCTCCCACATCAGTCCGTCTCCGGGAGCCATGCCGAGCTGGTGTTGCGAGGCGAGGATGTGCACGTCCGCGACCTGGGCTCAACCAACGGCACGCACATCAACGGTAACAAGGTCGCCGAGTCGCCACTGCAACCCGGCGAGGTGATCGCTTTCGGCGAAGTGGAGCTGAAAATCGACGGCCCCCGGAAGGCCCAGTCCCACGACAAGCACCTCGAGCAGGGCGTTCGGCTTGGCAACCTGGATTCAGCCCCGAAGGGGCCGGCGAAGGGGTTCAGCAAAAAGACCGACAAGTCCGGGAAATACTTCGTCATTTTCGGCGTGGTCGTGGCCATCGTGGTGATCGCCGTATTGGCCATGGCCTGGATAAAATTCAAGGGCGGCAGCTAAGGCGATTGGCCAGGCGCAGCATCCGGTTCAACCCTCCTTCAACCAACGCACCGCCTTTGCCGCAGCGTAGCTCACAATGATGTCCGCGCCGGCACGCCGCATGGCCAGCAGCGATTCCATGGTCACCGCTCGCTCGTCCACCCAGCCGCGCTTGGCCGCCGCCTGCACCATCGAGTACTCGCCGCTCACCGCGTAAGCCGCGGTCGGACAACCAAACCCGGTTTTGACACGATACAAAACATCGAGATACGCCAGCGCCGGTTTCACCATCACGATGTCCGCCCCCTCGCGCAGGTCGAGCGCCACTTCGCGTAACGCCTCCTCCGCGTTGGCGACATCCATCTGGTAACTGCGCCGGTCGCCAAACTGCGGGGCCGACTCCGCCGCGTCACGAAACGGCCCGTAGTAGGCCGAGGCAAACTTGGCCGCGTAAGACATAATCGGCGTGCCATCGAACCCACCCAAATTGAGCGCCGCGCGAATCGCCGCCACGCGTCCGTCCATCATGTCGCTTGGCGCGACGACATCCGCACCGGCCTCGGCGTGGCTGACCGCCGTTCTGGCCAGTAGCTTGAGCGACGGGTCGTTGTCGATGACCACCTGGCCACCTTTCTTTTTCATGAGACCACAATGACCGTGACTCATGTATTCGCACAGGCAGACATCGGTCATGACGAGCAGTCCGGGCAGTTCGCGTTTCAACTTGCGCACCGCACGTTGCACAATGCCGTTTTTGGCGTAGGCACCGCTGGCACGCTCGTCCTTCTTTGGAGGGATACCAAACAGGATCACCGCCGGGACACCGGCCTTGTGCGCTGCCGCCGCCTCGCGCACAACCTCATCGATCGACAACTGAAACACCCCCGGCATTGACGGCACGGCGTTACGCACCTTGCGGCCTGGACGCACGAACAGCGGCAACACCAGTTGATCGGCGTGCAGACGCGTCTCACAAACCATACGGCGCAATGCGGCCGAGCCGCGCAGGCGACGTGGGCGGTAACTGGGAAACTCTCCGGTCACGAGAGACGGCATGCGCGGCATGATAAACAATCCCGCCCGCAAGCCAAGCGCTTGGCCAAGCGCTTAGGTGCCGATGCCGGAAACCAACACCGCCAATCCGATGATGCCAAAACATATGGCGAAGCAGGCGATAAACCCCCAGAAATCCACCGCCCTTGGCCGCTGAAACTCCAGCGAACTGCCCGGGAACAGTTTTCGCTCGTCGAACCGGTCCGGCTGCGCGTAGCTGCGCTCCATCTGCGCGCGGTCGCCGGCCGGGTCGGGATCAACCGGCGTTTTCATCTTCACGTACAGCCGGTCTAGAGCCTGCCTGCTGTTCGGCTTGGTCACTAGGCTGGCGAGGATCATCACGATAAACGGCACCACCGTGGCAAACGGCAGGTCGAGTGTCTTGATGGCCGCCTTGTCCATCGAGGCCAGATCGACGCCAAGCTTGTCAATGATGAGCATGTCCAGCCGCAACCGGCCGCTGCCCACGAGTTTGCAGTCGTACTTGTAAACCACCTCCTCGCCGCCCGGCACTTTTCGGCGATCAATCTCCTTGAGCGCCTCGTCGCCGTCTGGCTTGACTCCGCCGGTCCAAAAGAGGGCCACGCCGCCTCGACGCTTGGTTTCCGTCACTGACTTGCCAACGGCACTCGCCTTGCCGCGCGAGACATCCAGCGGCAGGGCGGCGCGGGTGAGGGTGCTCTTGATGACGTGGCTCGTGCGCGTGTACGCCGGACTGTTGGTCAAGCCAGGGCTGAGCTTGGGCACCGCAATCGGCAGCACGAGGAAGAACAGCAGACAAAACGTGAACGTGATCCACGCCGCGCCGGTCGTCGCGCGCCGCCAATACATGCCCACCCAGAAAACGGCGGCAAAGAGCATCGGTACGATCCACGTCAACTGCAGATTCGCAAACATATCGTAAATCGTAAGCGATAGCGCTACCGAGCCGGCGACAACCAGCGCGCCGATGATGCGAGCAATCATGAGGCTATCCGCCTCACTTGCGTCCGGCTTGACGTATGGCTGGTAAATGTTTCGCACCACCAACGCGGCGCAGACGATCATGAAGCAATCCACGGTGCTCATCAGCGCGGCCAGCAAACAGGCCACCATCAGGCCCACCAAGCCGATGTTCAGCGGCCCCAACAACTTGAGAGTGGCCAAGCCCCACGCCTTGTCGGGATCCGCCGTCAACGCTACGTCGCTGCCGTACAGCGTGAGTACGATCAACGCGGTGATCACCCAGCCTATTGTGCAGAAGCGCTTGATGAAATTGCCGGTGACCAGCCCCACGCGGGCGTCCCATTCACTCTTGGCCGTACCGCCGCCGGTGACGATGAAATGCGGCGTCAGCACAATGCCAATCATGTTGATAATCACAATCGACACGATGGCATATAGCGGAAATTCACTCGCCGTGCTTCCGCCGATGATGGTAAATGCCCCGTCGCCGAGTTGCTCGTGCATGAGGCGAAAGGCATCCATCAACCCGTCGCCCTCGCTGCCGAACTTGTCAACCACCGCCGAGAGACCAAACGGGATCAGCATCACCGAAAGCACGATGATGCAAATGCCCTGAATCAGATCCGTCCAGTACGCCGCCGAGATGCCTCCGAGCAGGCCGTAAGTGATGACAACGACCGCGACGAACGGCAACAGCGTGTATTGCAGCTGCATCCCAAACATCGTATCACCCAGGAGCGGCGCGGCCACCTTGCCGATGGCGGTGAACATCATCGCCCCGTAAGTCATGTAAAAAAAACAACCGAACAGCGCATAAGCCACGCCGATGGCCTTCGACTCGTACCGTTCCACGAACCAGTCGCCAAGAGTCAGGCTGCGCATGCGGCGATACCACACCGCGCTGATCCAGTACACCGGCGTGACGAAGAGCCAGTACATCACGCTCCACATGCCGCTCATGCCGTTGGTGAAGGTGGTGCGGGCAGTGTTCACCGGATCGGCCGAACCTGTGCCCGAGCCGAACGCCGCGAAGGTCTGCATCAGCTTGCCGAAACTGCGGCCGGCCATGAAGAAGTCCTCCTGCTTTTTCTGGCCGCGCATCAACCAAAACCCGATGCCAGCCATGCCGGCGAAGTAGAGGAACAGGACGATGTAATCGATGATTTGCATGAGTTTAAAAGAAATGTAGGGTCGACTGTGGCTGAGCGGCGACAAGTCGATGCCGAAATGCTTTTCAAAGCAAACAAAAAACGGAAACTGCAACAGTGAGATGACATGAGTGACAGAGCAACCTTACGGGTGTAGGCTGAACCGACGAGAGGCATCGCATGAAACATTTGTTTACAGTGGCCTGCCTATTACTTGGACAAGTGTTTGGCCCAGCCGAAGAAACGCCGCGCCTCGACCAGTACACCCTGGCCAGGGGGCCGGTGGTGATCGGAGGCGTCAGCCAGAATGCCTCTGGCCTCACCTACCATGCCAAGCGAGACAGCCTATTCGTCGTGCTCGACGCGCCACAGCGGATTGTCGAATTGGGCCTCGACGGTTCCTTCAAGCGAAAAATCAACCTCAACAAGTTCGACGACACCGAGGGCATCACGTGGCTGGGCAAAAACCGGTTCGCCGTGGCCGAGGAGGCGCGCGGCAACATCGTCATCGTCGAGCTTGAGCCCAAGGACGGCGGCGTCAGCTGGAAAAAAGCAGAGAAACTCAGAACCGACATCAAGGTAAACCTCACCAACGGTCTCGAGGGGATCGCGTACGACCCCTTGGCCAAACACTTCTTTGTCGCCCGCGAAAAACGCTCCCCGGCCGTCTTTAAAATCATCCCGACCAAGCCGGAAGGCAACACCCCCCCAACCTCCATCCTGATGAGCCTCGCCGGCCGCGGCCTTCGCGATATCTCCGGCCTGCACTACGATGCCAAGCAGGAGCGACTGCTCATCCTCAGCCACGAGTCGGCCTGCATCGTCGAGGCAAACAAGTATGGCATCGAGACCAGCCGTCTGCTGCTGCGCGGCGGCAAGTCCGGTCTCAGCCGAACCATCTTCAAGGCCGAAGGCGTCGCGCTCGACAAGCACGACACGCTCTACGTCATCAGCGAGCCCAACCTGCTGTATGTATTCAAAAGCGGGAAACTTCAGCCCAAGAAGTCAGACGACGACGGATCAAAGTAATCCCATTCGCTATTCATTGCCAAGTACAACTCCCGAATAAGAATTGAGCTTAAATTGGATTTTTCGTCCGTTTTGTTCGAACCCGATCACGCTGCCTGGACTGGATTCTACAAGAGCCTTGGTTTTCAGGCGGCTATCCGCACCCAACCTGACTTCCCTCACCTGTCCCGAGAGATTGAACGCAATGATCGTTTCCCTGCCTTCAAGTTTACGGTGGTAAGCCAGGGTCATGTCATTGTCGTTGGCCAGCACGAACTTCAGTTTGCCACCGACCAACTCCCGCCGTTGTTTTCGCAGGGCAATCAGGGCTTTGTAATAGTTCAGCAATTCGGAATTGGGCTTAACGGCAATCGGCTCGGCGCGTTTGCTATCGGGCATGAAAACCTGCGGGCGATGTGAGATGTCACCCCAAATGACTGGCTTGCGGCAGTCAGGATCGTCTGCACCCCACATGCCGAGTTCGTCGCCGTTCCAAATATGCGGGGCACTGATATAGGTGAACTGGTGAAGCAACATTAATCGCATCTCACCCTGAGTTGCTTTACTGGGAGGACCAAGATCGAGCGAAGGGTTGCTGCGGGCGCCCATCATGTATTTGTACTTGTGTTTATTTTGAAAAGACGTGCCGAACCGCGGACTATCGTGGCTCGCAACCAGGTTCATCAAGTTTTGCATCAAGGGCTGGCTATAACCGCCATATACACGGTTCATCTCGGCAACGAACTCACTCGGCTTGAGACCGCTGTTGGCCTGCGCAAAAAATTGCCGAGCCGGCTTGTACCATTGGTAGTGCATCACCGAATCGAAAATATCGCCTTGCAGAAAAGGTCGCGGATCCATCAGTTGATCCGGCCATTTTGTCCACCAGGCCTCGCCGAGTAGCAGCGACTCGGGGTTGATTCCGCGGACAAACTTGCGGTAGTCACGCCAGAACCCAAGCGGGACATGCGAGGCGACATCGAGCCGGAAACCATCGACGCCATCCTCGGGATCGCCGTCTCCATTGGGGTCGAGCCACCGGCGGGTGACGTTAAAAACATGCGCCTTCACCTCCGGTTGCAGATCGCCCTCGAAGGCGTGGCCTTTCCGTTTGCCCACCACGTTTACCTTTTTGAGTTCCGGCAAAGTCTTGACGCCCAGCCAACCCTCGTAGCGAAATTCATCCTCCGGCGTCTTAGGATCATCGAGTGAAATGATGTCGTACCAGTCGCGGAACCGGCTCTGGGCTTGATTTTTCTTCAAATCCTCCCATGCCCAAAAAGTAATGCCGGTGTGGTTCCACGAGTAATCCATGATCAGCCGCATGCCTCGACGATGCACTTCACGGATGAGCTTGAGAAACAAACGGTCGGCCGCCGTCCAGCGCCATGTCGCCGGGTCAACTGGATTCTCCGCATCGATGATTGCCGTGTCACCAGCCGGATCGGGACCGAAAGTGCGGTCAATGTGCCGATAGTTGCGCGCGTCGTACTTGTGCAGTGACGGCGAGTCATTGAGCGGGTTGAAATAAATGGCAGTGATCCCCAGATCCTGCAGGTAATCCAGCTTGTCGAGCACCCCCTGCAGGTCGCCGCCGAATCGCCGTGCCGCTGCCAGTTTGTGAAAATGTCCCTCCTCGCCCTTGGCCCAATCCTCCTGCTCGTACCAGTCCTGATTCCACGGCGTCACCTCCCAATTAGCCGGTACATAACCGGGATAAGCACCCTCCATGAGCTCCGGCTTGGGATCATTGAAGGGATCGCCGTTGCGAAATCGCTCAACGAAAATCTGGTACCAGATCGCCTCTCTCGCCCAGCCCGGGGGCTCGTCAAATGGCGCCGTCAATGGCCACGCTTGACCAAGCGAAAGCCAGGCGAAACAGCATGCCAACCCAGTTGCCGATTTGCGCGAGACTGCCAGCATTATTTCGTTAGTCGTTCATCCGCTGGATGATGTCTGTTGTGGACTTGCCGGAAACAAATGGAATGATCACGACCTCGCCGCCGCCGGACTCCACCGCAACACGCTCGCCGGCGTCCAGCGTCTCGGGTGTGTAGTCGCCGCCCTTCACGTAAACGTCTGGCTTAGCCAGACGCAGAAAATCCTCGGCGCGTCTCTCCGGGAAAACCGCCACCGAGCCGACCGATTCCAACGCCGAAAGCACCAGCGCCCGGTCGGCTTCCAAGTTCAGTGGACGCCCTTTTCCTTTCAGTTGCCGGACCGACTCGTCACCGTTGCAGCCGACCAGCAACAGATCGCCCAGTGCCGCCGCCTGCTCGAGGTAGATGACGTGGCCGGCATGGAGCAAATCGAAGCACCCATTCGTCACCACCAGCCTCTTGCCGGCCTCACGCAACGAATCACGCCAGGCAGGCAATTGCTCCAGCGAAATGATTTTCTCATGTGCACTCACACTAGGCTGAGCCTACACCCGGCCGGCTCAGTAACCAATCGCAGCGCCGTCCTTCCGCGCTTCCGAGCCGCCGTGGAGCAGGCCGGTCTCGTAGTCGATGCGGATCGCCTGATAGCCGCCACCGGCACCGCCGCGAGAGACATTGTGGCCTCGCTTTTTCAACTCGTTCACCACTTCGTCTCTGACCCCACTCTCGACGATCAACCGCCCGCCATCGGACATAATGTCGCCGGTTGGCGTGTCAGATCCATCATGTCGGACGCGCGCGGCGTCGGAGGCGGCCTGCACGTTCATGCCGTGGTCTATAATGTTGACGAGCACCTGTGCGTGGCCCTGCGGTTGCATGTCGCCGCCCATCACACCGAACGACAAAAACGGTTTGCCGTTCCTCGTCACCATTGCCGGAATGATCGTGTGGAATGGCCGCTTGTTCGGCTCGAGCCGGTTGTGATGGTTTTCGTCCATTGCAAAAAGAGTCCCGCGATTCTGCATAGCGAACCCCACGTTGCCCGGTACATGGCCGGAGCCGAAGCCATAATAGATACTCTGGATCAGCGACACGACGTTGCGATCCTTGTCCACGGCAGTCAGGTAAATCGTATCGCCCTTGGCCAGGCGCGGATCTCCCGCCAGCACACGCTGCGCCGCCTTGGCCATGTCAATGCGCTTGGCCTGCCGCTTGGCATACGGCTTGGAGATTAACTCGGCAATCGGCAGATTTTTCTCCACCTGCGGGTCGGCGTAAAACTTGGCCCGATCGGCAAACGCCAGTTTCTTGGCCTCGGTGTAAAGGTG
>JAKUOU010000022.1:0-54245 GCA_022451065.1 Pedosphaera sp. | reverse complement strand
AAGTGTATGGCTTGTGGCGACCATGCCGCTGGGCGCCATCACCACCGAGCGACTGAGCTTAGGATCACCGTACGGCCGGTCGTAACCGGCACCCATCATTTGTAAATTGGCCATGACTGGAAAAAGCAACAGCAGGGCCAGGCGCTTGGCCAAACGCCGGTACGTGATGCCGGCTTGGCCCGTTCGCGGGTGATTTAAGTAACGCATGGCTTTGACGCGCATTGTCGGCACATTCGCTTGGCCAAGGCAAGCCGAGCGCGTTTTGAGATTGCCATTGGCCTGGCCAACCGCGAGAAAGCGTAGACGCGCGATGCCGCTTTCGGAACAAGTCGGACAGTTTGATGCCCTGCTGCAGCGGGACGAGCCAGTGCTGGCCCTCGCGCCGATGCAGGACGTCACCGACCTGCCGTTTTGGCGGGTGATCGCCGAACGCGGCGGAGCGGACGTGTACTTCACGGAATACTTTCGCGTACACGCCGACTCACGACTGGAGAAGCCGATCCTACGATCCATCACAGAGAACCCCACCGGCCAGCCGGTCGTCGCGCAGATGATCGGTAAAAACATTCCCGACCTCGTGCGAACCGCACGCGAGTTGCAGCAGTACCCCATTGCGGGCGTGGACCTGAACCTCGGCTGCCCCGCGCCGGTAGTTTACAAAAAATGCGCTGGCGGCGGTTTGCTGCGGGAACCGGAGCGGGTCGATCGCATCCTCGGCGCGCTACGTGATGCGGTGAAAATACGGTTCACCGTCAAGACGCGCATCGGCTTCGATAACACGCAAGTGTTCGACGAGTTGCTGCCGATCTTTGCACGGCACAATCTTGATTTGCTCACCGTCCACGGACGCACGGTGAAGGAGATGTATCGCAGCGCCGTACATTACAATTTCATCTCACGAACGGTCGAGGCGATGGATTGCCCGGTCCTGGCAAACGGCAATGTTTACTCGGCTGCCAAGGCTGAGTCGGTGCTACACGAGACCGGCGCGCGCGGCCTGATGATCGGGCGCGGTGTCATTCGCAACCCGTGGCTGTTCACACACATTCGCCAGCATCTGCGCGGTGAAGCCTTCTCGGTGCCTAGCGGGCGCAACGTCCTCGACTACATCACCGACTTGTTTGAAATGACAGCGCCGCCGAATTTCATCGAAAAAAGCCAAGTACAAAAAATGAAGAAATACATGAACTACCTAGGCTTGGGCGTGGATGCCGATGGCCTATTTTTGCACAACATTCGCCGCGCCCAAACCAAGGACGACTTCTTCGCCATCTGCCGCGAACACCTCGACCATGACGTACCAATGTCACTTGAGCCCTTCTCTCCCAAGCTAAAAACCACCGATGTCGTCGCCGGTTGTCACACTTAAACCAAGTACTTAGCTAAGCGCACTAATCCGCGATTGCGTGAGGGACGGCTAACCGATATTATATCCCGGCTGTAATGACGCTGACTGAAAAAATATTGGCCCGGGCAGCGGGCAAAACCGAGGTGAACGCCAATGACAATGTTTGGGTGAACGCCGACCTGTTGATGACGCACGACGTCTGCGGTCCCGGCACGATTGGAGTGTTCAAGCGCGAGTTTGGCGAGGATGCCAAGGTTTGGGACGCCAACAAGATTGTTATCATTCCCGACCACTACATTTTTACCTCCGACTCTTTGTCCAACCGCAACGTCGACATCCTGCGCGACTTCGCCAAGGAGCAGGGGCTGCCGTATTTCTATGATGTGATCGATGACGAGGACGGCAAGTGGAAGTTCGACGCATCGCAGGGGCTGCTTAAGCGCCAGTACGGGTCCCGCTACGCGGGGGTTTGCCACACGGCCCTGCCACAGAAGGGGCATCTTCGTCCCGGCGAAATTCTATTCGGCACCGACTCGCACACCTGCATGGCCGGCGCGTTCAACCAGTTCGCCACCGGCATCGGCAACACCGACGCGGGCTTCGTGATGGGCACCGGCAAACTGCTCATCAAAGTACCCGAAACGATGCACTTCCGCCTTGAGGGCAAACTGCAACCGGGCGTCATGGCCAAGGACATCATCCTGCACGCGATTGGCGAGATCGGGTTCGACGGGGCGACCTACCGCGCGATGCAGTTCGACGGCCCGGGCGCGGCCGGCCTGTCGATGGACGATCGCATGACGGTTGCCAACATGGCCATCGAAGCCGGCGGCAAGAACGGAATTTTTGAGCACGATGAAAAAACCAGTGCGATGGTCGACGAGCGAACCCAGCTCAACGGCACGAAGAGCGACTACGAGCCGGTCGACCGCGACGACAACGAGACATTCGTTTTCGACTCGACGATCGACCTGAGCGCACTCGAACCGACCGTGGCGTGCCACCCCGATCCCGGCCAGCGCAGGCTCGCCCGTGAGATGACCGACATGAAACTCGACCGCGCCTACATCGGCTCTTGTACCGGCGGCAAGACGAGCGACTTCCTTGCATTTGCAGAGTTAGTGCGCGGACAGGAAGTGCGCATCGACACTTTCGGTGTGCCGGCTACTCCGGAGATCGTCAACGATCTGCAAAAAACCAAGTGGGACGGTAAAAGTGTCTGGGACATCCTCACAGACGCAGGTGTGCGCATGACCGAAAACGCTGGGTGCTCTGCCTGTCTCGGCGGCCCAGTGGACACCTTCGGCCGCATGAACAAGGGCGGCCAAAAGTGCATTAGCGCCACCAACAGGAATTTCCCCGGCCGCATGGGCAGCAAGGAGAGCGAAGTGTATCTCGCCAGCCCGGCCACCGTCGCCGCCAGCGCCCTCGCCGGGCACGTTGCCGACCCGCGCAATTACCTGAATTAATGTAGCCAAATTTTCCCTCATCCGCTTGGCCAGGGGCTAGGCGGATTTTTTTTGGCTTAGCCTGGGCGAATGTGCTAGAATTCATTCAAGCCCCAATGAAAAAGATCCCCCTGGGACAGACCGGTATGGAATGCAGTCGCCTGGCCTATGGCTGTTGGCGCGTGACGGGTGTGATCAACCATCCGCCGATCGACGACGAGCATAAAAAAAAGGGGAAGGAAGCCATAGCAGCCGCCTACGAAGCCGGCTACACGCTGTTTGACCTGGCTGACATTTACAGCGACGGACTCGTTGAGGAGGTGTTCGGCCACACGCTCAAGGATATTCAGGACATGCGAGAAAATATTCTCATCACGACCAAGTGCGGCATCCTCAAAAAGGGCAACCCGGAAAACGAGGCGCCCTACCGCTACGATCTTTCCCGTAAACACATCCTGCGCTCCTGTGAGACATCTCTCAAGCGCATGGGGATTGACTGCATCGATCTGTATCAACTCCACCGGCCGGATTACCTGATGGAGCCGGAGGAGATCGCCTCAGCATTTGAGGAGTTAAAGCAGGCCGGCAAAGTGCGCGAGTTTGGAGTGAGTAACTTTACCGTCGATCAACTCAATCATCTGCAGGCCGCCTGCCCGATGAAGCTCGTCTGCAACCAGATAGAAATCAGCCTCCTCCACCACGATGCGCTTAATAACGGGTCACTCGACCACTACCGGCGAAATAACATCACGCCTCTGGCTTGGAGCCCGCTGGCCCAGGGCAAGCTCGGCAGCACGTACCCGATTTCGCTTCGCAACCCAAACCATTCCCAGGAACAGGCGCTGCGCGACGCGCTGCAAATCGCGGCACGCCTTGAGGAATGCAGCCGAACCGCCGTGGCGCTCGCCTGGCTGTTACGACACCCGGCCGGTATTGTGCCCATCATCGGTAGCACCAACCCCGAGCACATTCGCGATGCTACAAAGGCGGCCGACCTGTGCTTGTCGCGCGAGGAATGGTACCGCCTGATGGAGGCCGCTGCCGAAAAACAACTGCCCTGATTTGGGCGCTGCCGATTCCAATAGGAACCAGCCGGATAACAACTCGCGGATGACACCGCCGAGTTCAATCGCACCGCCTTCAGCCAAAACATCATTGACCACATGAGCTAATCTGGCCATTCCACCCGCTAGCAGGCACAATCATGCCTGCCGGGTGCGGGAGCCACGCAGCGATGCGCCAATTGCCCACGCGAGCGGAGGGCAACAGGACGAAAACACCTGATTATGCCGAACAACCCCCCGTGGCATCCGGGTTGCTTAGAATGTGTTTACCAGTGACCAACCGCCTGTATTTTTTGACCGCACTGTTTTCCCTTGCCGTCCTGGCCAAGGGCTCGGTGGTGATCAATGAAATATATTACAAGCCGGCCGACAAGACCTTGCCGGAGGAGTTTATTGAAATTTGCAACCGCAACCCATCGCCGGTGAACCTGTCAGGCTGGCGGTTTTCTCAAGGCATTGAATACACGTTCCCGGAGGGAACGATTCTGGAGGCTGGTGGGTACCTGGTCTTGGCCGAAAATCCCGCGACGCTACAAACGGCGTTCTCGACTGCTGCCTTAGGCCCGTACAACGGTCGCCTCGCCAACGACGGGGAGAAGCTAGTTTTGAGGGACCGGCAGGATGAGGTTGTCGATGAGGTGGAATACGGCGGGGAGTTTCCATGGCCGGTTGAGGTTGGAAACGGCGGGTCGATCGAGTTGATCCATCCCGCCCTGGACAACAGCCTTGGTGGGAGTTGGCGAACCTCGACAGATGTCACCTCGTTGGGCGAAGCACCTTGGGAACAGGTTATCTTCATCGACCATAACGATCGGAAATGGCGATATAAAAAGGGCACCTCGCCGCCGGCCGGGGGCGCTGCCGCATGGCGGGAGGTGGGCTACAGTGAAAACAACGAATGGAAAACCGGACGCACCAGCATCGGCTACGGCGACAACGACGACCAAACACTCCTCGCCGACATGCGAAACAATTATTCCACAGTGTACCTGCGTCATCAATTTGTCGTGCCTGATCCCAATGCAGTTCCAGCATTGCAGCTGAAGCTCTATGTGGATGACGGCTGCATTGTCTGGATCAACGGCCGGGAAGTGGCCCGGCGGCATGTTGTCGGAGGCGCAATGTCACACGACTCAACCAGCGGCGTTGCCGACCATGAGAGGGAGTGGGAACTCATCGACCTGCTCGACCCCGATTCCTTCCTTAAAAAGGGCGACAATGTCATTGCCATTCACGTGATCAACGCGACGAAGGGTAGCAGTGACCTATCCATCGACGCGGTGCTGCTCGTTCCACCCCCGCCCGCTCCGACTCCTAGCCCGACTCCCGGTAAACGCAATTCTGTCTTTGCCACAAATGCACCACCGCAAATTCGGCAGGTTGCCACCATCCCGAGGCAACCTATCTCAAACCAACGCTTTCAGATCACGGCAAAGATAACGGATCCCGACGGAGTAGCGACGGTTCAATTACATTATCAGGTGGTGGTGCCGGGGAAATATCTCCCAGCCTATTTTCCACTGTCCCACTCGGAACTACTCTCGAATCCCGATCAACCGCTCTTCACCAATCCTAGTTTTGAAGCCGAGGAAAATTGGCGCACACTCTCCATGCGGGATGACGGACTGGAGGGGGACGCCTCCACGGGGGATGGAGTCTATTCAGTGCAGGTTCCCGGGCAGGAAAACCGGACACTTTTTCGTTACCGACTCACTGCCACAGATGGGTTGGCGTCGGTGCGGGTTCCCTACCATGACGACCCATCGCTCAACTTTGCAGCCTATGTGTACAATGGTGTGCCCGCCTACAAGCCGACGAAGCGTACCGTTCATCCGGATGGCATGGACCATGTCTATTCGGCGGATGTCATGAACTCGCTGCCGGTTTATACGCTGATCACACGCGGGCGTGATCTCGACCAGTGCAATGCCTACAACTCGGCTTACCAAATTCCTAAGTCCAATGCCGATGCACGCAGCAAGTTCAACTGGGAGGGTGCTTTTATTTACAACGGGGTGGTACACGACCATATCCGTTATCGGCTGCGCCAAGCTAACGACCGCTATGGGGGTGGCGGCAAAAGGTCGATGCGATTCCGGTTCAACCCGGGACATTACCTGCAGGCGAAAGACAATTACGGCCAAGACTATCCGGTCAAGTGGCGCACACTTAACACGGGAAAAATGTTCGACAACAAGCGTGTCGGCAACTTTGGCCTGACCGAGGGGGTCAACTCGCTTCTCTGGAATCTGCTGGGTGTACCCTCACCACACACACACTTCTTTCACTTTCGAACCATGATCGGTCCAACAGAGTCCCCGTCGAATCAAAACGGCCAGTATACTGGCGATTTTTGTGGAATGCACCTTGCCGTGGAGGATTATGATGCGAGGTTTTTGGAGACGCACCGATTACTGGACGGAAACCTGTACAAGCTGAAGGACGGGATTTTCGACGGAAACAGGATCAAGCGCAACCAGGGACGCTATGCCGTCACAGATGACCGGGACTTCCAAAACATCCGACAGCAACTTCGGCCCGCACGATCCGCGGACTGGCTGCGGTCGCATGTGAACTGGGATCTTTGGTACCGGTATCACACCGTCTGCGAGGCCATCCGGCATTACGACTACTGGCCGCGCGACTCGCATTCCAAGAACCGGGCTTGGTATTTCGAGCCTAGCACAGAGACACCGCTTGGGCGCCTGGCCGTGCTGCCTTGGGATGCGGATGCGTCTTGGGGACCGAACTGGGGCGAGGGCATCGACTACCCGAAAAATGCCATCTCTTCCGGGAATGCCACTGCTGTCTTCCGGCAGGAATATCGCAATTTCATCAGAGAGTTTCGCGACCTAGTTTGGAGAGAGGACGTCATCAATCCCGTGATCGACCACTTGGCCGATCTCATCGGCGAAATCTCGATGGCGGACCGGGATCGCTGGCGCTCGGCCCCTAATGGCCGTGATTTCGGCCCCATGAAGACTAAGGTTAAAGACATGAAAAACTTTGCCTTTCTAGGTTGGTCCGGTAATTCGGGTCCAACAGTGCCGGGAGGAGGGCGAGCGGCCTACCTAGACGGGTTGGCAAATGCAGCAAGGGATTCAACTCGCATCCCCGACACCCCGGAGGTTGTTTACAAGGGTCCCGATGGGCATCCGGTCAATGGCCTGTTTTTTGAAACAAGCCCCTTTAGAGACCGTCAGGGCAATGACACCTTTGCCTCAATGCGATGGCGTATCGCCGCAGTGGACACCGACTACAATCCAGCCGCACAACCAGCCCGTCTTCCGCTCTTTGAGTGGGACGCCGCCTGGGATTCAGGTGAGTTGACCGCGTTCACTCCGCAGGTTTATGTGCCGCCGGATAACGTGGAGCCGGGAAAAACCTACCGATTGAGGGCACGGTTCAAGGACGACACCGGCCGCACAAGCCACTGGTCGGCCCCGCTGGAATTCACAGCCTCCGCCCCGTCGATTCAACCGCTTCGGGATGCCCTTCGCATCACGGAAATCATGTATCACCCGGCTGGCAACCCGGATGCCGAGTTCATCGAGTTGCAGAACATCGGCTGGAACAGCCTGACCTTGGCCGACCTACGCCTGGCCGGCGGGGTGACTTACGATTTCGCGACAGCCAGCATCGGGCAACTGGAAGCCGGGCAGCGGCTGGTCATCGCTAAGAACCCTGATTTGATTCAGGCGATGCCGGGAGGCAGACAGGCAACAGTGCTTGGCCCGTGGAGCGGTAAACTGTCAAACAATGGGGAAGCCATCCGACTGGAAACCCACTGGGGCGAAACGATTTTCTCCGTCGCCTACAAGGGAAGCTGGCATCGCCAGACTGATGGCCAAGGACTGTCGATTGTCCTGCACGATCCTCACAGCGCCTCGACCGTTTGGTCGACAAAAACCGGCTGGATCCCCGGCCTTTTTCCGGGCGGCTCTCCCGGCAGAGGTGAGAACGAACTTGCCCGGCTCGAGCCGCCCCTGTGGATCAACGAATTGATCAGCGGCAGCGACGGCTGGATCGAGTTGTTCAACCCGACTGGCCAGGCGGTGGACATTGGCGGCTGGTTCCTCAGCGACACGCCGGCGCGCTTGGCCAAGTTTCGCCTGCCGGCCGGCCTAATCGTCCCGCCCGCCGGTTTTCTCCTCATTGATGCCAAACGGCATCACAGCCGCCCGGGCGCTCCCGGGCGTTTCGAAATCCCACCATCGGGAGGCTCACTGTTTCTCTCGCAGATCGACAGCGGCTATTTGACCGGCCTGGGCGCGATAGCCAGCTTTGGCCCGTTCGAGGGCACCGCATCCCAGGGTTTGAGGCAGACTGAAGAGAACATCATCATTATGGTGTCCCTCCCGATCCCTACCCCCGGCAAGCCCAACACTTCGCGGACCGACAGCGACTCAGACGGACTGCCGGACGACTGGGAACTGGCGCATGGCCTCAAGCCGGAATCCGACGCCGACGCCGGCGCCGACCCCGACGGGGACGGGCTCACCAACCTTCAGGAATACATCTGCGGCACGGATCCCCGGGAACAGGCCAGCCGGCTTGAGCTGGCGGTGGTTCGCGACAATGTCCAGCTGGAGCTGCGCTTTCAGGCTCAACCCAACCGAACCTACGTCATCGAGTCGCGTGAACGCCTCGGGCTCGGTGAATGGCAAACAGTGCGCACACTTGTCCCGGAAGCAAACGGCGGCGAAGTCGTGGTGCGCGAACTCATCGAAAAGGGCCAACCGGAACGCTACTTTCGGCTGCTAGTGATGTAGTAGATCGGGACAGTTGTTTTATGCGAGTCACCCACCCTATATCTCGACTTTGTTTTGCCGCGCTGGCGCTCCTTCTCGCCGCGCTTGGCCAAGCGCGGGTGAGTGGCGGGATCGTCGTTGAGGGAATCTCGGACAAGCAGGTCGCCAACGGCCCGGTCCGCATCCGCATCAACAAAACCGGCAGCTCCCCGGCGGAACATCGGCTCGACGGCCAACGTATCCCTGCCGGAATCTGGCTGGACGTAGCCCATCCCGGCTATCACGAGTTGCGCTCTGTTGAGCGGCCGCCCGGCGGCCCTGGAGAGGAACAAGCCCATTTGGTTCGTTTCGTGATCCAGTCCGCGCGCGGTCAAGCGGAATGGGCGCTGCCTCCGTGGACCCCGCGACCCCCGGTCGCCTCCGGACAGGCGCTCGACGCGAACACGGAAGACGCCGTCCGACTGGAACTATTCATGCCGACCCGATTCCCGGCCGGGCTGGATATGCCCGTGGTTGCGATGGTGATGAATCCGCAAAACCGGCGCGTGAACTTCAACGGCCAACTCAAGGGCGAGACCAGCTTCGCGATGAAGCGGGGCGTCGGCTCCGGCTTGCTTTCATCGGGCCAGTCGAAAAAACATCTCTTCAAGATCGGGCCACTGTCCGCGGACAGAACGGTTACCATCGACAATGACGAGTGGCAGGCCGTGCAAGGCGCCATCCCGGAAACAGCGACGTGGGAGAAGGACACCAGAATCCATGTGACCTCCAACCTGACCGTTGCAGAAGGAGTCACCCTCCTTATCCAAAGCGGTTGCGTCGTCAAGTTGGCGCCAAAGATCGAGGTGACCGTGCTCGGTAAACTCATCGTCGAGGGGACACGCGAGGCGCCGGTCGTTTTCTGTCCGGAAAAACGAGACGTTCCCTGGGGTGGCATCACACTGAAGGGTGACGCAGCTTCAACGGAGACGAGCTGGACGTTCGTCACCGGCAGCGGAGGCAACCCATGGTGGTTCGTGGCCAACAACATTGCCGGCACGCATCGCCAGGAGCAGGCTGCTTTTTTTCTCGGCGAAGGCGCCAAAGGGACGTTCTCGGATTGCTTTTTCATCGACAACGCCGGGCAGGCGTTCCACGGGGAAACTTCTCAACTCACGCTGGACCGGTGCGTGGTGCAGCGGTGCCAAACCGTCGGCCAATTCAACGGCGGTTCCGTGACAATCCGTGACAGTGCATTGATTGATTTCCCGAGCGACAGCGACACCTTCGAGGACGGGGACAACGACGCGCTGTATTTCACCCTCGGCGAACACAAGATCACCGGCACACTCATCGGCTGGTGCAAGGATGACGGCATCGACGCCGGCGGGAATTCACCAGGCACGGTGCACGTTTCCGGTTGTTGGATTGAAAGCTGCTTTCACGAGGGGCTCGCATTGTCGGGCGCCGACAAGATCGTGCGCGTGCTCGACTCGGTCATCATCAACTGCGGGCAGGCCATCGAGGTCGGATACCTCTCCCCGAACGTCACGCTGGAGCGCTGCCTCCTCACCGGTAACGGAATCGGAGCCCGCTTTGGCGATAATTATAACGGCGCCCATCTCGGTTTTCTTTCTATGACCAGCTCTGTTTCCATATTCAATCAACGCGATGTCTGGGGCATGAGCCGGAATTTGTGGGAGGAGAAAATTTCGCGGATGAAAATCAAGGGCAATCACCTATCCCGTCTGCACGATTCGTTTCCCGATAACAGGGTTTGGGAGCCCGCCGAGCATCCCGAGTTGCTCTCGCCCTTTTTGTCGCGATCCCCGTTTGTGACCGGCGTTGGTTTCCGGGGTTGGGACCGGCTCGTCGCCCCGGGCCGGATCACTATCGGCCTGAGCCGGCCAGCGATCGAAACGGTTCAGATTCGTTTCAAGGTTCGCGCGGTGGATCAAAACGGAGATACGGGCAGCGTGTTTGCGGATGGAAAACTTGAATTTCAGCCCGGGGAAACGGCAAAGGAGATCTCGCTGCAGATTCCCGGCATCGAGAAAGCGGATTCCTTCAGGGTTGAATTATCGGAGGCGGTGAATAGCAAGCTGACCGGCCCGGCGTCCGTGCTTTTTCAGTCGCAAAAAACAGGCACGCCGCAAACATGGATCGCGTCAAAATCAGCCCAATGGAAATGGCTCAAGGGCGTGAAGGAGGCTTCAGAGCCAAGGGATGCATGGCAAAAACGAGAGTTCAGCGATGCATTGTGGACGCCCGGCGCCGCGCCGTTCGGATACGGCCGGGACGGTTTGCAAACCGTGCTGGACGACATGCGAAACAATTACACCACTGTGTATCTGCGTCATGAGCTTGAGCTTGGCTCGCCGGAGTCCACAGGCTCGTTGTGCTTCGACGCAAAGTACGACGACGGCTTCGCCATTTGGATCAACGGACTCGAAGTGGCCCGAGTCGGCCTGCCAGCCGGGGAACTGCCGTTTAACGGAAGAGCCAGCGAATCGGACTTCGCCCCAAGGCAGTGGAGTGCCGTTGTGCCCGCCGCCACCGTCCCAACACTTGTGCCTGGAAAAAACATTGTCGCCGTGCACCTGTTCAACACGCGGCCGGACAGCACCGATCTGTTTTTCGACCTGTCACTGACCTCAGTCCAATCGACCGATGCCGACAAGGACAGCCTTCCCGACGAATGGGAACAGCGCGTGATCCGGGCCAAAACCGACGATGCCGTATCGGGGATCGGCGACGTCCGGCCAAACGATGACTTTGATGGGGACGGCTTGACCAACCACTGGGAATTCGCAGCTGGAACGGATCCGATCAACCTCTTCAGCGCGATCCGGCTAAAGTCAGTGCGCGGCCTCGACGGAGTCACACAACTCCATTGGCAGGCCAAGCCCCACCGGGTGTACCAACTTCAGGGCAAACGCCGCCTGGCCGCCAACGTGTCGTGGGAAACCGTGAAGCAGTTCCTGCCGGTTTTTGCTCCGGCCGATGAACTCAGGGTAACTCCTTTGGATCAATTTCAATCGCAGTCTGGTTTTTTCAGGTTACATCTTGCAGGGGATCAGTAGCGGCACCGTATGGAAGTTCATCATCAAACAAAACAGGGAACTGGTCTGGGCCCCATGCTACTCAACGGTTGTTCAAGCTTTCACTTGGCCAAGCGGGCCCTGTTGTCCGCCACCTGCTGGGTTGCAGCGTGGCCGTTGTTCAGCGACGTGGTGATCAACGAAATCTATTATCACCCCACATCCGATGATGCCCGTGAGGAGTTTGTGGAACTCCACAACACCGCCGACGAGGCGGTCAGCTTGGACGGCTGGTCGCTGCGCAGCGGGGTGCGGTTTGATTTTCCGAAGGCCACCGTGCCGGCACACGGCTATTTAGTCGTCGCGGCGGATGCCGACGTGTTCGCATCCAAGCATCCCGGCGTCCAGCCGGTCGTTGCCGGATGGAACGGCATGTTGAGCAACCGGGGGGAAACCATCCGCCTGGAGAATGCCGACGGCAAAACCATAGATTCCGTTTCCTATGCCGACGAGGGGGAGTGGGCGGTCCGGCAGCGGGACCTGCCCCACTACCAGCACCAGGGCTGGGATTGGCTGGCGGAACACGACGGCGGAGGCAAATCCCTAGAACTCATAAACCCAGGCATCTCCAACAAGCATGGACAAAACTGGGCGGCCAGCACCGTGGAGGAAGGCACGCCGGGGACGGCCAATTCGGTATTGAACGCGAATGCTGCGCCGATGATTCTTGAGGTTCGTCACTGGCCGATCGTCCCGAGCTCCACGAGCCGGGTACAGATCACCACGAGACTGGTCGATGAACAGAAAACCGGTTTGACTGCCGATCTGGTTTATCGGCCGGACTCGGCGGAGGATTACCTGACGGCACCCCTGCATGATGACGGCGCGCACGGAGACGGACTGGCCGGAGACGGTTTGTTTGGCCTGTCCATCCCGGCTTTTCCGGATGGTACGGTGGTTGAGTTTTATATTCGTGCCCGGGATGCGCAGGACCACTCCAGAATTTATCCAGCGGTTACCGTCCAGGATGATGAGCCCCGCGCCAATCTGCTTTATCAGGTGGACGACTCGGCGACGGACGACTCCCTCCCGTTTTACCGAATCATCATGACACCGGCGGAGCGGGACTACTTCCTCAAGATGGTGCGGAACTCGGCCGGCCGCTTCAGCGACGCGCGGATGAATGCCACCTTCGTCTCCCGGATGAGCGGTAAGGAGGAAATCCGCTACCTTGCCGACATCCGAAACCGCGGCAACGGGAGCCGCTGGAAAACACCAAACAATTTCAGGGTAGACTTTCCTAGTGACACCCCCTGGCACGGCGTAGAGAAAATCAATCTCAACGCGCAATATCCGCATATCCAACTTCTTGGCAGCGCGCTGTGCCAGCAAGCAGGACTTCTGGTCTCACGCTCACGCCTAGTCCACGTCCGACTGAACGGCGCTGACACCGCCGTGGCCGGACATCCCATGTACGGCGCATACGCACACAACGACGTGGTGGACGGAGATTTTGGGGATTACCATAACCTTGGCCCGGTGAACATTTACCGCACCATCCGAAGCGGAAGCATGGAGGCCGACTTTGCCTACCTGGGGGAGGAACCCGAGCCGTACCGGCAGGTTTATTTCAAGGAGACCAATGCCTCCAGAGATGACTGGCGGGACTTGATCGAGCTTTGCCAACTCCTAACGGAAACCCCCGACAAAGCGTTTGCCGCATCCGCCAAGGAGTCGCTCGATGTGGACAACTGGCTGCGCTTCTTTGCCATCAACACGTTTTTCGATAACCGCGAAACGGGTCTGAGCAACGGGATCGGCGACGACTTCATCCATTTCAAGGACTTAATCGGAAATCGGCATGTCCTTGTTCCGTACGACCTCGACACCATTCTTGGCCGGGGCGATACCCCCGGTAGCCCCACGGCCGGGCTTTTCCGGGCCGCTGAGCCGGCGCAAGCCAGCGGCCACCTGACCCAGCCGGATCAGGTGGCCCGTTTCCTGAAACACCCGGCGTTCGTGCCGAGCTATTTCGCCGAGCTGCAGAGGCAGGCGGAGACCGTTTTTTCGGAGGATCAATTTTCTGCGTTTGTTAAACAAGTGATGGGAGGCAGGGTGGATGAATCGGAAATCGAGCGGTTGAAAAGTTTCGTTGCCACCCGGCGCGAATTCATCTTGTCAGAAATCCAACAAGCACTAACGCTTTCGACCAATCTGCCGGTCAAGCAAGGGCATCGTATCTCGGAAACCGCCCTCGTCGCTCTCGAGGGCCGGGCGAACGCCATCACCACCCACTCGGTCACGGTGAACGGCATCCCCGCGAACTGGTCAGCTTGGGAGGCAACTTGGAAAGTTGATGCATTTGGTTTGCAGCCCGGGTTGAATCACCTCTCCGTAAGAGCCTTCGACGCGAGCCACGTTGAATTGGATCGCCTTGAATTCACGATCTGGCACGAAACCGGTGCGCACCAGCCGCTCAACGCGGACATCACGGCGGACACATTTTTATCCGCCGCCAGTGGCCCGTGGTTTTTCCCAGGCAAAACGGTTGTTCAAGGGCAGGCCACGCTCTCAATCGAGGCCGGTGCCATGGTCTATTTCGGGGAGAACGCGCAACTAGAGGTTCAGGGACGCCTGATGATCAGTGGCGAACCGGATCGGCGGGCCACGCTGACCACGCCTCCCGGCACGGACCATCGATGGCGCGGGATTCGGTGGATCGATTCCGCCCAACCCAACAGACTGGCCCATGTGAATATTTCCTCCGTCGCGGCCGACACCGCCGCGGTGCAAGCAGAGGGCTCGCGACTCGAGTTGTCCGGCGTCACCTTTCACGATCTGCTTGGCACGGCGATCGAGTATTCCAACTCCGCGCTGTTGGCTAGCGATTGTTCGTTCGAGACATCCTCAACGGTCGCAATGCCGGTCGTAACCGGCAGCGGCTTCGCCGGCGACAGCTCTGTCGTCTTTCGCGGCAACCACTTCGCCGCGACCGATCGCCCTACACCAGTTTTCGTGTTCGACGGCCAAGGTCGACTTGCCGCCTGGCTGGAACTGCGCGGCAACCGGTTTTTGGGAGGTGCCCGCGAGGCGGTCAAGTTGTCCGGCTGCAACAGTTTCATATGGGAAAACAGGTTTCAGAATTTCCGTCACCCGGAATCACCGGCTAAGCGGGCGGCAGCAGTTTCAATCAGCGGCACCTCTACTGGTGCTTGGCCAAGCACTGTTCTGGCGTGCAATCGTCTTGGCAAAACGGACGTGGCTATCCGCCTCGTGGGCCGCGTGTCATTGCAAGCGGAAAACAACCTCTTCTCGGAGTGCAAGATCAGCGTTGCAGAGTTCATCGACTATCCCGATGCCGGCAAAAATGTCTGGACGAACAACCTCTTCGACCGTTGCACAGCATTGTTCCTGCCCGGCGCGGCCGGTGACGTCACGCACGGCCTTTTCGCGCAAACACCTTTCCGGCCCGGCTACGGAAATATCAATGCTTCCCCCGCCGCTGCCGCCGGGATGGGACTCTTCGGCAGTGACATTGGTCCCGGTGGTGAGCGGCTTCTTCTCGCCGGCGCACCGGTCTCACCCACGCCCAGACAGAACGAGGCGTTCTCTATCTGGGGACCAGGATTGTCTCATTACCGCTACCGGCTGAACGATGGGGAATTTGGCGAGCCAAGATCGATCACCGAGCCGCTTATTATCGACACCGTGGCGGAGGGGCAACACACACTTGAAGTTTTAGGGCGGGACGCCGCCGGGGAGTGGATGCCGTCGCCGCACACAATGACATGGATCGTCTCCGACGAAGCATCGCCGCTGCTGATCAGCGAGGTCATGGCGGTTGGCAGCGACTGGGTCGAGATCCTAAATCGCAGCCGCTTCAGCGTGAACCTCTCCGGGATGAGCCTCACGGATGACCCGGACTCGCCAGCGAAGTTCGTGTTCCCTGACGACACGGAACTCGAGGCCGGCGGGCGGTTGGTCGTCATCGCGGAGAACCAGAAGGAGGCCGGCTGGAGCCTTGGTTTTTCGCTTGCAGACGGAGGAGAATCGGTCGCGCTGTTCGATCTGCCTGCACGGGGAGGCCGACTGCTGGACGTGGTTGTGTTCGGCCCTCAGACCTTCGGCCACTCCATCGCCCGACTGCCGGGCGGCTGGGGGCTCGCGGTTCCCTCACCGGGACAACCCAACCGCCCTGCCCCGGTCGGGGCCGCCTCAACGCTCAAGATCAACGAGTGGCTGGCCAAAGGCTCAGGCCCGGGTAATGAAGACTTCGTGGAGTTATTCAACCCATCTGCGCTCCCGGTGACGTTGCGTGACTTGTCGCTCACAGACAGGCCCCTGCGGCACACGAGTCACTGGCCCTTCCCTGCCCTCTCCTTCATCGGCGGCGGGGAGGCCGTCGCCTTCCAAGCCGGCGGCGGGGCACGGCAGCTCGGCTTTCAACTGTCGACCGACCAGGGCCTGATTACTTTGTTCGATGCGAACGGAACGGCGATCGACCAAATTTGGTACGCCCCGCAAACACCGGGTGTGTCGATGGGGCGCGTGCCAAACGGCGCGAACGGCATCGAGGCGTTGCCGCTTCCCAACCCTGGCTCGCTCAACCCCGCAAAGCCGGTCATCAACCCGGCACCAACCGAGGTGATCCTCGTCGAGATGACCGGCCAATGGCGCTATCATCAGGAAGCCACCGCACCGCCACCGACCTGGCCCAAGCCGGGCTTCGACGATGCCGCTTGGCCAAGCGGCCAGGCGCTCCTGGCCAAGGAATCCAGCTCGATGCCGGCTCCGATGAATACGCCGCTCGCGCTTGGCCCAAGGACGTTTTATTTCCGCACCCGGTTTGAGTGGAACGGGAACGCCCCACCAACCCGACTGCAGCTTTGGGCGGTGGTTGATGACGGCGCGATTCTCTACCTCAACGGCAGGGAGGCGTTACGGCTCGGTATGCCCCCGGACGTTGTGCCGCACCACGAAATGCTGGCCGGCAGGAACATCATCGATGCCACGCTCGAGGGCCCGTTCACGATCGACCCCGCTTTACTCCAGCCAGGTAAAAACACGCTCGCCGCCGAGGTGCACCAGGTCAGCGCAAACAGCAGCGACATCGTGTTCGGCCTGCGGCTCGACGCGAAAACCGCGCCGACCGGTGGGGCATCGGGACTCGTGATCAACGAACTGCTGGCTGACAACCGATCCTTCGTAGGCCCCGGCGACGGCTACCCCGACTGGTTGGAACTCCACAACCCGCACACCGATCCCATCAACCTGTCCGGCATGGGGCTCAGCGACTCCTCCGATTCCCCCCATCGTTATGCCTTCCCCGATGGCAGCGTCATCGCTTCAGGCGGCTACACTGTAATCGAGTGCAATCCCGATAAACCGGCTTCCGCCACCAACACCGGCTTTGGTCTCAAGGCATCCGGCGACGCACTTTACCTCCATGATAGTCAGGCGCGAGGCGCGGCACTGCTTGACGGCATTGTGTTCGGCTTCCAATCGCCGGATCTGTCGCTCGGACGAACCCCTCTGGCCACCGGGGTGTGGTCGCCCAGTGAGCCAACCCCGGGAGCCGCCAACAAGCCGCTCACCACCGGCGACTCGGCAAAACTACGAATCAACGAGTGGATGGCCAACCCACAAAAGGGCGATGACTGGTTTGAACTCCACAACCCAGCCGGCCAGCCGATCGCCCTTGGGGGATTTTTTCTTTCCGACAACCCCGCCAACCCCACTCTCCACCGTCTCCCGGCCCACTCCTACATCGGTGGCAGTTTTTTTGCGTACAGAAAAATCATCGCCGATGGGCAGTCCGCGCGCGGCGCTGATCATGTCTCATTCAAGCTTCGTGCCAGCGGAGAAAGCATCGCTCTCCGCGACCCCAATGGCTTTCTGATCGATGAAGTGACATTCAACCGCCAATCAAAGGCCGTCTCCGAGGGACGCTTCCCCAACGGGGCCGACACTTATGCACGCTTCCCGACCCTCAGAACCCCCGGCGCCCCAAACCGCCTCGACTTAAATCTCAATGGACTGCCGGACGACTGGGAGAACGCTTACGGGCTGCTCCCCGACGATACCCACGACGCCCTGTACGATACCGATGGCGACGGCCTAACCAACCTTGCGGAATATTTTGCGGGCACCGACCCGACTGACAGCGCCAGCCACCTTGCCCTGGAATCGATCACCGTCACCGGCGACACTGTCCGCTTAGAGTTCATGGCGCATGCCGGGATCGCCTACCGACTGCAGGCTCGCGACGACTTGACCAAGGGCAAATGGAGTACCGTTGGCCGACTCGAACCAAGGCCAACCTCAGGCTTCGTCATGCTGCCCGAGTTCCTTCCTGGTTCACAGCAAGCCCGCTATTACCGCATGGAAGTCCGCAAGCCGTAATCAACGATCACGCATCAGCCACATTTTCAGCGTACGGTTGATGAAATCCGGTTTGTCGTGGTGCACGAAGTGACCGGCGCCCGGAACGGTGACCAATGTGAGGTCGCTGTCGAGCCACTCCCAGGTTTGATTGAGTGCCCCGGGGAGCAACGCCCAATCATCCAGGCCGTGGATCAGCAACACCGGCATATTTAACCGCACCGGCTCAGAGATGTCCTCCTTGTACGGTGGCCGCGGATAGTTGCGCTTGTAGTAATTGAGCATCGACTCGAAGTCGGAGCGCTTCATTGCCTCGATGTATTTCGCCCGCTTGGCCTCGCCCTTCACCCAGCGGATCAACCGCTCAGCATCCAGCTGTTTGTGGGCATCTGGTTGTTGAAAATTCCGAGCGTATTGGCTGTTGCGCTGTTGATCAGGGTTGTTTGCCAACTCGCGATTTAGACCCTTGGGGTGCGGCAGGTTGAGAACGATCAGTCGATCGGTCATCTCCGGTTGCATCATGGCAAATTGCCAAGCCACCATGCCGCCCCAGTCGTGCCCGACGATCACCGCTTTCTTTTCGCCCATATCACGGATCACGGAGGCGACGTCGGATACCAGTTTTGGAATGGCGTAATTTTCAAGCCCCTTCGGCTTGTCGCTCCGGTTGTAGCCCCGAAGATCCATCGCTGCCACACGGTGTGTTGACTGCAGTGCCTTGATTTGTTCATTCCATGAATACCAAAAATCGGGAAAACCGTGGATCATCACGACCAACGGCCCGGAGTCGCCTGCGGTGGCGTAGTGAATCTTCACGCCGTCATTGTGGGCGTTATGATGTGTGACCTTGGCGTCCTCGGCACGGACTGGAATTACCGACCAACCCAGAAAGGTCGCAGTCACAGCAATGGTTCGGATTGTATTGGATAACAGCATAAACTTGGAGTCTGCCTGAGTAAATGAATCCAGGAATTATGGCTTCTTCTTGTTTAACAGCCACCGGATGATGAGTTCCCGTGCCTCGCCCGAGGGTCGGGTGACATGCGCACCATCGACAACCTTCCATAGTTCGGTCGTGATACTCCCATCCTTATTTTCAAAGCGCGTCACGGTGGTTTCCTTTCCGGGCACTTTCTTGGTCAAATCAATCTTGTTTTCCTTTATATCCACTTCACGGTCGCATTGGTTGAACCGTTTCCAATTATTGAAATTTTCCTCTGCACCCGGATAGGAGGTGCTCGAGCTCCGGGTTGTGCCTCCGTTCCATTTGATAGTGCTGTCCTTGGTGCCGTGGATATGCAGCACGCTGACTGATCTTTTCGGTTTGCTTGGCCAAGTTTTGTGACCCACCCCAGCAAAGGGAACGATCGCCGCGATCAAGTCAGAGTGATCGTGGGCCATACGGTAACTCATAAATCCGCCATTGGACAAACCGGTCACATAAATTCTGCTCCGGTCTATGCTGTATTTCCTCACAGCGGATTCAATCAAGGCCCGCAAATACTTCGAGTCATCAACCTTGCCCCGCCAGTCACAACAGGCTTCTGTGGCATTCCAACTCCGGTCTACGGCATCGGGGGCGCAGTAGATAAAGTCATGCTTCTCAGCGAGGTCTTCCAAGGGGAAAAACCTCAGCTGACCCCTGGAACTTGATCCGTAACCGTGAAGGCTAAGGATAAAGGGGTACTTCTTTTTTGGGTCATAATCCTTCGGTACCTCAATTTTGTCGTCCCGAGTTTTTTCTCCCCCTGATTTGGAAGAACGCGACTCGATATACCTGCGCAACACCCCCCGCTCCTCCTGGTCAAGATCGCCATCCTTGTTCCTGTCAAACGCTCTCATGATGCGAGCGCGCCGATCTTTGCCGGAGGAATCCCGTTCACGGTCCTCCTTGGCCGCTTCCGGCTTGTCCGTTTTTTCCGATTCCTGAGCCAGAACTTCACCAAGGCTCCAAGCCATAACTGCCATAGCCGCAATGCTTCTCACGGTTTCATTTTTCATCGTGTACCTCTTATAATGACTCTCGTACCGCAGTACAACAAACTAAGGCTAAAAGTTACGCTCGGTCAGGTCGTTGTGGGATAGTATACAGACTGGGCCAAACTTGCAAAAGCCCCGCAGTCGGCGAGGATTGCCGCCAGGTGAACCTCTGCCGTACAATCCGCTCGCAACCCGGCCAAGCGATCGCGCTGGGCTGCGGCGTGCTGCTTGCCAGCTGCGGCGCTGGCCCAAGCGGCGACGGAATTGACAGCGCCATTTTCTCCGACGTGCAAGTGATTGGCAGCCGCGGCAACGCGCCGGGCCGGTTCGTCAAGCCGCGCTCGGTGGCCGTCGACCGAGACGACAATGTTTACGTGTGCGACATGACCGGCCGCGTGCAGAAGTTCGATCCGGAAGGCAACTATCTACTGCAATGGCAGATGCCAGAGATCGAGCGCGGACGGCCTAAAGGCATGGCGCTCGATCACGAGGGAAACATCGTCGTCGTCGAGCCGCACTATTCCAGGATCAACCACTTTACGCCGGAAGGCGAACTGGTATCGCAGTGGGGCGTGCACGGCCGCGAGAAGGGGCAGTTGTCTTTTCCCCGTGCAGTCGCGATCGAGCCCGACGGTGCAGCATATGTCAGTGAATTTCAGATCATCGAGCGACTGCAGAAATTCGCCCTAGCCCGCGGGTCGGTACAGGTCGAGATCCGCGGCGCAGGCCGCGGGCCGCGCGAGTTCAATCGCGCCGAAGGACTCTCGCTTGACGCCAACGGCAAACTGTACGTCGCCGACTCGTGCAACCATCGAGTGCAGGTGTTTGACGGCGACGGGACGTTCCTGCGTGAGCACGGCGGCCCCGGCGCGGCGCACGGCAAGTTTAGTTATCCATACGATGTGCGAGTGGATGAACAGGGGCGGCAATACGTCTGCGAATTTGGCAACAGCCGCGTGACAGTGCTCAGCCCGGACGATCAGGTGATTGAGGTCATCGGCGGCGCGGGCAGTGTGCCGGGCCGGTTCAACAACCCGTGGAGCCTCGCGATCGACTCGCTCGGGAATCTCTACGTCGCCGATTCACAGAATCATCGCGTGCAAAAACTGATCCGCCGTGAATCGGCGTCGAAGCTTCAACATTCAAGCTCCCCCAACTAAATGACCTTCCAGTTCACCCATCCCCTCTGGCTGCTGGCTTTGCCGTTGGCACTGGGCTGGGTGACGTGGCTCGCATGGAAAACCGACGTGCAAATCCAGACGTGGCGCCGCTGGCTCGCGTACGGACTCCGCACGCTGCTCGTAACCGCCGTGGTGTTGGCCCTCGCCGGTCTGCAGCAAAATAAGCCGCAGGAGGGGATGAACGTCTATTTCCTAATCGATCGATCACAAAGTGTTCCCGCCGCCGAACAAAGCACCGCGCAGAAACTGCTCGCCTCCGCCGAGAAACAAACCACCGACAAGGCTGGCCTGATGGTCTTCGGCGCGGACGCCGGCATCGAGATGACACTCACACCGGCCGCCCTGCAGACAAACACCATCCAGACCGTCGTCGGGGCGGATCGCACCGACATCGCCGGGGCTATTCGCCTCGGCACGGCGGCGTTTCCGGAGATCGGCCAGAAACGGATCGTTCTGTTTTCGGACGGCAACGAGAACATTGGCGACGCCGTGCAGGCGGTCATGGCGGCCAAGCCGCTTGGCGTGTCGGTGGACGTGGTGCCGCTCGGCACACAGGGCGGCGGCGACGTATCGGTTCAGCGCCTGGCTGTGCCCGGCACGGTGAAGAAGGGCCAGCCGTTTGACGCCAAGATTTTTGCGCTATCCGACCGCGAGCAGCCGGCCAAGGTCAGGCTCTTCCGCAACGACCAGTTGCTCGGCGAACAGATGGTGAGCTTAGCCAAAGGCAAAAATTTGTTCAGCTTTCCACAAGCGCTTGGCCAAGCAGGTTTTTATTCGTACCAAGTGCAGATCGAGGCCGAAGGAGACCGCATCCCACAAAACAACCGCGCCTCCGGCTTTGCCAATGTGCGCGGCGATGCCCGTGTTTTGATAGTCTCGTCCGACCCGCAGCGCGATGCGCCGTTGGCCGGCGCCCTACGCGGCGCCGAGCTTGAGGTTGAACTGGGTGACATTACGGCGATGCCCGGCTCGCTTGCTGGCATCCAGGCGTTCGACACAATTTTCTTGAGTAATATCAACGCCGGCGACCTTGGCCGAGACACAATGCTTCTGCTCGAGAGCGCGGTGCGCGACTTTGGCGTGGGGCTGGTTTGCATCGGCGGCGACCAGGCGTTCGCAGCCGGCGGCTACCGCAACACGCCGCTCGAGCGAGCGCTGCCGGTCAGCATGGAGTTGAGCAGCAAGAAAGTCCTGCCGCCGGGCGCGCTCGTACTGGTGATGCACGGGATGGAGTTCAACAACGGCAATCAGGTCTCCCGGCAATGTGCGATCGGCGTGCTCGACGCAATGGGTCCGAACGACGAACTCGGCGTGGTGCTGTGGGACGGACAGGATCGCTGGCTGTTTCCGCTGACCAAGGTCGGCGACAGGCAGGATCTGGGGCGGCAGATTATGGGGATGAATCAGGGTGATTTGCCTTCTTTCCAAAACGTGATGACGATCGGCTATCAGGGCCTCAAGGAATCAAGCGCCAGCATCAGGCACATGATCCTGTTCAGCGACGGCGATCCCGCTGCCCCGGGCGATGAATTGATGGCCAGCATGCGTGATGAAAAAATCACCGTTAGCACGGTATTGATCGCCGGTCATGCTGGGCCGGACACGATGATCGAGATCGCTGAGAAGGGTGACGGTCGGTTTTACAATATTACCAATCCGGCACAACTACCGCAGATTTTTCTCAAGGAGACAGCCGTCATTCTCAAGACCGCCATTTATGAGGAGCCGTTCACGCCGCAACAGGTCGCCGCCAGCGAGGCGCTCACCGGCTTCGCAGCTGGCGACTATCCGCAACTGCTCGGCTATATCGCCACCAGCGAAAAACCGCGCGCCGAGACGCCGCTGCTCACCGCGCAAGGCGACCCGCTGTTGGCACACTGGCAGTACGGCCTTGGCCGTGCGGTGGCGTTCACCTCAGACGCCCGCGCCAAGTGGGGCAGCCGCTGGATCAGCTGGGCCCGCTACCGGACGTTTTGGGTCCAGATCGCCAATTGGAGCCTGCGTCGTATCGAGACTGGTGACCTCTCGGCGGACGTCGCGATCGAGCGGGGCAACGGCATCATCAGTGTCGAGGCGATGGACGCCGCCGGCAACTACCGCAACTTCCTCGACCTACAGGCTGTTGTCGTTGGCCCAAAGGGCGAACGCCAGCTCGTCCCGCTCAAGCAGAGCGCTACCGGCCGATATGATGCGGAGTTTGAGACACGCAAAACCGGCGCGTACCTGGTTCATTTGCGTGAGATGCAGAACGGAGAACTGCGCTCCTCGCAGATCATCGGCGCGAATCTCGACCACTCACCTGAGTTCGCCGAGTCGCGGCCAAACCTAGCCCGCCTCGAGCGCCTGGCCGAAGTCGGCGGCGGCAAGCTGCTCAACCGCGACTTTACCTCTGACAACCCGTTCGAACGCGACAGGCAGAAGACTTTTCAGCCGGTGGATCTTTGGGAGTACCTGCTAATGTTCGCTGTCATCCTGTTCCCGGTTGATGTCGGCGTTCGCCGCATCCAGCTCGACTGGGAGGAGTGGCTCAAGGTCACCGCGAACCTGCGAAGGCTGCTCTTCTTCTGGCAACGCAGACAACAGCAAACCGGCACTGACGAGTCGCTCGCCTCGCTTCTGGCCAAGCGCGACGAGGCCCGACAGTCGTTCGAACGCAATAAGCCAAGCGCGCCCGATCCGCGCCTCTTTCAATCGGAACAAATGCCGACCGAAGTCGCCAATCAACCAAGCGCAACCGCAGTCGCCGAAGCCGGGCCGGTGGATGACCCTCACGCAACGGAGGACGACTCCACCACCAGCCGCCTGCTCGCGGCCAAGCGCAGGGCACTCCGCCGCAAAAAATAACCATGCCGCTATCGAACCGATCGTTGCGGCGCGGCTGTATTTGGTTTTTGTTTTGCCTTGCTGCAATTCCCATTCCGGCGCAGGTGCTCATCAACGAAATTCACTACCGCCCTGCCAACGAGTCGGTGTCGGAGGAGTTCGTTGAGATATGGAATTTCAAGGACGAGCCGGTCTCTCTCGATAGCTGGCAACTTAACGCCGGTATCCTGTTTGTCTTCGGCAAAATCACGCTGCCACCCGACAGCGGTTTAGTCATTGCAGCGGATGTAGCGCGGTTCACCGAATTGCATCCCGACGTCAAAAATGTCGTTGGCAACTGGCGGGGCCAACTCTCCAACAACGGCGAAACCATCCGGCTCGTCGATGCCAACGGCGCTACGGCGGACAAGGTGCGCTACAGCACCCAGGGCGACTGGAGCAGACGCGTGACTGGCCCGCTGCGCGGAGGCCATCGTGGGTGGACCTGGCACGCGATACACGACGGGGGTGGACATTCGCTCGAACTGATGCAGCCCGGTTTATTCAACAACCACGGGCAAAACTGGCACTCCAGCTTGGCTAAGGGCGGCACAGCAGGCCGCGCGAACTCAACCAAAACCACCAACATTCCGCCGTTGATTCTGGACGTGATCCACACGCCGGCCGTGCCGCAATCCGCCGACTCCGTGACAGTCACTGCGCGCGTCATTGACGAGTCACCGGACGGAACCGAGGCCCAATTGCATTACAGGCTCGACGGAAAAGCCAACTTTCATTCGCTGCCAATGGCGCAATCCGGCGCTGAGCAATTTGCAGCGACGCTCCCGCCTCAGGCTGACGGCCAAGTCATAGAATTTTACGTCAGCGCAACCGACGGCCAAGGCGCGGCACGCACTTGGCCAAGCGCGCCGGAAGATTGTCCACGCTTACTTTATCAAGTGGACGATCAAGTCGTCACACCGGGACGTCCGGTGCATCGTATTATTTTGACAAAACGCGAGCGCGACGAGCTGACTCAAATCGGTCGCCGACCCTGGCACAACACCAGTGACGCACAGATGAGCGGCACCTTCATCAACCGCGAGAGCGGACAGACACACGTGCATTACAACGTCGGCGTGCGGTTGCGCGGCACGACGTCACGAGCGGCAACGCACAAAAGTCGGCGTGTCAACTTTCCCAACGACCGGTCGTGGCATGGTCGCACCGCGATTAACCTTAATGCCATCCACCCGCACGCGCAGGAACTCGGTAGCGCGCTTTTCCGGCTCGCCGGTTTGCCCGCGCCTCGCGCCCGGGCGGTGCGCGTGTTCGAGAACAACGAACAGCTCGGCGACGCAAACCAGTTCGGCCACTACGCCGAGCTGGACCCGCTGAACTCGGAGTACATTCGCTGGCAGTTCCCCAATGACGACAACGGCAACCTATACAAGGGCGGCGGCTACGCCGACTTGAAATTTCTCGGTCACGAGCCCGCGCCGTACACGAAAAAATATTTTTATGCCAAGCAGACCAATGCGTGGCAAAACGACTACACCGACTTGATCGAACTCCTCCGCGCGCTTGGCCAAACAGACGAGCCACCCCCGGCCAGCCGGATGAATCTCGATGCGTGGATGCGGCACCTTGCCGTACACGACCTGCTCGGCAACGAGGAGACGAGCCTCGTCACCGGCAAAAAGGGCGACTACGCGCTGTACGCCGGCACGGCCGAGCGCCGATTCACGCTCATCCCGTATGACCTCGATGCCGTGCTCGGTGTGCAGGGTGGGACGCAAAGCGCGCTATGGCGCGCCACAGCGAATTCGGTACTGAGCCAACTGATGAGCCGCCCTACGGTGGCGGCGCGTTATTGGTTTCACTTGGACGACCTGGCGCGGACAGTGTTTTCGACCGAGCAACTCGATCCAGTGATCGACCGGCTTGTAGGTGATTATCTACCGAGCGCCGAGGTCGACCGGCTTAAATCGTTCGCTGCCAAGCGCTGCGAGTTTGTGCTGTCGCAAATCCCGCGCGAGCTGACCGTGACAACCGGCTTGGCCAAGCGCGACGGATTTTTTACTTCGCACTCCCCGCAACTCGAACTGTCCGGCCAGGCTCCGGCCGCCCGAACCGTGTCGGTCAAAGTCAACGGCCATGCCGCTGACTGGATTGCGCCGGAAGCGCGGTGGCAGGCCAAAGTCACGCTGCGGCGCGGGCTGAACCGGCTGATCGTACACGCACTGGACGCCTCCGGCAACGTGGTCGCCCGGCAAGATGCCGATGTCTGGCACGGCGCCGCACCCTCACGCTCGCTTGCCCAACGCCTCAGCCAGTCCACCCGCTGGACGGCGGCACAGCCGTTGCTAGTGGCCAAGCCGTTGGTTGTACCGGCGGGTGTCACGTTAACGGTCGACCCCGGCGCGACGATTTGTTTCAGGCCAGATGGACGACTGCTCGTCGAGGGGCGTCTACTTGCCGAAGGCGAAGCGCAACAACGCATCCAGTTTCTCCGCGCGCCGGGGTCGACCGGCGCGTGGGGCGGCATTGGCTTCAGCAACTCCGCATACGACAACCGGCTTGCGTACGTCGATTTTCATCATACCAGCTCATACGCGCTGGCGGTCACGAACTCGGTTGTCACGCTAGACCATGTGCAGTGGCATGGCACTCGGACGAATCTGATCTGGTTTCAAAATGCCTCGCTCAAGGTACGTGACTGCGTTTTCCCGAACCTCAGCCACAGTGAACATGTACGCGGCATCGGCATTCGTGCCGACGGCGAACTGGTGTTCGCACGCAACCGTTTCGGCGGTACGACTGGCTATAACGACATTTTGGATGTCAGCGGTGGCAAGCGCCCAGGACCAATTCTGCAACTCTACGGCAACGAGTTTCTCGGTGGTAGCGATGACGGCCTCGATCTGGACGGGATGGACGCGCACATCGAGGGCAACACGTTCCACGGCTTCCACAAGCGCAACACGACCTTGAGCATTTCCGCCGCGGTCGCAACGGGGCGGCACGACGAACAGGCGTCAGACCTCACGATGGTGCGGAATGTTTTTTACGATAACGACTACCATGTTTTAATCAAGCAGGGCGGGCGGCTAGAGGCGGCAAACAATACGTTTTACGGGGGTGCTCTTGGCGCAATCGCGTTCGACGAGCCGCTACGGGAACTCGAGATGCCGCTCGGCGCACGACTCACCGGCAACATCTTCTCCGGCAACAATGCGGATCTGATTCACCTCAAGCCGCTTTGGCTCGAGCAAAACTGGGTGTGGTTGCACGTGTTCGACTCGATCATCCACAAGACACATGACTGGCTTGGCGAACGCAATCTCGATGCCGACCCGATGTTTGCCAATGCGCCGCGTGATGTTCGACTACAGCCCGGCTCACCTGCGATTGACACCGGGCCTAACGGGCTCGACATGGGGGCTCACGTGCCGAGCGGCGCGTCAATCTCCGGCGAACCGCCCACGCCGACACGCGAGTCGAGTGCCATACTCACCGTCGGCGGACCAGGCGTCACGCACTACCGCTACCGCGTCAACGATGGCCCACTTGGCGGCGCACACCCGATCGACGAGCCGATCCGCCTAGCCAAGCTCCCGCCCGGCGAAACATTTGTCGAGGTTATCGGCAAAAACAGCGCGGGCGCATGGCAGCCGCTTGACCAAGTAACACGCTCGAAAAGGTGGACGATCAACCCAAACTACTCGCGTTTGATCATCAACGAGGTACTCGCTTGGTCAAGCGCTGACGCACCCGACGCAGTTGAGTTGCTAAACGACAGCGCGGAGGTCATCAACCTTGGCGACATGAGCCTGACCGATGATCCGGCCAAGCCGCGCAAGTTTGTTTTCCCAGCGGGATCAAAGCTCGAGACCGGAGCACACCACGTGCTGGGCAACGAACTCGGTTTCAAGCTGGACGCCGATGGCGAAGGCGTTTGGCTTTTTGACCGTGACGGGGGATTGATCGATTCGGTCGAGTTCGGGCCGCAGTTGCAGGGGCACTCGATCGGACGTGCCGGCCCCACCGGCGAATGGACGCTTACCCGCCCGACGCTCGGCACGCCAAATATCGCTCTTGCGCTTGGCCAAGCGGACGCGGTGCACTTAGCCAAGTGGGTAGCCAAGCCGCCGGATGGCGAGCGTGACTCGCTGGAGTTGTTCAACCCGGGCGCGCTACCGGTAGCTCTCGGCGGGATGCGCCTCTCGAGCAAGCCGATCGGCGCACCAGCAATGTTCGTGTTCCCGCCGCTGAGTTTTATGGACGCGATGGTTGGGCTCACGCTCGACAGCCGTGCGCTGGGTTTCAAGCTGCCGGCAGCGCAAGGGGAAGTCGGCTTAGCCAACGCGAACGGGAAGTGGCTTGAGCGGTTCGTGTACGGGCCGCAGCCGGCCGACGATCGACTGGTCAAGGTTCCCAGCGTCATCATCAGCGAGGTGATGACTGACAACCGCACGACGCTGGTCGATGAGGACGGCGATTTCCCGGACTGGATCGAGCTACACAATCCTACCGAGTCACCGATCAACTTGGACGGCTTTGGGCTGTCCGACGACTCGGCTCAGCCGTTCAAATGGCGCTTCCAGAAAACCGCAATTGCGCCAGGAGAACACCTGCTGGTGTTCGCGTCGGGGAAGGATCGGCGCACGCTCCGCAAGCCGTCGCCTACCGCCGAGCGGCCAGCTGACATACCGGGCCTCAAGCTGTGGCTTGATGCATCGGCCAGTGACTCTCTCACTATCGATGCGGAGGGCCATGTGGCCCGTTGGCAATCGGCTACCGGCATCACGGCCGCACAAAGCGACACCACCCGGCAACCCCGACTGTCGGTTGATCCGCTGAGCGGATTACCTGTATTACGGTTCGATGGGCTGAATGACTGGCTCTCGTTCCAGTTGCTCAACGATGTGCTCACGGTATTCATCGTCGCGCGGGAGGAAGCACACGCGACGCGATCGTTTCGTGCCGTGATAGGGGATGGAAACATGGCAGACTTCACGCGCGGCGGTGACCGGATTTTGTATTACCACCCGCACAGCGGCTTCGCCGGGAAGGACACGGTCGTGCGCATCAACGGCTCGCCGGTGAACCCCACCGCGACACGCTGGCCGAAGTCGCTCTGCCTCGTCACAAGCTTGGCGGCTCGACGGTTGAAGGCCAGTCTGATTGGCTCGGATCGGTTTCTGCCGGATCGAAACTGGCACGGTGACATCGGTGAGGTACTGATTTACAACCGCACACTCACCGTAACCGAAATTGCCGCCGTCGAGGCTTGGCTCAAGGAGAAATGGGCACTACCGGCGGTGGCGCTACATGCCAACTTCAAGCTCGGCAAAGGCGACCATAAGGTAACACTCACCGAGCCGCCGGGCCGCCGGGCTGCCACTCTTACGCTGCCGCCGTGTCCGCCTGATACCACGGTCGGCGTGCCGGCTGATATGCCTAGTCAAGCGCTGTTTGCACGAGCGACCCCGGGCGTGGCCAACCTGGCCAAGCCGCACATTGGCTGGGCCGGTACAGCGCGCCTAGCCAATCCGTCCGGTGTGTATGCCGGGCCGGTCAATCTGCAAATTGAGCCGCCAGATTCCCTCAGCGAGGTGCGCTACACGCTCGACGGTTCCGTGCCAGGCACTGAGGCCAGGCACTACGCCGAGCCGCTCCGGTTGACCAAGCCAACGGTAGTGCGAGCCCGCGCTTTTCGCGATGGCCACCTGCCGGGGCCGGTGGTCACGGCGAGCTATTTGATCGGTGAGTCGACACGCTTCCCAATCATGTCGCTCTGCATCGGGCCGCAAAATCTTTTTGACCATGACCATGGCATTTACACCATAGACAATGCCTATCGTGAGTGGGAACGGCCGGCTTTTTTTGAGTGGTTCGAGCCGGGTAGCCACCGGACAATCGGACAAACTGTCGGGCTGCGTATTCACGGCGGCTGGTCGCGAAAGTATGACCAGAAATCGCTGCGGCTTTACGCACGCGACCGATACGGGGAAAGCGCATTTGATCACCGTTTTTTTCCAGAACTGAGGATTGACAGGTTTCGCCGGTTGCTGCTTCGCAACTCAGGCAACGGCTGGAAGCTGGCTTTTATGCGCGACGCGATAGGCCACGAGCTGGTTGGAGGAATGGGGCTGGACTCACAGGCGTGGCGGCCGACGATCGTGTACCTAGACGGCAGCTACTGGGGCATTCACAATTTGCGCGAACGGATCGACCGGCATCACCTCGCCAGCCATCACAGTGTCGCACCGGATGAGGTCGACCTGTTGCAAAATGGCATACGCGCCGGCGACATGGAGCACTGGAAACGACTTGAGCAGTTGTTCAACGGGCCATCTGAAAAACCGGCCGAATGGATGCCTGTGCTCGAGCCGTTCATCGATCTGGACAACCTGTTCGACTATGTCATCGCCGAGGTGTTTCTCGACAACCGCGACTGGCCACTGAACAACGAGCAGCAGTGGCGGCCCCGCGCGAAGAGCGGCCGTTGGAAGTGGCTCCCGTATGACATGGACGGCATCCTCGGCACGAGCGGACGGCGACCGTGGGTCAATTCGCTGCACGGGAAAATCCTGTACCTCCCGGTCAAGCAACCACCACTATTCGTCTCCATAATGCAGGCGCTGCTCAAGGAGCCACGAGGCCGTGAGCGCTTCGTGCATCGGTACACGACGCACATGCAAACCACACTGAGCCGGGCTCGCATTCTGCAGGTGATCGATGACAAGCAGGCCATCCTCGCCCCGGAGATGGCGCGGCACATTAAACATTGGCAGCCAACCGAAAACAGCAGCCCACAATCGGCGCTGCCGCACCGAAACACCGGCGACTGGCTGGCGGAAGTGCAGGTGCTGCGCAACTTCGCCGAGGCCCGGCACGCGCATGTCTGGGCGGATTTACAGGTTACCTTTAAGCTGCCTGCCACGGCGGCGCTGCAGATCGATGCCACGCCAGGGTTGCTCGGTGTCGAGGCCGAGGGGCTCGCCCTACCAAGCCGGGGCGGTGGCTGGGGCGCACGGTTTTTCACCGCCCTGCCGATGCAGCTTTCGCTGCGCTTGGCCAAGGGCTGGAAGCTGGCCGGCTGGGAGAACAACTCCGGCCCGGATGCCGATGGGCGCTTCACGCTCAACGGCGACACGTTGCTCCGTCCGCAACTGGTTTTCGAACCTTCGCATCGGCCGATGTTTCAGTCGATTGAACTGGTGCAGGGAAACCGTCTACAGATCGTGTTTTTCGGTATCTCTGGACGGACACATCACGTTGAGGCCTCGGTCGATCTAACAATTTGGCAACAGCTTAAAAATATCGACGTGCCGAATCACAAGCCACTGAGCTTCACAGTCCCACTCGGAGACAGACCAGATCGTCGGTTTTTCCGCATCATCAGCGATCCCAACTGAGAGCTGTTTTTTCGTTGCCTCAAACGCATCCCGAGGCTTGAATCCTCAGCGACCTGAACGATGTCCAGCCCCCGATCCGAATGAACCAAGCCAACCCAAAGGAGACACTGCGTTGGCCTCTTTTGCTGGCTCTGCTTATGGTTGCACTTGGCCAAGCCGGCTGCGGCCCGGACGAACCCGAGCCATCTTCGATCGCGCAGACCAAGCCGCAACCGGTACCAAAAGTCGATTCGCGTTCCCTGCACGAACTCGCCGCCACAGACGAAGCCGACGCCCTCCGGCACGCGTTACAGCTTGGCCAGGCGATCGATGCCTTCAATGCGCTTGGCCGGGCGCCACTGCACATCGCCGCGATCCACAACAAGCCGGCCAACATCGAGGTGCTGCTGGCCCACCGCGCGAATCTCCATGCCAAGACGCAAAAGGAAAAAATAGACGCGCTCTACCTCGCCTGCGCCCACGACAGTCGCGACGCAGTCAAACGGCTTGTCGCCAATGGCGGTAATCTCGACTCCGCCGCACCCAACGGCTGGACCGCTGTTCACGTGGCGGCAATCAACGGCCGCGACGCTGTGCTCCAGTTGCTGCACGACCTCGGCAAAGACCTGAGCACCCTCTGCCCCGATGGCACGCCGCTCGATTTCGCACGCATCCACAACCGCGACTCCACCGTGCAACTGCTCAAACGTCTGGGCGCGAAAAAAGGAGCCTCGCTGTCGGTTCACTTGGCCGCACGCCACGGAGATATTGAGGCACTCAACGGCTGGATGAAACGCAACCGGGCCAACGTTCACTTTCGCGCAAAAAAACACCAGGCCATGCCGCTCCACTGGGCCGCCGAGGCTGACCAGGCCGAGGCCGCCGAGTTGCTGCTCAACCGCGGTGCGGACAAGGCTGCGCGCACTGACGGCGGATGGACACCTCTGCACTCCGCCGCAGCCAAGGGAAGCACCAATGTCATTGCGTTGTTGCTCAAGCGCCGCGCACCGGTGAACGCCATCAGCCAAAGTGGTACCCCACTGGACCTGGCTAAGGGCTACCAGCAGACCAAAGCCGCTGCCATGCTCCAGGCCAGGCGTGGTCGTGCGGGGCATGAAGTGTCCATCCACATGGCCGCCGCCAAGGGAGATGCCATCGCCGTACAAGCGTTTCTTCGTCGCGGAGTCAAAGTGAACATGCCTGGGCCACTCCACAAAAGCACGCCGCTGCACTGGGCCGCCGGCGCGGGCAAGGTGAACACGATGGAAGTACTGATATCGCTCGGGGCCGATGTAGACGCATTGAGCAACAGCGACGCCACGCCGTTGCACCAGGCCGTGCTACGAAACCGGCCCGAGGCCGTTAAACTGCTCATTCGCAGCAACGCAGACTTAAACAGCCAAAACAAATCCGGCCACACTCCGCTGGATTACGCCAAGGCCAATGGCTGGACTGAACTTGCCACATTGCTACAGGAAGCCGGTGCGCTCAGCGGCAAGTCACTATAGCGATCAAAGCGGGGCATTGGCCAGCGTGTCGACGACGTGACAGATTTGCTCCTCCGTCAGTTCCGGGTATACCGGGATACTCAACACTTCCTCCGCCATTTTTTCACAGACCGGCAGTGACTCGCCGAAATTGGGCAGGTGTGCGAAGCATTCCTGCTGATGTAGCGGGACCGGATAATAAATCGCAGAGCCGATGTTGTTCGTGGCCAAGTGTTCCTGCAGCGTGTCACGTTTGCCGTTGGCCACGCGGAGGGTGAATTGGTTCCAAGTGTGGCCGCTGTTTTCGATTTCAGTTGGCAACATCAGTCGGCCCTCAACAACGTGATTGAACTTAGCCAGGCGCTCGAGATACTGCTCGGCGTTGGCGCGGCGCCTGGCAAGGTATCCCGGCAAGTGACCTAGCTTGACCCCAAGCAGCGCGGCGTGCAGAGGGTCCATCCGGAAGTTGCCGCCGATGGCCTTGTGGTAATACTGTGGCGCGCCGCCGTGCACGCGAAGGATGCGCGCGCGCTTGGCCAGGTCATCGTGGTCTGTTGTGATCATGCCGCCATCGCCGAACCCACCAAGGTTTTTGGACGGGAAAAAACTGAATGCGCTCAGGTCGCCCATCGTGCCAACCTGTTGGCCATCGAACGTCGCGCCCATCGACTGCGCAGCGTCCTCGAGCACGGCCAGGCCATGCGCCTTGGCTAGGCGCTGCACGCCATTCATGTCCGCCGCTTGACCGAACAAATGCACTGGAATGATCGCCTTGGTCTTGCCGGTGATGCGCCGCTCTGCATCGTCGAGGTCGATATTGAAATCGGTGTCGATTGAATCGACGAACACCGGTATAGCACCGATGCGGGCGATCGCACCGGCGGTCGCAAAAAACGTGAACGATGGGCACAGCACCTCATCGCCAGGGCCGATCCCGAGTGTCATCAAAGAAAGCAGCAGAGCATCAGTGCCGGAGCTGGTGCCGATGGCGTGCCGTGCACCGATCGATTCGGCAGCGAGCGACTCGAACTCGATGACCTCAGGGCCGAGTATAAACTGCGATGAATCGAGCACGCGCTCAAAGGCATCCCTCAACTCCACAGCGAGTGGTTTGTTTTGCTCATTGAGGCCTACCAGCGGGACTTTGACCGGTTCTCCCATGGGCGCGTCAGTATTCACCAGCCGCTTGGACAAGCGCAAGGCGCATTGCCGTTGACAGCATCCCGATGCGAGCCGACGCTGTGCTGCCCGACCCATGAAATTGATTCTCTCAATCCTCTCGTTTGTGTGCACGACAGCGCTTGGCCAGGCTGCCGAACCGACCAAGCTAAAACTACACTGGGCCAAAAACATGCTGACCATCAGCGGCCGGCAGCTGCCCGGCAAAGAGATGAAAATCCACTACCTCGAGGCGTATTGCCGTGACAACTCGCAGACGACCGACTGGGGAAGGCACACCGTCGTCGGTCACAAGACGCGCCTGGTTTCACGCAGCAATGACGGCTCGCAGCTCCATTTACACTGCGACGTCAACGACGGTGTGACGGTCGAGCACGTCATCACTGCCAGCCACGACGAGGTCGATTTTCGGCTCACCGCGCACAACCCCACAGCCAGGCGATCTGAAGCGCACTGGGCGCAACCGTGCATCCGCGTCGGCAAATTCAACGGCACCGGTGCAGACGTGACCGCCGACAAGTATGCCTACATCAAGAAGAGCTTCGTCTATCTCGACGGCAAGCGGGCGATGATGCCTACACAGGACTGGTCGACGGAGGCGCGCTACATCCCCGGGCAAGTCTGGGCCGGGCCGGGCGTACCACGCACCGATGTCAATCCACGGCCACTGCATCCGGACGTGCCGAGCAACGGGCTGATCGGCTGCTTCAGCGGCGACGGCTCGATGATTTTCGCCACGGCGTTCGATCCATATCAAGAATTGTTCCAGGGCGTGATACGCTGCCTGCACAGCGACTTCCGGTTGGGTAGCCTCGCGCCAAGGGAGACGCTCAAGATCAAGGGCAAAATCTACCTCGTCAAGAACGACGAGGCCGCGTTACTGAAGCGCTACCACAACGATTTCCCCAGGCACAAGGCACTGCACTTGAAGGGGAAGTAGCGTTGATCAATGACCCGATTCCCGCAGTGGACAGCTTGACTCTGCCGGCTGATCGGGTGATTTTGATTCGGCCTCATGTCAGAGCATTCATCTTCAAGACAAGATTTATCCAGCAGGGAGAAACAGGAATTAGATGTCGAGATTTCTTTTTTGGAAGGTCTCGCCAATCGCGACCCGGAATACATTGAGGCGCTACAGTTGCTTGGAGACGATTACACCAAGCGCGGCCGCTTTGCAGAGGGCCTCGCGGTCGATGAGCAACTTTCACGCCTTCTGCCGGAGGACTCGATGGTGTTTTACAATCTTGCCTGCAGCTTCTCCCTCACGGATCGCATTGACGATTCAATTACTGCACTCAGAAAGGCTGTTCAACTCGGCTACGACGATACGAAGTGGATGGACAAGGATCCTGATCTGAACAAGATCCGCTCCGATCCACGCTTCGAGCAGATTCGCCACAAGCTTAACCTCAAGTGTGGCAACCACTAAGCCGCGCCCCGCGTCATGAAGATTACCTACCAGGGCCAGTCGCGGCATTACCGCACCGTTTGGTTTGACCCGGCGCGAAATCGCGTCCGGCTCATTGAGCAGCGACTGCTCCCGCACAAATTCAAAATCGTCTCCACTGCGGACTTTCGCGATACCGCCCTCGCCATCACCGACATGATCGTTCGCGGAGCCGGCGCGATCGGCGCCACGGCGGCCTACGGCTTGGCTCAGGGCGCGCGAGCCTTTCGGGGGCGTGGACTCAAGGCATTCGAACGACACTTGGCGAAGGTTTACCGCACGCTCGCTGAAGCACGCCCCACCGCCGTCGATCCGGTCAGCGCCATGCGCGGCGTACTATCGAAAATGACCGACGACACCGTGGCCGAGCGACAGGAGCAGGCTCTGGCCGCCGCCGAGCAGTTCGCCAATGACGACGTCGCCCACTGCGAGGCGCTCGGCCAACACGGTGAACCGCTCATCCATAACGGCTCTCGCGTGCTAACTCACTGCAACGCTGGCTGGCTGGCATTCGTGGACGTCGGCTCCGCCACTGCTCCAATGTACGCCGCACAGGCCAAGAGAAAATCGTTCCATGTTTATTGTGACGAGACACGGCCGCGATCGCAGGGCGCCATCCTCACCGCTTGGGAACTGGCGCAGCAGGGCATCTCGCACGATATCATAGCCGACAACGCCGCCGGACACCTGATGCAGCGCGGAGAAATCGACATCGTCATCGTCGGCAGCGACCGCACGCTGGGCCGCACCGGCGAAGTGGCCAACAAGATCGGCACCTACACCAAGGCCGTCCTGGCCAAGCGGCACAGCATCCCCTTCTACGTCGCCATCCCGCTCTCGACCATCGACTGGGAACTCGAGTCCGGCCAGGCAATCCCGATCGAGGAGCGCAACGAAGACGAGGTGCTCAGCGCTTGGGGAGTGACGCCGAGTGGGCGTCGACAAAAGGTGCGCCTGGCCAACCCTGGCAGCAAAGCTCGCAACCCGGCTTTTGACGTCACGCCGCCGGAACTGATCACCGGCATCATCACGCCTTTAGGGATCTTCAAGCCGCGCCAACTCTGGAAACACCGCGTCAAGCTTGGCCACACAACTTCCGGTTGCTGAACGTAGGTTTTAGCAAGCCTTTTTGAACAAGTTCTAAACCTAAGTCTTGGGTGTGGGCTCCAGTTCTACGGGCAGCTTGAGGAGCCCAAGCACGACCCACGCCGACATCGCAAAGAGGAGGAACGGAAAGAAAAACGCGGATGTGAGAAGTAATTTCGATGCATCACTGTTTCTTCCCGATCACCTCGGCCAGTCGCGCGATCTCACCGCCGAGTCGAACGCGCGTCATCTTGGCGTTGAGCTTTTCGCTCAGTGAAGCACACAGCTTGAGGAAGCAGTCCGTTCCCGGCTCCTCCTGCAATTGATGCCCGGAAAAATCCTTGAAGCATTCCTGCCGCAGGTTCGTGAGTTCATCCTGCAGTCTCTGGAGTTTTTCCATGTCGTTCCCCTTTTTTTCGGTGTCGAGAGTCATCTGCTGCCGCTCAATCTCGATGACCTTCCTGACATAGTAGTCAAGCCGCCCCTCCTTGGTTCGATCTTTTTTCTTCCGGTACCATTGGTAGCCAAGGAATCCTGCGACAATGATAGACACAAAAAAAGAGCGCATACTCTCCCACATATCAACAAGCTCAGGTTTGAGAAGGGTGCGGGAGTCCGGCTCGTATACCCATTTGGCCCCCTGATGAATGGGGAAAAACGGACGAGCTCTGGCGAAAGGCTTGCCCTGCTCGAACAATTCGCCAAGCCGGTTCTGCTTTTGAAACGGGGTCTTGAGAATTTCCTGGGTGATTTGTTCCACAAGGCTGCTTTCGACATCGTTTCGCGTTATGAGATGCGCACCGGTCGCCACTGTATGAATGTCTGCCCGTGGAACTGCCTTGCTATCAAACTGGTAGATGCCGCGCGGCACTGTGAACGGCGACAAGTGCAGCTCCATCGCCGCCAGAGCCTCGTTGTTCGGGATACTCAAGAAGAGAACCTTACCGTTAATTGCCAGTGTCTGAAACACGTCCGCCTTCATGCCAACCGTAATAAAGGCAGCATCCACCTCATCCCTGCCAAACGCATCGATCAACTCCGTGTATGGCATGTTGCGATGGTTCTCCCCCGGTTGCAGGTCGAGGCTCCGGAGCAGTAGTCGTGACATCGGATAGTCGGCGGAAAGCTCCGGCCCAAGATTCACGACTTTCCCTTTTAAGTCCCGCAGCGACTCGATCCCGCTTCCCTTACGAACGACAATGTGCAGCGGCTGCGAATAAAGGTTCGCCACGAACGCAACCTTCTCGAGCTCAGCGGGATCGATCTTTTGCTCTTCCTGCTCCAGTAATGCAGGGGCAAATTCTTCCAGATTTTTTCGGGAGCCAGGCTGGAATAATGCCAAGTGGGCCCGGCCTTCAGCAACCAACTTTAAATTGTGAAGTGACCCGGAGGTTGGCAGCACCGTGGCCCTGCGGCCCAATCGCACGACCATGTTCGAGAGGGAGAGTGCGATCGGGTGATACAGTCCCTTCTCCGGACCACCGGCGATGACGATGGGGCGGTTCAGACCGACCAAGACCTTGACGAGTTGATACAGCGGCACGCAAATCAACACGCTCAACAGGCTGATGGTGATCCATTTGCGTTTCATGCCGTGAAAAAATTCTGGCAAAATAGTATCGCTTGGCCCAGTAGCAGGCAAGTGGGCAGTACCCGACTAGGCAGGTGCATTTTTTGGTGGCGGCGAGGGCAAGCCTCCCTGACATTGGGCGCGTGACCGATTCCGCCCTACAGGGTGCCAGTGTACTACTGGTCGAGGATGAGCCGCTCCTACGCAAGCAGGTGGCGGCCGCGCTCGAGCAACACGACGCCGACGTTACCGCCGTGGGCACGCTCGACGAGGCACGCCGCATGATCCAGTCGCTGCCATTTGACTTCGCGCTGCTCGACGTCAACCTGCCGGACGGCCTCGGCACCGACCTTTTGAGCGAGGACGTCTTTTCACCCAGCACCGCCGTCGTCGTCTGTACTGCCGAGGGCGGCGTACAGGGTGCGGTCGAGGCGATCAAAAATGGCGCGCAGGATTACCTCCTCAAACCGATCGACCCCGCCGTGCTGCCGCTCGTGCTGCACCGTGCCCGGGCCAGCCGCCAAACCGCCCGTCTGGCCGAGCACGAGCGCCACAACCCCGACACCACCGGCGAGCGCCTGTTTTTCGGCGACGCGCTAGACTCGTTCCGCCGGCAGCTTGACAAGATCATCGTAGCGGACGAGCGGCTTGGACGCGATCTATCACCGGTGTTGCTCGAGGGCGAAACCGGCACTGGCAAAACCAGCATCGCCCGCTGGCTGCATCACCACGGTCCGCTCGCCACCGGCCCGCTCGTCGAGGTCAATTGCCCCGCGCTGCCAGAAAGCCTAGCCGAGTCGGAACTGTTCGGGCACGAGCGCGGCGCGTTCACTGATGCCAAGACGGCGCGCATGGGTCTCTTCGAAGCCGCCAAGGGCGGCACGCTGTTTCTCGACGAAATGGCAAGCCTCTCGCTTGGCCTGCAGGCCAAGGTGCTCAAGGCGATCGAAGACAAACGCATCCGACGTCTCGGTGGTAATAAGGAAATCGATGTCGACATCCGCATCATCGCCGCGAGCAACCGTGATCTTGCTCAGGCGGTCGCCGACGGCCAATTCCGTGATGACCTGCATCACCGCCTGGGTTTATTCCGGCTGCTCATCCCGCCGCTTCGCGAGCGAGGGGAGGACATTCTGCTACTCGCCAAGCACCTGCTCGATCAGTTGTGCCACCGCCATCGGGTCGCCGCCAAACCGATCAGCGCCCTAGGCAAGGCGCGGCTGCTGGAGCACGCCTGGCCGGGCAACGTCCGCGAACTCAGCCACGAACTCGAGCGAACGATCGTATTTGAGGAAGGCGACGAGTGGGACTTTGCCGCGCTCCCTAGGCCGTCGGGAACGGTGGCAAACAAGACGGCAGCAAGTGGCGCACTCAATCCTAATTTCGATTTCCCCGGGGAAGGTTTCTCGCTCGATACAACCATCGACGAACTCATCCAGCGCGCCATCGATCAAGCCGAGGGCAACGTCTCCGCCGCCGCCCGCCTCCTCGGCGTCTCGCGCGACTACATCCGCTACCGTCAAAAAAACGGCTCCAAATAAACTGCGGAACAGCTACCGCTCAAACTGCCGCTGTGCGTATTTGCCAAGGAGATCGGTTTCGAGGTTGACCGTGTCGCCGACTTTGCGCGTGCGCAGGTTGGTCACCTGTCTCGTATGTGGAATAATCCACACAGCGAAACCGCGCTTTCGCAGCTTGGCTAACGTTAGGCTGATACCGTCGATCGCCACCGAGCCTTTCGCCACAAAGCCGCTCATTAGCGACGCCGGTGCATCGACATCGAGCAGCCAATCGTTGCCTTGTTTCTTCCACTTGCGAACTTTGCCGACCGCATCGACATGGCCGGTGACGAAGTGGCCGCCCATCCGTTGGCCAAGCGCCAGCGCGCGCTCAAGGTTGACCGCCGAGCCGGGACGTAGCGAGTTGAGGTTGGTCACATCCCACGTCTCTCGCAGCAGGTCAAATTGGATGCCACGCGATTTGCCACGCTTCGTCACCTTCGTCGCCGTCAGGCAACAGCCGTTCACCGCGATGCTGTCGCCGGTGTTCGTGCCGCCAAGGCAAACAGCCGCCGAAACTGCCAGCTTCACGGCATCAGCGCCGTGTTCGATGGCTTCGATTCTGCCTGTTTCCTCGATGAGTCCGGTGAACATTTCAGGGCTGCACGTCAGCAACACGGGCGGTGAGCATCAGGTCGGGACCGAGATTTCGCCAGCGGATTTTTTCGAGCCGCAGCCCCCCGGCCAACGGCAACCCTCTGCCCGCAACCGCCGTCCGAGCCTCGCGTCCGCCCAGAATTTTCGGCGCGTAAAAAAACGCCATGCGCCTGGCCAAGCCGGCTTCAATGAATGCTGCGTTGGTTTCGCCACCACCCTCGACGAGTAGATGCGTGCAATCTTGTCGACCGAGTTTGCCGAGCAACGACTTTAGGTTGAACCCCTGCTTGGCCATGGGGCATTTGATTACGCGGCAACACTGCTTCAGCTTGGCCAAGCGTCCAGCCGGTGCGCCGGGCGAAACGACAACTGTGGTCTGCTCAGCAAACTCATCGTTCAGCACCTGCGAGACAAGCGGCGTGCGTGCTCGAGGATCGAGAATGATCCGCCGTAGGGCTGGTCCCCTCCATGCAGCCTTGGGACGGCGGACATCGCGCAGCGTCAAGCCCGGGTCGTCGGCGATGATCGTGTTCACACCGACGAGAATAGCGTCGGCCTCGTGGCGAAGTTTCATCCCCTCGCGGCGCGCCTCCGGGCCGGTGATCCATTTCGACTCGCCGCCGGCGGTGGCGATTTTGCCGTCTAGCGTCATCGCCGCCTTTATGGTGACGAACGGCAGCCCGGTCATGATCCAGTGGTTGAACGCAACATTGATTTCGGTCGCCTGCCCGGCAAGCACACCATGCTCGACGGTGATGCCCTGTCGCTTTAGCAAACGGAAGGCGCGGCCGGCGTGTTCAGGATTGGGATCTGTCGCCGCAACGACCACCCGCGAGATTCCGGCCCCGATGATGGCACGAGTGCAAGGCGGCATGCGACCGCTAGTCGAGCAGGGTTCAAGTGTGACGTAAAGTGTGGCGCCTTTCGTAGGGTTACCTTTGTGTTTGGCATCGGCAATCGCCTCCACCTCGGCGTGCGGCAAACCGGCCCGGTGATGCCAACCACGACCGATGATTTTCCCACCCCTGGCCATGATCGCGCCAACGAGCGGGTTGGGCGACGTCTCGCCCTTGGCCCTCTTCGCCAAGCGCAGCGCCCCCCGCATCAATTGTTCGTCACTTGGCATTTTGGAGCGATCGCAAACGGATCAGTTGTGGGTGGCTCAGGGATAGAGGATCGACCTTTCCCAGTCATCGCCGGTCTTTTTGTAAAGCAACCGCTCGTGCAGGCGATGGTCACCGTGGAGCCAGAACTCAATTTGGCCCGGGTTGAGCCACCAGCCGGACCAATGCGGCGGACGGGGCACTTCGCTGCCTTCGGGGTACTTGGCCTGCAACTCGGCCAGGCGTTGCTGCAACTCGGCGCGGCAAGCCATCGACGACGATTGCAGCGACGCCCAAGCGCCAACCCGGCTGTCGTGATCGCGACTGGCAAAGTAGGCATCCGCTTCTGCGTCGCTGACCGGCGTGACGGAGCCACTGATGCGGATTTGTCGCCGCAGATGTTTCCAGTGAAAACACATCGAGGCGTGCGGATTCTCCCTTAGCTCCTCGGCCTTGCGACTGTTCATATTGGTGTAAAACGCGAAGCCACCTTCGCTAGCACCCTTGAGCAGCAGCATCCGCACATTTGGCTTGCCGTTGGCGTCAGCCGTTGCCAGGGCAAACGCTGAGGGATCGTTCGGCTCAGATCTCCCTGCCTCTTCATACCACAAGTTAAACAGTGGCAACGGCTCTGCCTGGTCGCCGAAAATAGCACTCAAACCTAGCGGATTAGATTCTTCGTGGTTTGACACGGCGCCTTATTTCTCGATCGCCTTGCCGGCGGCTTTCCATCCCTTGAAACCGGGAGCGAGATCGACCAGATACTTGAAGCCCATCCCGCTCATCTTTTTACAGGCGCGCGCGCTACGGACGCCCCCGGCGCAATAGACGAGGTAGAACTTGTCCTTGTCGAGCTTGGCCGCCTCGTCAGCGAAAGTGGTTGAGAACCAGTCGATCCACTTCGTCTCGGGCAGGTGGCCGGCCCTGTACTCCGACGTGGTGCGGACGTCAAGCAACGTCAACTTGTTGTCGCGCCACATTTTCTCGAACAGCGCAACACCGACACGGAGTGGCTCCCCCGGTTCGACGCCGTACTTGGCCGCGATGGCAATGGCGCCAGGCTTGGCATCAGCGCTGAGGCACCAGGCGATGGCGTTGGTGACGAGCTTGTGAAAATTCGGGTTGGCGAAATCATCGGCGTGGCCAAGCGAGGTGTAAAACGTACGGTTGCCCTTGTAGCTGTGCGTCCACGCGACCGGCTCAGCAGGGTGGCCCTCGACCGCGCCGCTCAGCAGCGGCTTGGCCGCCCTGACCAGGGTGGTGTTTTTATAGAGTGACCCACCCATTTTAAATTCAGCTGCGACCCCGTCGAGTATCGCATGCCCCTTGGCCGCCGGCACAATGGAGGCGTTGCCGGACAAATTATTCTTGTGGTGACCCTGATAGTTACCGCCGAGGACAAGCTTGTCGAACTCAAGCCAGTTTTGAATCGCATGACTGGCAGTACGCAGGCCGATGACCGGCTTGCCCGACTCGATATATTGCTTCACTTGATCAAGCTGTTCACCCGGGAGCTCCATGCGGCGTGCGAAAACAATTACGAGATCCGCTTGGACAAGCGAGTCGAGGCTCGGAAAGCGGTGTTCCTCCTTGCGAACAATCACGGTGCAGCGATAGCCGTGCTCCTGCCCAAGCCTTTTGGCAAAGCTAGGTAACGTGGTCGCCGAGCCATACAACGACTCACCACTGAGTAGAACGATGTGTGGCTTGACTTCCGCAGCATGCAGATTGGCACAGCCCAACGAGAGCCCAGCGGCGAGTACGACAAAACGAGTCAATGAATTCATAAGGCAAGTTGTGAATCCCCAAAAAAGGGGCGATCAAGATTCCCGATGACGACTAAGCTGTCCAGTCAGCATTTGCCAGACGCGAATCTCAAGTTGCAAAAAAACTCATTCAGCGCTATTGACACACTACATGTTGTGTACTTTCCTTCGGTAGCTACACTCAATTGTGTTGGCATAGGGATTATGCGTTGCCCGAAGTGCGGTTGTGTTGAAGACAAGGTGGTCGATTCCCGCTCGTCCAAGGATGGACTGGCTATTCGCCGCCGCCGCCAATGTCTCAAGTGCAGCCAGCGCTACACCACCTACGAGGAGATCGAACGCGGCAACCTGATGGTGATCAAGGACGGTGGCGCTCGCGAACGATTTTCGCGCGAAAAGCTGGAGTCTGGCATCAAAGTCGCCAGCCAAAAACGCCCGATCAGCGCCGACTCCATCGACCAGATGATTCGTGAAGTCGTGAACGAACTGTATGATGAATTTGACGGCGAAGTGCCCTCGAAGGCGATCGGCGGCAAAGTGATGACGAAGCTCAAGAAACTGGACGGCGTCGCCTATGTCCGGTTCGCCAGCGTGTATTGGCGTTTCGATGACGCAGCCGAGTTTCTGGAGGCGGTCCAGAAATTCGGAACCCGGGATGATACAGCTACGATCCAATTACCTGGTTTTTAGGATGCCATCCGGAGAGTTGTGGCCCTGCTCGGCGGAGAACATCACCGAGGAGTTGCTGGGTGATTCCATCAACCTCATCGAGCCTCAAACCATCCATGAGGCACTCAAGGCGATTGTTCATTACTTCCGCGAGGAACACGAGTACTCCAGCGTGTCGGTCGATGAATTCTCCTGTGCACTGAGCAAGGTGCTTCAAGGGTTCGGGTTCGACGTGGTGTTCGACGAGGACCCGAGGGTGCATCTTCACATCGAGAAAACCGACCTGCGCAAACTGGCCACCTTGGCGAACGCCTGCGGTGAGTTGTCGTTCTTTCAGCAACTTCGCAAGGAGGTGCGCTCCATCCTCCGCCGCTCGCCCAACATCATACAATGCAACGGGCTCAGGGATTGCGTAAAGCAGATCGTCGGCGCGGATCGCTGGTGCAGTCGTTGCCGCCGGATGCACAGGCAAATCGTCTCCTACCTCCGCACCTGCCTCGATCAGGATTCGCACAGGGACTGCTCGCTACTCATCAAGTAAGGTATCCCGTTTTTGCAGGTCGAGATGACCATCGAGCAAATCCAAACAGACGAGGCGTTGCGGTTGCGCGAGTTCCCGGTCGCCTGTGACACCGTTTACCTTGCCCACGCAGCTGTCTGCCCGTTGCCCGCCTGCGCCCGTGATGCCATAAAAAACTACGCCGAGGCGTGCACCGGCGGCGATCAGGAGGATTTCATGCCGCCGAACCTGCTGCGCGACACCCGGCAGCTCGCCGCCGGCCTGCTTGGCGCTGAGTTGCACGAGATCGCGCTGGTCGGGCCAACCTCGCTTGGCTTGAGCTTCATCGCGCGGGGCCTGGACTGGCAGCCGGGCGACAACATCATCGTGCATGGCAACGACTACCCGTCGAATGTCTACCCGTGGATGGCACTTGCCGATAAGGGCGTCGAGTTGAAGCTCCTTGAGCCAAGCAAACCAGGGCGGATCGAACCGGAGGATGTGTTCGCGCTGATAGACTCGCGCACGCGCATGGCGGCCCTTGCCTCGTGCCATTATGTGTCCGGCTACCGGATCGACATCGATGCGATCGGCCGCGAGCTACGCTCACGCGATGTTTTATTTTGTGTCGACGGCATCCAGACGATGGGGGTGTTCCCCACACCGGTGGAGCATGTCGATTTCCTTGCTGCCGACGCGCACAAGTGGATGCTCGGCCCGTGCGCCTCCGGCATCCTTTACGTGAAGCGCGAGGCGCAGGAACGACTCAAGCCGGTGGTGCAGGGCTGGCACAACCTGAGTTGCCCGGACTTCATCGCGCAGGAGAGGCTCGACTACAAGCCGGACAGCCGCCGTTATGAGGCCGGCACCGCCAACCTGCTGGGTATCGTCGGCCACCACGCCTCGCTGAAAATGCTCAACGCAGTTGGGCTGGACAATATCGCCGACGATCTTCTGGCTAAGCGGCGGCGACTTGTGCCGGGGCTCCTGGCCAAGGGCTATGAGGTAATGCACGCCGACGCGCCTGAGGCTAATACAAGCGGCATCGTCACCTTCAGCAAACCGGGCGAGAACATGGAGGCGCTCGCGGAGCAGCTTGGCCAAGCGGGCTTTAAGGTTTCGCTGCGGGTAATGCGCGACGGCTCGAGGCTCATCCGCCTTTCTCCTCACTTTTACAATACCTCCGCCGAGCTGGAACGTCTGCTCGGGTGTTTTTGATCATTCCACCAGGTTTGGAGTGACCTTGGGCACGAGAAAGGGGGCAACAAGGAGCAACAGCATGGCGCCAATGCCACCGCACATTTGCGGCATCGCCGCATTGTCGAAGTGATCGATCAACCAGCCGGCAACAAACGTCGAGCAGATACCACCGCCCAGGCTGGAACTGACCATGGTGGCCAAGCCCTGGCCGGTGGAGCGGAGTTGCGTCGGCACGAGATAGTTAACGCACAGCGGCATGGCCACCAGCGCGCCGACCACGTACACGCTGTGCAGCAACATCGAGGCGTGCAACACAATCGGCAGGTCGCCGAAGAATCCGCATGCCAGCCATTTCACCCCACCAGCAGCCAGACCTAAGAGCATCAGAAGCCGGACCCCGATTCGTCGGCGGATGTGCCCGGCAAGCGCAATCGCAATGATCTCCGGAACCAGCATGATGAGCCAAAGCCACTTGAGCGTGCCAAGGGTGTTCTCAGGCGCGATCTGCTTGACGAAAACCGGGAACAGGAACATCGGTCCGTCGAGCATGAAGTTAACGAGGAACACATAGAGGAGAAATCGGAGAAACTTCCGGTCTGCGATCAACAAGCGCCACGCGCCGGGCCGGGCCTGCTCGCGGATGACTTTTTGGTTTGGGATGAGGAACACGACAGCGGTCGTCAGCAGGATGATCGCGGCGGAACAGGGGAACAGTAAGCCTAGGTCCCCCTCATCCGGCCCGGGGTCAATAGCATCGAGGAAAAACGGAAAGCCAAAGCAGGTAATAAGGAAGCCGACCGACCCAAACGCCCGCACCCACTCGAAGTGCGAGTTACTGGACCGGTACAAAAGCCCAAGGCCAAGGGCCATGCCCTGCGGAATGAGGCTGGTGTAAAACGCGGCGAAGAACATCGAGACCAGCAACAGCACGGCGTAACTCCTGACGTACCAAAATGCAACGAATCCAAGAGCCATCCCGAGCGTGATGACAACCAGCACGGCCTTGCGGGCGCCGGTGCGGTCGGCCAGATAGCCCCAAGACGGCTGGCCAACGAGGCCCACCAAGTGAAACACCCCCATGGCCAGTCCGATCTGCTGGCCGCTCAAGCCAAGGGTGTCCTTCAGATAAAGCGAGTAGAACGGGAAGAAGATCCCCAGCGCGCCAAACAGGGTGGCCCAAAACAGCGACAGCACTCCCATCAGTTTCCACTGCTCTCTTGTGATGCCGGCTGGAGTCATACTGAGTGGCTCCTTGAGTTGCGCCTAGCCAAGCGCAAAAAAACGCCGGGAGGTTTCCGGCGTTTGAAATGGGATTGCAAGGGGATTCGCGAGACTCAGGGCGCAGGAACGACGGTCGGCTGCCTGCTGGGTGTCCTTTGACCGGATCTGCGTTCCTCGCTCTCGCGCTTCTGCATATCTCTGAAAAGCCGCGAGGCGGCATCCCTCATTTTTCGTTCGTCCGTCCTCTCGCCGGAGATTTGGGACTCCAGTTGAAGCGCCAGTAGCGCCATACCCTTGCCCATCAGGTCGGATTCATCATATTGAAGAGTATTGACCAGGTTCAGCCGCGCCTGCAGCACATTTTTAGGAACGCCGGGGGTGCTCGCGTCGCCGTCGCTTTGGGTGAAGCTCCGGATGGCGTCCATCTTGGTTTCCATGTTGTACTGGTCGCCGGTCATGATGTCGCGGAACAACTGATCGGCCTGCGGGTTGATGCCGGTGTATCTCGAGGCGGCCTCGGCAAGATTATCCATGTCATCCTCGTGGACCCGGCCGCTGCGGAACGCCTGCACCATGGCATCCAGCGCGCGCACTTTGCCGACATCCTCATAATAATCCAGAATGGTGCGATCGATCCGCCCATCATCGTTGATGAACATGCCCTGGGCGGACTGAATGAATGTTTGGTCGTCGTACATGTCCAGCACCATGAAGAGGTAGTTCTTTGACAAGCGATCGAAATGGTTTCCGCCAACGGCCTCGATCGGGTCGAGCAACAGCTCGTGCGCGGCGGCCAGCGCCTCGGTGCGGTAGGCGTCCTTGCCAAGCCAGCCCTGGATGATCTTTGAGGCGTACGCGATCTCGAACCCCCGACCGGTGGAGGAAAGCAGCTCCGCAATGGTGGCTTCCGCGTGGTCGCCGCCGATTTCCGCCAGCATGTCGATGAGGCCGATCCGCAGCGTCGGCGGCTGGGAGAAGTTGAGCGTGGCCCGGAAACGGCTGTAACGTCGACTGCGATCCTCGTCGCTCTCGCCTTCGCGTTGCACCTCGAAATCGACGTCCTCCATCTTGTTGAGAAACTCGCGAATGAGTGGCACGGCGGCATCGCCCTGGAGCGCCAGGCTCTCGAACAGGTAGCTCAAGCGGCGTTGAACACTGCGCCGATTCTTGGAGCTCAACTTGATCTCTATCAGCTCGTCGAGAATTTCCGGTACGGACATGCCCCCATTGGAGAGTGGTGCGCCGCCGTCGTTGATCTGCTCACGGAGGCTCTCGAGCCGCGACTGGGCGTTGGCCAGCTTGGCCTTGAGCGAGTCGACCTCCTTGCGGAGCGCCTCGGCCTGAATGGCGTTTGCAGCAGAGCCATCCGTCGATGGCGCTTTTCCGCAGCCGACAAACAAAACAGCCGAAACCGAGATCATCACGATTTCTGCCCTTGGGAACAATTTTGCTAATTTCATTGAATACCTACTTTAAGCGATATTGAACCTCTTTGTACAAAACAGAGTAAATGATGATATTTTCCATGGTCAATGCAACTGTTACACAAACAAAAACACCTTATGATTTTCTGCGTTTTGAAAGCTGAACCTCAAAACTGACAATTAGGGAGCCGGAACTATCGTCGGCTGGTTCCGTCGATTTTCTCCCCGATTGTCACCACGACTTCCGCGATCTCCACGGTCCCTGTTTTCGCCCCTGCCAAACGCATTGCGCCAAAAGTCAGTCCCCAAACTCTGCATTTCCTTACGCATATCAAACTCCTCACCGTTGACCTTGGCCTCGATTTGGCGGGTGTACATTTGTACAACCTTATCGGTGGCGTCATCTTCCTGAGCTTGTATTCCCTGCATCAAGTTTAGCCTAGCCTGTAAGGTGGTGGCATCGTCAGCATCGTCCATCTCGCGCAGTGCGGTCCACTTGACCCGCACATCGTATTCGTCGCTGGACATGATGTCCTTGAACATCTGATTCGCCTGCGGATTGCTGCCAGTATACTTGAGGCCGGCACGCGCCAGATCACTCAGATCGCCACGATCCGTGACGTTTCCGCTGCTGAACGCCTGGTAGATAGCGTCCATCGCCTGCTCCTTGCCGACGTCGTCGAGGTAATCGAGCACGGTATCATCGATCTTGCCATCCTCGCGCACCAACAGCCCTTGTGCGGACTGAATGAAAGTCTGGTCATTATACATTTCCAGCACGCTGTAGAGGTAGCGTTTGGCATTCCGGTCAAAACTGTTCGGGTTGGGCATCTCGAGCGGATCGCTCAGCAGTTCATGGGCGGCTGCCACCGCCTCGTCACGAAAGGCATCCGGACCGATCATGCTGCGGACAGCCTTGGCCACATAAGCCACCTCAAAACCGCGCCCGGTTTTCGAGAGCACTTCGCCCAGCGCCGCCTCGGCACTGCTGCCGCCGATCTCCTTCAGGGCATCCATCAGCCCGATGCGTAACGAGGGCGGCTTTTCAAAATCAAGAGACGAGCCACGGGTGCGGCCGCGAAGCCGCTCCGCCCAGTCATTGCCGCGGCTCCGACCACGGCCGCGACCCTCCTCTTCATCCTCCGAGCGCTGCACCGTAAACTCGACATCTTCCATCTTGTTCAGGAAGGCGCGAATGTGCGGCACGGCGGCATCGCCCTGCTGGATGAGGCTCTCGAACAGGAACTGCACGCGACGCTCGGCTGCCCGCCGGTTCTCCGTGGTCAATTTGACATTCATCAACTCGTCAATGATTTCCTCCGCCGACAGTCCCCTATCCACAACGGGTGCATCGGCTCCATTGAGTTGGGCTGTCAAGCTGTCGATGCGCGACCGTGTATCCGCCAGTTGCTTTTTCAACGAAGCGTTCTCTTTTTGAAGCGCCTCAATGTTGGCTGAGTTCGCGGAGGATTCCCCGGAATCGGGAGCCTGGCCGCAACCAACGGCCAAAATCACGGTTGCTGTGAGGGTTACGCTGGCAACCTTCGTTAGATACGGTACTATTTTCATTCTTTTTTTTGGCTCAAAACCAGTCGGTTTATACAACATTACTACGGCTCGGCGTTTAGCCAAGTTACACAAAACAGCCCGGAGATTGACACTTTACCGCAGGAAAGCAATCCGTTCTTCCGATCAAAAAATGTCCCTAATCAAGCCGAAAGCTTTTGCGCGCCTCGCCATGCGCCTATACTGCCCGGCTTACCGATATGGAGAAAAACGGCCTTAAACGCACCGCACTTTTCGAGACCCACACCGCACTTGATGCGCGGATGGTCCGGTTCAGTGGCTGGGAAATGCCATTACTGTACTCCGGCATCGCGCAGGAGCACCGCGCCGTCCGAGAAGCCGCCGGCCTGTTCGACATCTCGCACATGGGCGAGTTCCAATTCGACGGCCCGGACGCGCTCGAGTTCTTAAATCACATCTTGAGCAATGACCTGACCAAGCTCGAGCCCGGCATCGGCCAGTACTCACTTCTCTGCCAGGACAATGGCGGCGTCATCGACGACCTCTACGCCTACCGACTCGGCCAAGACCGCTACCTGCTCATCGTCAACGCCTCGCGGTTGGAGGTCGACTGGATGTGGATCAAGGCCCAGCTCAACTCCGGCAACAAGTCGCTGCAACTCGAGATGACCAACCGCTCCGGCGAACTGTCAGCGATTGCGTTGCAGGGCCCGAAAGCGGCTGAAATCATTGCCGGCGTTTTTCCGGCAGCCATCGAGATGCAGAAAAACCAGATCGCCGAACTCGACTTCAGCGGCGCGACCACCTGGGTTTCGCGCACCGGCTACACCGGCGAGGACGGTTTCGAGCTGGTCGTACCCAACGAACGCGTGGTGTCACTGTGGAAACAGTTCATGTCACTTGGCCCAGCACTAGGCCTCATGCCGGCCGGTCTGGGAGCGCGCGACACACTCCGTACCGAAGCCGGCTATTCGCTCTACGGCCACGAGTTGACAGCCGAGACAACGCCGATCGAGGCATCACTTGGCTGGGCCGTTGCGCTCGACAAGCCAGACTTCATCGGACGGGAAACTCTTGCAGCACAAAAACAGAACGGCGTTTCCCGCCGGTGCATCGGTTTCAAAATGACCAGCAAGAGCGCGCCGCCTCGCGAACATTACAAAATCTTTGCCGCCGACGGAACTGGCCGGGAAATCGGCGAGGTGACCAGCGGCATGCAGAGCCCGTCGCTCGGCTACGGTATCGGCTTGGGCTACGTCGAAAGCGCCCACGCCAAGTCCGGCACCGACATCGAGATCGAGATCCGCAATCGCCGCTTTCTGGCGCAGGTGGTCAAGCGGCCGATTTTTCGAAAACTGGATTGACCTCTGGCCCACACGTTCGCTAGAAAAACGCCGCGATGTCAGATATACCGACCGACCTGAAGTACGCCAGCTCCCACGAATGGGTGAACGTGGAAGGCGACACCGCTATCATCGGAATCTCCGACCATGCACAGGATGAGCTGACGGAGCTGGTATTCATCGAATTACCTGAAATTGGCCGCGAATTAGCCGCCGGCGATCCCTGCGCCGTAGTCGAATCGGTCAAGACCGCCAGCGACATATACGCACCGGTGAGCGGCCAAGTCATCGAGACCAACGATGCCCTCGACACCGAGCCGGGCACCGTCAACGAGGACCCCTACGGCGACGGCTGGTTCTTCAAGATTCGCCTGGCAAATCCCAAAGAACTCGACGACCTGCTCTCCCCCGACGACTACGGCGAGCAGGTCAACGTCTGACCCTTCGGCTTTGCCATTGCGTAAAATAAGGGTATCGAGCCTGTAAATCCCCGCAACGGACGCCTTCCGTTTTCATTGTAAAACAGGCAAAACAGAGCACGTTTCCTGCAAAAAATAGCCATCTCACAAAATCCAGCACGGGAAAACAGTACGTGTACGTTGTATTTTTTATTGCCTTATTTTCAGGCCTTCGGCAGGCTTTTGGCCAAGTGGGCTTGGAGGGTTGGCCCGGTTTTTGTCGTGAAACGTTTCATAATCGCATTATTGGCTTTGTTGTCGTCGCTTGGGCAAACACTTGGGCAAACGGCAGGGGTGGATGCTGCCCCGGCTGATTCCTGGCCGATGTATCGCGGCACGGCCTCGCTCACCGGCGTCTCGAAAAGCAAGCTGAGCCCGGCGCTCAAGCCTCTTTGGACGTTCAAGGCTCAAGAGGGCATCCACAGCACGGCGGCGATCGCCGGCGGCAAGGTATATGTGGGCTGTGATGACGGCCATCTATACGCGCTGGATTTCAAGACCGGCAAAAAGCTGTGGTTGTTCAAAACGGAGGATATCGTGGAGTCATCGCCGTTGGTGGACAAAGACCGAGTTTATTTCGGCTCATCGGACGGGTTCGTGTACGCACTCTCAGCCAAGGACGGGAAGCTGCTTTGGAAGTTCGAGACCGAGGATCGCGTGCTCGGCGCGCCGAACTTGTTTCAGCCAAGCGGCGACGGAGCCAAGCCGGCGCTAATCGTCGGCAGCTACGACTTCCGCCTCTACTCTCTGGACCTCGGGACCGGGAAGAGCAACTGGCATTACGAGACCTCCAACTACATTAACGGCTCGCCAGCGGTGTCCTCCGGCAGAACGGCGTTCGGCGGGTGCGATGCCGTGCTGCATGTCATCCAGTTAGCCGAGGGAAAAAAAGAGAAGCAGATCGACGCCGAGGCATATATCATCGGCTCGGCGGCGGTGGTCGATGACATGGCGTACATCGGCCATTACGAGAATGAGTTTCTTTGCATCGACATTAACGCCGGGAAGATTGCCTGGAAATACAAGGACCGCGCCTTCGCCTACATTTCCTCGCCGGCGGTGACGGCGGATCGCGTAGTGGTCGGCTGCCGCGACAAGCGACTGCACTGCCTCAACCGCAAGAGCGGCAAACGGCTGTGGGCATTCCGGACGCGCGGCAAGGTGGACAGCTCACCGGTAGTTGCCGACGGCAAGGTCGTCGTCGGATCGGACGACGGCAACCTATACATCGTCTCGCTGGCGGACGGAAAAAAACTTTGGTCGTACGAGATTGGGGAGCCGATCATAGCCGCGCCGGCCCTAGCCGATGGCGTGGTGATCATCGGGGCCGAGGACGGGCGCGTCCATGCGTTTGGGCCGGCCAAGTGAATGATAGTGAGCCAGCCATGAACGACACCGCAACCACCGAAACCCCCAAGACCGCGCCGCCGCTTGAAAAGCAGACCACAGTCGGCAACTACTTTGTCTCGAACTACCCGCCGTTCTCGTTCTGGAAACCGGAGGACGTGCCAGACTACCGTACCGCGCTTGGCCAAGCACCCAAGCCGGACACGCCGCTGGGCATCTACGTGCATATCCCGTTCTGCCGCAAGCGATGCCACTTCTGCTATTTCCGCGTGTACACAGACAAAAACTCGTCGGAGATCCGCAACTACATCGATGCCGTGCTGGACGAGATGCAGCTCTACGCGAAGGAGGTCTTCGTCGGAGGGCGCAAGCCCAACTTTGTTTATTTCGGAGGCGGCACACCGTCTTACCTCTCCGAGGATCAACTCCGCCACCTGACCGACGGTATGAAGGAGCTGCTGCCGTGGGACGAGGCAGAGGAGGTCACTTTCGAGTGCGAGCCGGGGACACTGCGCGAGAAGAAACTCGAGGTGCTGCGCGAGATCGGCGTCACGCGGTTGAGCCTTGGCGTCGAGAATTTCGACGACCACATCCTCGAGGTTAACGGCCGCGCCCACCGTGGCGGGGAAATCAGCCGCTCGTACGAGTTCGCGCAGAGTCTGGGCTTCCCGCAGATCAATATTGACCTCATCGCCGGCATGGTCGATGAGACGGAGCAAAACTGGAAGGCCTGCATCGAGCGCACCCGTGGGATGGCGCCGGATAGCGTGACAATCTATCAGATGGAGGTGCCGTACAACACCGGCATCTATCAGCAGATGAAGAACGAGGGCAAACTCACCGCGCCGGTCGCTGACTGGGAGACCAAGCGCCGCTGGGTCAGCGAGGCATTCGCTGAACTGGAGAAGGATGGCTATGTTGTCGGCAGCGCCTACACCGCGGTGAGGGACAAGTCGAAGACAAGCTTCGTCTATCGCGACAAACTTTGGGCCGGCGCCGACCTGCTCTCGCTGGGCGTTGCGTCGTTCGGACATATCGGAGGCACTCACTACCAAAACCAGCACGACTTCACGCCGTACGTCGAGAGCCTGCAAAACGGCGAGTTGCCAGTGCACCGGGCACTGACACCGACCGATGACGAGCGGCTGATCCGCGAGTTCATCCTGCAAATGAAGCTTGGCCACCTGAAGTTGTCGTACTTTGCCGACAAGTTCGGCGTGAATCCGGCCGAGCGTTTTTCCAAGCCGCTGCGAACCCTTCAAGACTGGGGCTTCGCGACCCTCGACGGAGACCACTTGCAGCTGAACCGCGAAGGGTTGCTGCAGGTTGACCGCCTGCTCCACGAGTTCTTTTTGGACGAACACCGAAACGCCCGCTACGCATAA
>JAKUOU010000219.1 GCA_022451065.1 Pedosphaera sp. | reverse complement strand
TGGCTGCCTTGCCCATTTGGGTGCGTAATTTCTTGTGCTTGCCCTCGAGCAGTGGTGAGGGGGTTTCCTCGACGAGTTTCTGGTTTCGGCGCTGGATGGAGCAGTCCCGCTCGCCGAAATGGATAATGTTGCCCTTGGAATCGCCGAGGATCTGGAACTCAATGTGGTGCGGGTTCTCGATGAATTTCTCGATGTATACCCCGCTGTTGCCGAACGATGTTTCGGCCTCGCTGCGGGCGGTGTAGTAGCCCTTAACCAGCGAGATGTCATTGTGAGCCGTACGCATCCCGCGGCCACCACCGCCAGCCACGGCCTTGATCATCACGGGGTAGCCGATTTTCTTGGCGATCTTGAGCGCTTCCTGCTCAGTATCGATGACATTCTCGGAGCCGGGTGGAACCGGCACGCCGGCCTTGCGGGCCAGTTCGCGGCTCAGGGCCTTGTCCTCGAGCGCGTTCATCGCAGCGGACTTCGGGCCAATGAAGCGGATGTTGCAATTCTCGCAGACTTCGGCGAAGTGGGCGTTCTCGGAGAGGAACCCGTAGCCGGGGTGGATGGCATCGACATCGGAAATCTCAGCGGCACCGATGATGCGGTCGATACGCAGGTAACTCTCAGCACTGGCCGCGCCGCCGATGCAGATGGCTTCGTCCGCCATCTGGGCGTGCATGGAGTTTGAGTCCGCCTCCGAGTACACGGCCACGGTGCGGATGTTCAACTCCCTGCAGGCGCGGATAACCCGGACAGCAATCTCCCCGCGATTGGCTACCAGTACTTTTTCAAACATTCGGTGGGTCCTGGCTAACGATCGTACTGCAGTACTCCATCACGCGGAGCGCACCCGGAACAACGCCTGGCCGAACTCCACCGGGCGGCCGTCCTCGACGAGAATCTCCGTGACCACACCGCTCATCTCGGCCTTGATCTCGTTCATCACCTTCATCGCCTCGATAATGCAAACCACCGTATCAGCCGTAACCGTGTCGCCAACTTCCACGTACGACTCTGACTCGGGCGAAGGTTTGCGGTAGAAGGTGCCGATCATCGGCGACTTGATCTCAGGATCGGTCGATGGCTCGGGCGCAGATGCGACGGCCGGCACCTCGACCGGTGCAGGCGCGACAGGCGGCAAGTAGTGCTGCACCTGCACCTCGTCGGATTTGCCCTCCCCGGAGGCGCGGCGCAGCTTGATCTTGAATCCCTCCTTCTCCATCTCAAACTCGGAGAGGGCATTTTTCTTCATCAAGTCGACGATGCTTTTTATGTCCTTGAATTCCACGGTAGCTGGACGGTTGCAGTACGTTGATCCCGGGCTTGAACGTTACCCGCTCCCCGATACAGGGAAACGCCGGCCGCTGCGCCCCATGCGCACAACCGTTGGCAACGCGGAGGCTAGTCACCGGCCCCGAGGCGGTCAAGATCGATTCCCCCCTTGGCCAAGCGCGTTTCCGGCGTGACGCCGCGGCGTGTCCAGTGTTAATTCCCCGGCGGTGATACCAAGCGAAACCCGCCAACTGCTCCAGCGCTACAAGGCCGGCGAGGTCGATGAGGCTGACGTGCTACGCCTACTGTGCGCCGCGCCGATCGACGACCTCGGCTTTGCGCAGGTCGACGCACACCGGTCGCTCCGGCAGGGTTTTCCCGAGGTCATCTTTGCCATTGGCAAAACGCCAGGACAGGTTGCAGCCATCGCGGCCAAGGTGATGGAGCGCGAGGAACGCGTACTGATCACCCGCGCCGACGCCGGCCACTTGGCCGCCGTGTCCGGGAAGTTTCCCGATGCCCTGTATCACGAGTCGGCGAAGTGTATCGCAGTCGAGGCCAAGCGCTTGACCAAGCGCCCTGGCACCATCGCCGTGTTGTGCGCCGGGACGAGTGATTTGCCGGTCGCCGACGAGGCGGCGGTCACGGCGGACTTCATGGGTAACAACGTCACACGCGTAAGCGACGTCG
>JAKUOU010000218.1 GCA_022451065.1 Pedosphaera sp. | reverse complement strand
GCTCGAGAGCACAAGCACGAGCGACTGAATGCCGGGGGAGTTAAGGATGTAGTCGATCGAGTAGACCGTCATCATGATGCGGAGCATCGCATAGACGGCGACTTTCGTCGCAAGTGGTGCGAGGACGACTGCGCTGGCGGTGGGAGCATAAGTGTAGGCATTCGGCAGCCAGCCGTGAAATGGAAAAAAGGCCATCTTGGCCCACGCGCCAAGCAGGATGAGCACGAATCCGACGAACACCGCCTGCGATTGGCCAAGCGCGGGTAGAAGGGCGGACACGTCATCGACGTTGAGTGTGCCAGTCTTGACAAAAACAAACCCCACGCCCAGCAGGTAGAGGCAGGCGCCCATGGTGCCCATGATGAGGTAGTTAAACGCCGCCATGTAGGCGCGACCTTTGCCGTAGGCGATCAGCGCGTAACTGGACAGCGCCGCGATCTCCATGAAGACGTACAGGTTGAAAATGTCGCCGGTGATCGCGATGCCCAACAGCCCGGTGACGAGCAGGGCAAACAGCGCGTAAAAATACCTCTGCCGCCCGGGAAGTTCGGTGTTCACCAAGCGCTTGGCATACAGGGCGGTCAGCAGCGCGATGCCGGAGACGGCCGCCAACAGAAGGGTGTTGAGATGATCCACCGTGATTTGAATGCCGACGACGAATTCGTGCCGTTGATTTCCCCAGCCGCTGAGCCAATATTTTTGCACGCCTTCGTTGGCGACCACGAATACCAGCTTCAGCGCGGCGACAAACGAAGCCGCCAGCCCGGCCACGACCAACGGGTGGGATGCCTTGGGGCGGAGCCAGGCGGTGAACGCAGCGACGATTGCTGCCAGCAGAGGCCCAAGGATGATGACAATGGGGAGTTGCTCTGTCATTTCCGCTGGTTCTCGAGGATGTCATCCTCGTCGAAGGAGGCGTGCTGCCGGTAGATTTTCTGAGCCAAGGCCAAGCCCATACCGAGCGTGGCGACGCCGACGACTATCGCCGTCAGCATCATGATCTGTGTCAAGGGGTTGGCATAATCATTAACGATTAATGTTGACGGGTTCTCTGCAACGACTTTTGAAAGGATAGGGACCTTGGCCTCGTTCTTGGCTCCGATCGAAATAAAAAACAGAATAATACCCGTCTGAAAGATGCCCATCCCGATGCATTTCTTGATCAGATTCTTTTGTGCCAGCATCGACCACAGGCCGATCATCATCAGGATGACGACGATCACGTAGTTGAAGTTGGCAATCAGGTTTTCCATGAATCAAAGTCCTCGCTCGAGTCGGCCGTTCGAGGCGAGATTGATGTGAATGGCGAGCATGCTGAACATCACCGTGATGCCGACACCGATCTCCACCAGCAGGATGCCGTGCGATCGCGCCATGTCCCGTTCGCCCGGCAACACGGCGTCGAGTGCGTCGTAATTCAGAAAGTTTCCGCCCATGAAAAGGCAGGCCAGTCCAACGGCGGCGTAGAGGCCGACGCCCGACGCCACCAGCAGCATCAGTGGTTTCTCCCGCCAGCGGCCCAGCAGGAATTTCAGGTCGAACGAAACGGCCAGCAGAATCAGGCTCGCGCCGAGGATGACGCCGCCCTGGAATCCGCCGCCCGGGCTGTAATGCCCGTGGGCTATAACGTACAACCCGAACAACTGCATGAATGGCACCATGAACCGGCTCGCCTGCCGAACGATCAGGCTGTCGCCGGGGTCGTACTGCGTCGGCGCGGCTATCTCCTCCTCCGACTCGTCGACGCTTGTCTTGGCGGATTCCTTGCGAAGAATCGAGTAGATGCCAATGCAGGCGATGAAGACCACGACCGTCTCGAGCAGCGTGTCGAATCCCCGGTAATCGGCGAGCACGGAGGTCACGAGGTTGGGCACGTGCGTGTCGGGGATGGAGTTGTTGATGTAGTAGGGCACCACGGTGGCATTGACCCGCGATTGGGGGTCGCCCCAATCCGGGAA
>JAKUOU010000217.1 GCA_022451065.1 Pedosphaera sp. | reverse complement strand
CGACGGAAAATTAGGTCGATGGGGTTGCTCGATATTCTAGGCGCCAAAAATCCCGAGCGGGGCCAGTCCGGTCATTTCGGGGATTACGACCTGCAGGAGGTCGTCAACAGCGGTGGCATGGCCGACATCTGGCTGGCGACCGATCCGGACAAACATCCTGTTGCCGTCCGCCGACTGCACCCTGGATTGCGAAAGGACTCCAAAGCCAAGAAACGCTTCATCCGGGGCTGCGAGATTCTCGCCGAGGTCTGCGATCACAATCGCATTGTCAGTTACGTCGAGCACGGGAAGATCAAGGGAGACCACTATCTGGCGATGGAGTATTGTGAGTTCCCGAACCTCAAGATCCTCATCTCGCGTGCTGATCCGGTGTTGGAGGAGTACGTCGGTAACATCCTGATCGACGTTGCTGAGGCGCTTGAGCATGTGCACGACTGTGGCTACATGCATTACGACTTCAAGCCGGAGAATATTTTGGTTAGCCGCAATGGTAACGTGCGCCTTTGTGATTTTGACCTCTCCCGTCCCATTCCCGAGACCCCGACTCGGATGCCGGACAACCCTGGAACACCAGTCTACATGGCACCGGAGCAATTGCGTGGGCGCGAAATCGACCAGCGCGTCGATATTTTCGCCTTCGGGGTAACGATGTATGAGACTCTGACCGGCCAGAAGCCGTTCAACGGCGAGACCAGCCGCGAGGTGCTGCTGCATCAGCGCAACCGCGACCAGCACTTTGCGATGCCCCGCGACCTGAACCCCTCCATTCCGGAGGACGTCGAGCAGATCATCCTCAAGTGCATTGAGTTCGACGCCGACCGGCGCTATCCGCATATCAGCTACCTAGTTGCGGAACTCCGTAAGGCCCTTTACGTCTGACTCTGTTTTATGCCGTACAAGATCATTGGAGCAGATTCACGGGAATACGGCCCGGTGGAGATTGATGAAATTCGTGACTGGATCGCCGAGGGCCGAGCCGACGCCGACACGCTGGTTTGTGAGGTGGACGGGAACCAGTGGATCAAGCTTCGGGATCTGCCTGATGTTGAGGGCGCTCTACCCAAGTTGGCAACCGCTCGGCCAACGGGGACGCTTCAAATCAACTACCTCGTCCCGGCGATTCTCTGCACCCTATTTTGCTGTCTGCCGTTTGGCATCGCCGGAATCCTATTTGCCGTCCAGGCCAATGCCAAAGTGCAACAGGGTGACATCGATGGCGCGGCGGTGGCTGCGTCTAGGGCGAAGTTGATGTGCCTCCTGAGTTTTGTGCTAGGGCTGATCAGCCTAATTTGGTTTTTCAGCAGCGGTGAGTTCAGCCGGATACTGGAGGAGATGCAGGAAACATTGCCGCGTTAATTGGCCAAGGCGGCCAGCTTGTCTAGAAGTGCTGCTTGGCCGGGCAGGTGTTCCGCTTGGCCTTCGGCCGGCAGCCAGCCGAAGCCGTCGCCGTAGGCCGGGCCGTTGACAACGCAGCCGTTGGTCCGGTTATCCGTAATCTGCATTCGACCTTGACCAAGCGCCGCGTCGCGGTCGCCATCAACCTCGTACTTCCAGCCGATCAAAATCGCTGCCGCAAACCAGTCGCGCAAGCGGGCGATGAGCTTTGGTGTCGGCTTGAGTTTGAGCAGCAGTTCACCGTCGCGTGTACCCAGTTTGTCCTGTTGCAGCGGCTCGAGTTGCCCGTCGTCGGCCTCACGAAAAGCCTGTCCAGCGGCGAAGTCGCAGACGGCGGCGGCGTGAAATATTGCGTCGGCCTTGGCCAAGCGCTCCAGTTTTTCGGCCAAGTCGGATGTGGTTGTAAACTCCTGAAGTTCAATCCCTTTCGGGCGATCGGTGTGGGTGGCCAGACGGCCGCGCAGCAGGGTCACCTCGTGGCCGTCGGCGGCCAGCCGCTTGGCCAAGCCGGTGCCAAGCCGGCCGGTAGAGTGGTTGGTCAGCCGGCGAACTTGGTCGATCGGCTCGTAGGTCGGCCCGG
>JAKUOU010000216.1 GCA_022451065.1 Pedosphaera sp. | reverse complement strand
AAGAACCGACTTATCACGAAAAACAAGTCTTGAAAATCTAGCACGGAGTTGTCATTCTGATTTGCGCCTTCGTGGGATGCGCGGTTAGCTCAGTTGGTAGAGCACTACCTCGACACGGTAGGGGTCACTGGTTCAAGTCCAGTACTGCGCACCATCTTCTAATATTCCTTAGGTTTTTTTAACACTGCATTTTTGCGTCTGCACCCAATTGCGACCAAATTGAAAAAATTGGTTAGCGAATGGTTAGCGGATGCAGATAAAAAGCGATGTAGAGAGTCCAATTACACCATTGCTTGATTGGGTACAGGAAAAACCCGCACCAGCCCGAATCCAACGAGGACGCGAACGCCTTGGTCGTAGTAGAAAAGGTACTTCCGGCGGTCTGGAAGCGTGGCCAAGCGAACTCTCTATCCCCAAATCGAATTGTCAGCCACGGTTTTTGTCTCTAACGGCTTCTCTTTACCCTAAAGAAACTTATTAAAACGCTGAGTGATGTGACACCATACAAAGTTTTCTCTAACCAAATCATCATGAAAAACAATCAACCAGCCCAGTATAACCGAGTCATTCCAGTCTTGGCCGTAGCCTTGATGACGGGTTTTGGCTGCAAAACCACAAACAGTCAACCGTACCTCACGACGCAATCGCCGATGACGTTGGTCAGTTCCAATGACGGTGAATACAACCAGTTGTTCCAGTTGACGGACGACCAGACCACGGACTGGGAGTTGAAAACGAAAGACTCATTCACGGTCATTCACCTCGGGCCGGATCATCCACCGATAATCAAGACGGTTTATGACACGGTGCCCTGTACGATTTACGGGACACCCACGATGGCCATGTCCAGCGACGGTCGCTACGCCCTGATTGCCAATCACAGTTGGCGTCCTGAAAATGCGCAGAAACTGAAACTGCCGGCCGGACCACAGACGAATGCCGACCTCACACCGGAAATGCTCAAGCATCCGAAGATGACGGCACAGCGTGTAAATATGCTGTCCCTCATCGACCTGTCGACACCGGAATACGGCGTCGTTAATCGCGTGCTTTTTGACGATCGCCCCATGCATGTTCTGGCTCATCCGGATGGGCAACGCTTCATCACTGGTGGCGACAAACATTTCTATGTGCATCGCATTGAGAATGGAAAGCTGGTCCAACTCAGCCAGAACCCTCAACCGCATGACTTGGCTTGTTTTTGGATTCACCCGAAAGGCCATCGACTGATCGCAACTCAGGGAGATCCTTTGAGTGGCGCCCCTGCCACAGTCCAATGGTATTCTATACAAGGCAACCGCATTGAGCACTTGAGTGAGGTTAAGGTGGCTTCCGGAGTCCCCACCAAACTTTTGGACACCTCCTTCATCCTTCGAATCAGCCCCGATGGGAAACAGGCACTGATTTGCCAACGTTCGGCCGGAAACGGCATTGATCACTCCGACATTCTCTTTGCAGATCTGACGCTGAAAAAACCCGTCATCAACGCTGTCATCAAGCAGGTGTCCGATGGTTCCGAGAGCTTTGCCTTTCACCCCAACGGCAAAATGGCCGTGGCCACTGCATTGGGGACCGACCACAACTGCATCGTTGTACTCGACATTGCCTCCAATCCGCCTCGGCTTCTCTACACTCTCGACACCAAGGGCAGAAGCCAAGGCATCGAATTCACACCCGAAGGAGACAAACTCTTCGTCGGCTCCCCCATGGCCGGCCGCATCGAAGTGTTTGACGTGCTCGGCGAGTACGAACTGCGTAAGAACCCGAAGTTTCTCAACATCGGCTTCGGTCACAACAGCCTCACCGTCGGGTCAAGGTATCAACCTACAAAAGACATCGCCAAATAAACTAGGCAAAGCGCTTAGCCAAAAAGGGAACAACCAGCACACTCTAGGCAATCTGTGGTTGACCTAAACTTACAATGAAGCACCTACTACTCACAACAATCGCAGCCGCGGTGCTGGTGGGGTGACTATCGATT
>JAKUOU010000215.1 GCA_022451065.1 Pedosphaera sp. | reverse complement strand
TCGGTCTGAAACCTCGAATACCTCACGCATTTTGTGAGTGATAAAGACAATTCCCTTACCTTCATCAGTCATCGCTCGAAGAATGACAAACAAATCGTCCGCTTCTTGAGGTGTGAGCAGTGAGGTAGGCTCATCGAGCAGCAAGACCTTCGGCTCATGAAATAAAACTTTTATGATCTCAACACGTTGTTGTTCTCCGGCCGACAGCGCTTCAACAGGTGCCGTGGGGTCAATTTTGAGTCCGTAGCGGGACGACAGGTGTTGTATCTGCTTTTCTACAATTTTTCGACGAAAAGAAAATACGGGAGCATGAAGCCCTAGCATAATATTTTCTGTGACGGTAAAAGTGGGTACAAGCATTAATTCCTGATGAACCATCCCAATACCGTGGCGAAGTCCGTCCAGTGGAGAGTTCAATGTTACCGATTGGCCGTTGACTAGTATTTCGCCATCGGTTTTTCCATAGTAGCCAGAAAGAATATTGGCAATGACGGTTTTTCCTGCACCGTTCTCCCCCAGCAGGGTATGGACCTCGCCGGCGCGCACATCAAAATCGATGTGATCAAGAATTAGATGCTCCCAGACTCCAGGAAACCCCTTGCTGATTCCTTGCGCTTGAAGCAGGATGGTTTGGTTACGGTCTAATGGATCGTAACCGTCCGGTTGCTTTGATACCTTCAATGTTTCAACCTTTAAGGGATTAATTTGGTAGGGTGTCGATTCTTAATATAATGGCACCTCAGCCACAATCTTTCACGCCCCATCAAATTAATTATGCCGGAGTTTTTGGAGAGTGATGGGAAATGAACCAAGATCCATATCTTGAGCCCCTGAGAGTGGCGTTGTCTCGTGCTTACGCACCCTACTCAAATTTCTCGGTCGGCGCGGTGGTGCGAGCCCAATCGGGAGAGTTGTATAGTGGAACCAATCTCGAGAATGCTGCTTACCCGGAAGGGTTGTGCGCAGAGGCTTGCGCGATTGCAGCTATGGTGATGGCTGGCGAGCAAAGACTAATCGAAGTCGCTGTGATGGCGAGGGGAGAGGCGCTTTGTTCTCCTTGTGGCGGTTGCCGCCAGAAAATTGCAGAATTTGCCCTTCCTGATACATCAATACGACTGTATTCCCCTGATGCTTTACGCGCGGTGTTTTCTTTGGCGGAGTTACTGCCCTACTCTTTCACCCCGGAGCATTTGAACTGAGTTTCTGATTTCACGTATCAGACTATTTCAGGGCTGCCAAGGTTTGTTCAAGCGTTCCTATATTAATTACGGAATGATATGTGGGAACCCGTTCTGCTCCGCGGAAGGCTCGTTTAAAGATCCCGGCTATATTCGGATTTTTCTCGGCGGGAGTAGTGCCTTTACCGATACCGCCTCCAAATTCGATGACTGTTGTTACCCCAAGCTGGATGGCGTTTAAGAGATTCTGGTGCCACAACACGGGATGGAATAATTGTAGGAAGAGGCGCGAACGGATGCTGGCACTGTTTGATTCATGGAAATCTCCTGTGTAGTTGGACAATACCTGGATATCAGTGATTTGAAATACGGTGTCCTCTAATACAGGACGAAAACGTTTTGCGGCCTCAATCATCAAGTAAGTGTGGAAAGCTCCTTCAGTTTTGAGTCGTGTCGATCGCTTTTTTGGATAGAGCTCGGTCAACTCGTGAGCAAGGTTGTCCAAATCTTCAGCGTGGCCTCCGACGACAATTTGTTCTGGCAGGTTACAGGCGGCAATTGCGCAATAGTGTTTTTCAGCCAACTTAGCCGCTGCTTCTACATCGAGTGGTAGGGCTTCCATTTCGCCATCACCGTGAGCTCCCATCAGTTCGCCCCGTGTGCTGACTAGTCTAAGCGCCGACGCGAAATCGAGTACATTCGCAGCGACCAAAGCGGTGTATTCACCGAGGCTGTGGCCTGCAGTGACATCCGGCGAGAGTTGACCCTCGGTGAGTTCTGAGAAAAGCCGTAGGCAGGCCACGGAGTGTGTGAGGATGGCCGGTTGTGTATAACGT
>JAKUOU010000214.1 GCA_022451065.1 Pedosphaera sp. | reverse complement strand
CTGAGTTTCAACCCTGCCACGGGCTGGATCAGTACCAAGCAATACATCGGCACGCTCGACGAAATCAAGAGCTTGGCCGCCAAGATTAAGGACGAAAAAACCGACGACGCCGCCGGCACGCCTCCCACGGTCAACCTGACCGTGACGCCTAGCGGGGGAGGGTTGGCCACGCTCGATGTATCCTATGACGACGACATCGGCACGGGCCAAGAGGCTGCAAGTTGGTCGCTTCAAACGAGCGATTACGAAAAGCCAATATGGACGCACCCCACCGTGCGCGCGCTGTCAAATACGTGCCCCGCCGAATACAAATGGTTGCGGGAGAATGTCGAGACGGTGCGCGAAAAAGGCAACTTTGATGAAGTGCTGGCCGCGTGGGATTGCACGGCCGTGGCGCTGCAATCGTGGGGCATTCAAAGCCACCTACTAAACCGGCTTGACGCAAACGTGCCGCCAACCGATAGCGCAGACGGACAGCAAGTTTACGAGGCCGCAGCGGGCCGAACTTTTGACGTGAAATCCGTTTGGATCGACAACACCGGCGGCAAGGCGTACACCGTAACCGTGGCCGGTACCGGCGGCGGAATGCACACCTGGGCCGAGCTTGGGAGCGCGTGTTGTGCGGCGGCCAAGGTGATTCTGACCTACTTCCGCGACGGCATCGAGGCGTTTATCATTTCGCAATATGTGCTCCGCAAATCAATCACGATGCCTACCAGCAGTAAGGATATTTACGGATTGCAAAACGTCAACAAACTGGTCACCCCGTGGCAAATGTCAAACAAGGAGGGCGTGCCGGCTGGCCTAAAATTCGCTTTGCCCGACTATGGCGAGTGGCTGAAGAAAGCACCAAGCGTATCCTACGAGCGCAACAAGATGACCATTGAGCAAGAGTATTGGCACGCGGAGGATTGGAATGATTACATTTATGCTCGGGCAACTTACGCATGAGCTTTACCAATCCACCACTGCAAGGCAAGCCGCCGGCCAACGCGCTGGGGCTTCAATCGGTGCAACAGATTGAGCGTGAAGCGCGCTCAAATCAGATCGCACCCAGCGCCGACATCATGGTGCGGCGCACCACTAAGGGCACGCTTTTATCACTGCGGAACAAGGGCACGGCCGGCGACGATCCTGCCGTATTTATGACCACGGTGGCGAACTACCTCCACGCCCCGCTCGTTAACCAACCTCACCTTGAATGCGGCGAGGTTTTCGTGGTGGATGACGCCGGCCGCATCATCGCGCCGCCGCCGACAAGCATTGACTCAGCCAACGCCGCGCAGCAGGGCAAGGTCGCGCTTGGCCTTGGGCCGCACGCCGGCGGCGGTTGGTATTACCCTCACGGCACGCACGTTGCCGGCGGCGCGTGGAGGTTGGCCAGTGATTTCGTTCTGGATTTTTACGCGCACGGCGAGCCAATCCTGGTGGCCGTTTTAAGCACTCCAATCAAAGTGCCGATTGCCACAGGCGACAGTGGGTTTTTAGCAAGATATCAAGCGGGGCAATTCATCGACGGCCGACCCTACGCCGAGGCAACGCACCTTGACCTTAACTTGAAATCAAAATATTGGGTGACGGTCGGCCCATAAACCGACCCGAACCCGTGGGCCAAATAAAGGGAAATTGCAATGGAACTAAAACTATACGTTGACACATTCAACCGCAAACTGGTCAAGAGCGCGACCAGTGATTTCCCCGTGACCCTGCCGGCGCTGTTCCGCGAGGACACCGTGCGGATGGTTATCACGCTGCTGGAACCCACCGGCAATTTCACCGCGCCCATGCAGATCGTGGACGTGTCCGACATTGACATTGCCGTGGGCATCGGTGTGGCCGACAGCGACCCCGAAGTGCTCCAAGAGACGTGGACAAAGGACACCACCGCGAACACGTTCACGGCTGACGGGGTCTTTACCCCCACCGAACTCAACAACGCATTTAGCAACGCCAGCGGTTCGACCGTGAGCCGACACCTTGAGATTGAGGTGGAGCGCAGCACGAAATTCCACACGG
>JAKUOU010000213.1 GCA_022451065.1 Pedosphaera sp. | reverse complement strand
GGAAGGTTTTATTGATGACTACTGCGAGGCTCAAGAGCTAGCGGTTGAAAAGGGCGTGCGAGCGATTTTGGTGCGAAGCCAGCTTCGGCACTTCTGTGCTGGGGCAGACACTTCCGGTTTGGATGGAGGTGGACCAAACGCGGCCGAAGTGCTCGACAAGCTCGAATCAATACCGGTGCCAACAGTGGCTGCGGTGCACGGCGCCGTACTTGGTGGTGGATTCGAACTGGCACTCGCGTGCGACTTTATTCTCGCCGCCAAGTCGGCTGAAATTGGATCGGTAGAAGTCGGAATCGGGCTTGCCCCTTTGTTGGGAGCGGTGCAGCGACTGGTGGAGAGAGCTGGACCAGCGCGTGCGCGGGAAATTACGATGCTAGGTAGGCGCTATAGTCCAGATGTATTAGAGCGTTGGGGAGTCATCAACTTGGTTACTTCGGACGAGGAGCTTGAATCAGCCTCCCTAGCGTTTGCGCAGCAATTGGCCGCAGGACCGACTGTCGCCTTGAGCGCCATCAAGCGGATCGTGCGTATTGCCGAATCGAATGGAGTTCGTGCGGCGGATGAGGCGCTAGCCAAAGAACTTTCTGTGATGTGGGAAACCCAAGATGTGCAACGAGGTCTCAAGGCGTTGAAAGAAACGGGGCCGGGTACAGCAATCTTTGAGGGCAACTGATGAAACCCTTAGAAAACGTCAAAGTGTTGGATTTTACGAGAGTACTGGCAGGCCCGACCTGCACGCGGATTCTTGCTGAGTTAGGTGCGGATGTGACTAAGGTTGAACCTCCGGCTGGTGATATTGGGCGTATCGCAGCACCGCGGGTGGAAGGTCAGAGCGCTTACTACCTGCAAATGAATGGTGGCAAGAAGAATATCAGTCTGGATCTTAACTGGCCTGAGGCGAGGGAAGTTGTGCTTGAGTTATGTACGAAGGCCGATGTCATTGTAGAGAACTTCCGGCCAGGGACCATGAAGACGTTTGGCCTGGACTACAAAACGGTTGTGATGAAGAATCCTAAAGTCGTGTACGTATCGATGTCTGGTTACGGACAAGACAATCCGTGGTCAACGCGACCGGCATTTGCGCCGACCGTCCAAGCTGAGTCGGGTGCGACTCGAACACAACTCGATCATTTTGGTGACACGTTGGAAAAGCCTACAACAGACTGGGCGAGCCATGCGGATGTCTATACCGGCCTGCAAGGTGCCATTGCTGTGCTTGCTGGCTTGAACCAACGAAATGCATCGGAAAAAGGAGTCCATGCGGACGTTTCGATGATGGCAACCATGCTGGCTGTCAACGAACGTTTGCATGCTCAAATCAATGAACTTGATGCGGAAGGGGAACCGTTAGCCTTGGGAGCGCCTGAGTCTCCGATTTTTGAACTGGCAGATGGAGCACTTGTGACGATCGCTGCGCCGCCGATTTCACCTGTCGTGTTTTTGCGTTATACCGGGATGATGGGCCGTAATGATCTGCAGCTCGATGAGCGATTTACGACTCCGGAGCTCAGGAGAGAGAATATCAAGGCGTTGCTTGCCGAAGTGCAGGGGTGGATGCGCACTTTCAGATCGTTCGAGGAGCTCGAGTACCAGGTATCAGGAGCTGGCGGTCTCGCTGTCGGTAAGGTACGAACTTCGGCGGAAGTGCTCACTACCGAGTGGGCGGAAGCAGATCAGCCGACGTATACGGTGTTGGTAGGGAACCAAGAGATTCGTTTACCCAAAGGGCCTTGGAAATTTAATGGCCAAGACACTGGCGCTCTTTCTCCTGCCGCAAGGCAAGGTAAACATAATCACGAAGTATTGGCGGCATTAGGCTTTGATGAATCTACGATTAGGGAGTGGGAAGAAAGAAGGATCCTCGCCGGTACGCCTGATTAGCGCATGAGCCTCGGGTTAGAAGAGCTGTGGCGTGTGCGAAAGGCTTATAATGGCTGTTGAATGGCGTGTCGGGGTGGCCAGTCCCACAATGGCGACGATTTCCATAGACCTATAGACTAATCAATCATTCAATT
>JAKUOU010000212.1 GCA_022451065.1 Pedosphaera sp. | reverse complement strand
CTTGGCCAAAGTCAGGCAACAGGGTAGCCGCTTGGCCACTCTTCGAGCTCTCTGGGAAAACCGCCAGCGAGTCGTTTGGACGGAGGACATTGCCATTTACCGTCTTTCGGTGGACTCGGCGCTGAAACTGGGCGAAGCCTTCCTTGCTTATGACATCGCTCTTGAGGGTCTGGAAACCTTCGCCGGCGACATTCGTCTTTTGCAATTACAGGCAATAGCCTTGGCCCGCACCGGGGCCACCAAGCGCGCCAACGCCATCCTCGGCAAGCTACGTAAACAAGGGTATGACGATGAGGAGACCTTTGGTATCCTCGCGCGCACAAACAAGGATTTCTGGATGATCGCCACTTCCGAAGAGGAACGCGAATATCATTTACGCTGCAGTCTGGACTACTATCTAAAGGGCTACAAAAGCTCCGGCGGTTATTACACCGGTATTAACGCCGCTTCGATGGCACTGGTGGCTGGGGAAACAGATACCGCCAGACGCATAGCAAACGAAGTCCGCATCATCTGCGAGGACAGTCTGACCAAAGCGGGATCGGACTCCCCAGAATTATACTGGCTCCAAGCCACCGCCGCTGAAGCGGCACTGGTCTCCGGCGACATGGACACTGCTAGGCTCAATTACACTCGCGCCACGACTGAAAACAACCCGGGCGCCTCTGAGGTGAGCCGTACGAGAAGCCAGGCGCGGTTTCTGCTCAAGTGCCAGAAAGAGGACGAGCATGCGCTGGACGACTGCTTCGCGCTGCCTAGGATAGGGCTGTTTATTGGGCACATGCTCGACCGTTTGGATCGGCCACTCCCGCGTTTTCCCGCGATACTTGAGGAAACTGTTCGCGGTGAGATCGAAGCCTGCCTCGAGCGGAGGAATGTACAGCTCGGCTTTAGTTCACTTGCCTGCGGAGGCGACTTGTTATTTGCTGAATCTGTCCTCAAGCGAGGAGGCGAAGTGCACGTCATTTTGCCGTTCGATATTGACACATTCAAAATAAACAGCGTCCTGATTATCCCCCAGGCCGACTTGGAACAACGATTTCACAGGGTACTCGATAATGCAGCGAGCGTCCGCATTTTGAGCGATCGCGGAGACCCTCAAGACAGCGCCGGATATGATTACGGCAACCTGATCCTCAACGGGGCGGCTACCTTGAAAGGCCAGCTCCTTGGTATGGACATTGCCCGAATCCTGCTTTGGGACGGAAATCGTGGAGACGGAGGAGGAGGCACCGAGTCAGCACACAGCCGCTGGAGCGACTCCGACAATCACGAGGTCGAGGTCCTGCCTATGAACAAAATCCTCGCAAACGCACTGGCCAACGGCCTGATTCTACCCGAACAGGCACCTAAAAAATTAACTCCCTCCGCCACCAAGAATCCCGACCAAACTCCGCAGGAAATTCGTGCCATGCTCTTCGCTGATGTGGTTGGGTTCTCCAGTTGGCCAGAGCACTGCATCCCGAGGTTCATCCGGGAATTTTTCGGGCGCGTGGCGGCCATCCAATGCAACATCCAACCGCTCTACGTCAACACATGGGGTGACGCAATTTGTGCTGTATTTGAGAATGTTGAAGACGCAGGGCAGTTTGCGCTGATGTTGCAAAATACAATCCGCGAGACCGACTGGAAAACCATCGGTATGGCAAGCGCCATCAGTATCCGCATTGGGTTGCACGCCGGGCCGGTGTACAAATGCTTCGACCCTCTGCTCGGTAAGGACTCCTACAATGGGGCACATGTCAACCAGGCTGCACGTATCGAGCCAATCACCGAGGATGGGCAAATCTTCGCCAGCGACGCTTTTGCCGCCCTAGCCACCACTACTAATGCTGGAGGATTCATCTGCGACTACGCCGGCACTCGTAAACTTCCCAAGGGCGCCGGAATCATTTCAACATTCCTTGTCCGGCCACTCCAGTGAAGACCAAGGCCAGGTCTTTCCTGTCGTGAGCAGGCTTCGTGAGCGATACCTCAACATCTGGATCAACCAAGAAGGCATCCACAGCGCAAAACTATGAAGCCAAGAAATCG
>JAKUOU010000211.1 GCA_022451065.1 Pedosphaera sp. | reverse complement strand
AATCCTGCAAGCGGGCACTCTCAATCGGCGTGCGCTGGGTCCAGGGTTTGTAGAGGATATTCAATCCCTCAAGCTGTCCTTCGCCAAGATTACCGCCCCAGATCAAGCCCAGCAGTTCCAGTTCGCGATCCCAGTGATGGTCGCGTCCCGGGTTGTTCTCCGTGTCCAGCAGCTTGGCCTCCCAGCGTTTCTGCAGCGCGTCGAGACTGTCCGAGACGGGCTCCAATAATTCCTGACGTTTTCTGTCGTACGCTATTTTGGCCGGTGCGTATTTCCCGGATTCGGCGGGCAGCGGTGCGTTGATGTTGAGTTCGTCGGCGTTGTTGAAGAAGGCGTAGAGGCGGTAGAATTCCTCCTGGGGGAAGGGGTCGTGTTTGTGATCGTGGCACTCGGCGCACTGGAGGGTGAGTCCGAGCCAGACGGTCCCGAGGGTGCTGGTGCGATCCTTCACCTGGAGCACGCGGAATTCCTCAAGGTCTGCACCGCCTTCCCGGTTACTGAGCGTGTTGCGCAGAAAACCGGTGGCGATGCGCTGCTGGGTGGTTGCCCCGGGCAACAGGTCGCCAGCGAGTTGCTCGATTGTGAACTGGTCAAATGGCAGGTTGCGGTTGAAGGCTTCCACCACCCACTGCCGCCAACGCCACGCCACGGGGCGCAACTGATCGGGCAGGTAGCCGTCGCTGTCACCGTAATGCGCCAGGTCCATCCACCAGCGCGCCCATTTTTCACCAAAATGCGGGCTGTCCAATAGCCGGTCCACCAGCTTCTCAAGGGCGGAATCAGGGTCGGCCTTTGAATCGTTCTCGAATGCCGAAATTTCTTCCGGTGTGGGGGGCAACCCGGTGAGGTCAAAATGCAGACGCCGTATCAACGTGCGCGCACCCGTCTCGACCGAAGGCTGCAGACCGGAGTCCTCGATTTTCTTCAACACAAACCGGTCGATGTCACTGCGTGGCCACTTGGTGTTTGAAATCGGCGGCGCCGATGGCCGTTGGGGCTTCACAAATGCCCAGTGAATGCCAGAGGGGGCCGACTCGTCACCTGAGGAGGCCGGTAGAAATACCATGAAACAAATGATAACGATGAACCGTGCTGTTTTATGCAGGCCGTCGATCATACGTTAAATGGTTGTCCTTTTACGTGATTAATATCGAGGGCAGAAGGACGCGGGGACGCTGAAGAAGAGCCGCGGTCAGGCAAGGAGTTCCTTTACCACCTTGGCGTTCTCTACCCCGGTAAGGCGTTGATCGAGGCCTTGGTATTTCACGGTGAACCTTTCGTGATCGTAGCCGAGGAGGTGGAGGATGGTGGCGTGGAAATCGCGGATGTGGAGGGGATCCTTGACGATGTTATAGCTGAAGTCGTCGGTTTCCCCGTAGATGGCACCACCCTTGCTTCCGCCGCCCGCCATCCACATCGTGAAGCAACGTGGATGGTGATCGCGGCCGTAGTTCGTCTTACTGAGCCCGCCCTGGCTGTAGATGGTACGTCCGAATTCCCCACCCCAGATGATGAGGGTGTCCTCGAACATGCCCCGCTCCTTGAGGTCGTTGATAAGGGCATAGCAGGGGCGGTCCACGTCCTTGCACTGGGACGGCATGCGGCCATTCACGTTGCCGTGGTGATCCCAGTTATTGTGATAGACCTGGATGAAACGGACATTTCTTTCAGCGAGTCGCCGAGCCATGAGCGCGACGTTGGCGAAGCTTCCCGGTTTTTTGGCTTCCTCACCATAAAGTTCGAAGGTGCGTTTGGGTTCCTTGCGGAGATCAGTAAGCTCAGGCATGCTGGCCTGCATGCGGGCGGCCATCTCATATTGCCTGATGCGGGTGAAGGTCTCGGGGTCACCGAGTTCCTTGTAGGTCAGCTCATTCATTTCGTTAATGCCCTTGATGGTGCGCTGCCGGATCGCGTCGGGGACGCCGTCAGGGTTATTGATATAGAGGATGGGGTCGCCCTTGCTCCGGAAGGAGACACCGGCGTGCTCCCCTGAGATATAGCCGCTGGACCACAGGCGGGAAGAGATTGCCTGTTCCTGTTCACGGTTACTG
>JAKUOU010000210.1 GCA_022451065.1 Pedosphaera sp. | reverse complement strand
ATATTTAATTTCATTTTAGGTAAAGGAACTCGCAGGGAACTATCTTGTTTGCCTTAGACTGGCAAGCTTGGAGCCTAGATAATCCGTAGTTTACAAGTCGTTTTAACCCTTGCCCCCGAACAACAACCCTGCGGCGTTCAAGTGGTGGAGTGGGTTGGTTTAGTTGCCAGCGGATTTCAACGTTTTATAAAGTGCTTGTCTTTTCCTCTTATATTTTCAACCCTACGCGCATGAAGTTCCCCATTCCATTTTTCCTGATTGTTCTCTCCCTTACAGGCTGTGCATCGGTCGATATTACGGTTTCTACACAAGTCGGAGGCGATAAAGACCGAGCTGCTATTCACCAGCTTATGGCAGATTGGGAGCGTGCCTTTAATGCTCACGATGTGAAGGCAGTCGCAGCCACCTATGCGCAGCAAGCCGAGTCCCTCGACCAAAGTGGGATGAAGTTAGTGAAAGGTCGGGAAGCGATTCAGCGTCAAGTGCAGACAAGGATTGATGAGAATCCGAATGTCAAAACGAAACAGACTGAGTTGGAGGTGCGCTTCCTGTCTCCGACTCTAGCAATCCAAACCGGCTATTGGGATGACGACGGCTTGGAGACTGAGTTTGATAAAAAGCGGCCAAATGGCGCGTGGACTGCAGTGGTCAAGAAGATTAACGGCAAATGGCTATATCTTATTGAGCGGTTTTGGCCTGAACAACAACCCGAATAGCCCGGTTTTCAAGCCGTTTTAACTGTTGCCGACGAACAACAACCGCAAGGCGTTCAAGTGGTGGAGTGGGTTGGTTTAATTTACGATGATGCGTTCGGGTTGGCCGGATTCATGGACGCGGAAAACCAGAATTACGGCGCCTTCGTTCTGGGTTTTTGCGGAGTGTATTTGTTTAAAGGGCACTTTCACTACATCACCGGCTTTACTCGTGATGTTGACTTTGCCTTTTTGAATCAGTGTTACCGAGCCTTGTATTACGTAGCCAAATTCTTCGCCCGGGTGCCAGTGTGTCGGCAAGCTTGTGTTGGGCGGAATGGTGACACGGCTGACGATAACTTCGGTATTTTCCACTCTGGCCAGTTTGGCAGTCAACAAGTTTTCCAGTTTCGGTTCCTTGTTTTTATTTGATTGGGGTGCACTTGTCGAAATGTGAGCACACCCCATCAGAACCACGGCTGCGACGATCGAAACGAGTATTGATTTCACGGTGAGCCGACACTCATCCCGTTGAGCGCAGTTTTCAAGGCGGATTAACTGTTGCCAATCGCATTCACATCCGCACCTTCAGCAATCAGCAGTTCGACGATTTCCGTGCGACCACTACGTGAACTAGCCGCATGATGCAAAGGAGTCCTTCCATCACGACCCTTCGCATTCACATCTGGGGCTTGGCCAAGCGGACGCCAGTCAATCCCGCGCGGAGGTCCGCTCGGCCATCCAGAGGATGTCGCGGTTTTTGGCCGTTTTGCCCCGGTTGAGCGTGCGCCAATTCACCGAGTCTCCATTCTGCAATGTGGTGGGCTCGACCCACTTGTGGTTCTCGGCGTGCCCGTCGATGAAAGAAAGACTCAGCGCCCCGTTGTGAAACGCGGCCGGGAAATCGATCCAGCCCACGCTCGCCGTGGCCTGAGGCGTGTCCGGCATCCGGAAACCGAAACCGCCGTCGTTAATGGTGGCGGGGTGCTCGGTGGTGAACACCCAGATTTGCGACGGCCCCGGCCGGTTGCAGTCGGAGTCCTTCGCGTAAACGCGCCACTTGCCGCCGGGATTCGTCAGCGACCCGCCCTGCATCGCGGCGTCGAGCCAGTAGCCCTTCGTCGGGTGCACGCCGTCGTGCCACGTGCCCACCGCCTGACTGGCCGCCACACTGCGAATACGCGGCACCACCCCGGCCGGCGAGTCCTTCGTCCGGGGCTTCTTCACCGTGCTCCGGTCGGCCGGGCACTTGTAGATGCCGATGCTCTGCGTGTACGGGCCGAGCACCGCCATCCTCGGGTCGAGCAGCGTCTGCGGGTCCCAGTTGTTGCGGTTGTTGCCGTCGAAATTCACGCTGCCGCGCACCCAGTCCATGTTGCC
>JAKUOU010000021.1 GCA_022451065.1 Pedosphaera sp. | reverse complement strand
GTGGCTCTGGCATAACTGGGCTGGCCTGCAAGATTGTTCATTTCATTGGGATCTTTGCCCAAATCATAGAACTCATAGTCTGTTGTGCCAGGAAATCGTACTAGTTTGTGTTGGCGGTTACGAACGCCCCAGTGGAAATGTCCGGTCGCCCAGTAGGCATACCATATTCCCTTGCGCCAGTTGGTCGGGTGGCGTCCCTGTAAAAGTGGACGCAGACTCACCCCCTGCATGGTCTTTGGAACCGGAATCCCAGCGATACCAAGCAGCGTGGGTGCAAAATCCACATTGCTACACAACGCGTCACTGACTGTGCCCGCCTTGATCTCCCTGGGGTACCTGACGATGAAGGGCATCTTGATAGAACCTTCCAGAATAAGCCTCTTGTCATAAAGGCCGTGCTGACCAAGCCAGTACCCTTGATCACTGGTGTAGATAACTACGGTTTCATCCTTGATATTCTCCTGTTCCAGAAAATCCATCACCCGCTTGATGTTGTCATCCACAGCTCCCACCGCACGGAGATATTTGTGGATCATGTGCTGGTATGCCGCCGTGGTCTTGCCGCGAGTGGTGCCATCGTGCGGCCACATGGGAGGAACCTCGTCCATTTCGTGTCGGCCAAAATAGCCGTTTTTATGGATCATATGCCAGGTGTGCACGCCCTTGAGCCGGGGACTGGTTCTTTCGACGTCCTCATGCAGGCTGGGCGGCTCCGGTATAAGTGTGTCTTTGAGGTAATCCTTCCAGCGCTCTGGGTACTCATAGGAGTGATGCGGTGCCTTGAAATGCAGCATCATGCAGAACGGTTTCTTGGTATCACGTGCCTTCAGCCATGCCAAAGCCTGGTCTGTGTAGACATCTGAACTATAGCCGGTGTGTTTTTCCCCGGGGACTGTTTCACGTTTTTTCCTTCTGCCGTACCATTGCCCATTTTGCGTATAGAAAACCGGATCAAACCATGAACCCTGCCCGCGAGTGACCTTATAGGTGTCAAAACCCATCGGACGGGAGGTAAGATGCCATTTCCCAAATACGGCTGTCTGATAACCGGCCTTCTTTAATCCCACGGCCAACTGCGGTGAATCTTCATTAATGGAGCCATTGAGATTTGGGACTCCATTCTTATGGCTGTATTGGCCAGTCAGAATACTTGCGCGACTGGGTGAGCAGATGGAGTTGTTGCAGCAGACATTGGTGAAGCGGATGCCCTCTGCAGCCAGTTGATCAATCGCGGGCGTAGGACAATATTTTTTTAACCATGATCCATATGCCCCTATCGCCTCTAGCGCATGGTCATCAGACATGATAAAAACAATGTTGGGCCGTTCTCCCAAAACCAAACCCGCAGCGGATAACATGGCTGCAATTGTTGTGAGTAGGAGGTGTTTCATTTCTTTGCTTCAGCTTCCAGTTCGTTCTTGGTTTTACCTCCGTGTTTACGGAGGAGGTCGATGGTTTCAGGGTCCTGTGTGAGATTTAGCGGTGTCCATTCATCTTCACCCTTCGCATTCACATCTGCACCTTCGGCGATGAGGAGTTCGACGATTTCACTGTGACCACCGAAAGCCGCTTTATGCAAAGGGGTCCAGTTATCCTTATCCTTTGCATCCACATCCGCACCTTTGGCGATAAGTAGTTCGGCGACTTCCTTGCTTGCCGCATCATGCAGAGGAGTCCATTCATCTTCATTCTTCACATTAACATTCGCACCGTTTGAGATAAGCAGTTCAACCATTTCCTTAGTTGAGTAGCCAGCCGCGTTGTGCAAAGGAGTCCATCCATCATCCTTCGCGTTCACATCCGCACCATTAGCCAAGTGTTGTTTCACGGCTTCGATGTTTCCCTCTTTAGCAGCATCAAGTAACGCACTATCTACTTCCGATATCGGATCAGACTGATGTGCTACAGGATTAGCCGACTGCTGCGGCTCGCCACACCCCGCCAAAAGCACGGCTGCGATTGTTGTTAGTGGGAGGTGTTTCATGTCCTGCTTGGAAGCTAGCAGAGGCCTATATGATTGTCTCCACCCCATTTGATCACCACCAGCCCCCCGCCAGCTAGTAGTCTTGTTCTCTTGAAATCTCTTGGAGTCTAGAAGGCCTACACATTAAGAGGCGCATCGTATCCAGTTCCAGTTTTTGAGTTTCTAAACGTCAATGAACTGTCAATGAAACAGATGGCTTTGGAGGCCTAAGAAGAGCCGGAACCCTCGTTTAACTTTTAATCATCGAAGGTTTTTAATGGTGGGTCGGGTGGGACTCGAACCCACAGCCAACGGCTTAAAAGGCCGCTGCTCTACCATTGAGCTACCAACCCAACAATCCGGGTTTGCCCCGGAATCGGGCGCAACGTAATCGCCAACATGCATTGCGGCAAGTTTAATGCCACGCCCCATTCGGCTTTTCTCGCATGGCGCCTGCCCATATCATCCGCGGCGAATGGAAACTCGTAGACTGGGCAATACCGACCTCGACCTGACTCCGATCGGGTTCGGTACATGGGCCATTGGCGGCGACGACTGGGGCATGGGCTGGGGGCCCCAGGCGGAGAAAGACTCGATCGAGTCGATCCTCGAGGGACTGGAGGCCGGCATCAACTGGATTGACACCGCGCATGCCTACGGCTTCGGGCTGTCGGAAGTGGTGGTGGGCAAGGCGCTCAAGGAGTGGGGGCAGCCGATCATCGTCGCCACCAAGTGCGGTGTATTGCCCAATGACGATAAAACTCCACGCCGCTTTGCTTCGCGCGAACTTATCCTTGAGGAGGTCGAGGGCTCGCTGCGTCGGCTCCAGCTCGACACGATCGACCTGTACCAACTTCACTGGCCGGAGCCAGACGAGAACGTCGAGGAGGCTTGGCAGACACTACTTGACCTGCAGACACAGGGTAAGATTCGCTGGCCAGGCGTCAGTAACTACTCGGCAGGTCAACTCGGCCGCGCCGCTACACTTGGCCCGGTTTCCTCGTTGCAGCCGCGCTATAGCCTGCTTAACCGGCAGATCGAAACTGGGGGCCAGATGGAGTGGTGCCGTGAAAATAACTGCGGCATCGTCTGCTACAGCCCGATGGAGAGCGGGCTACTCACTGGCAAGGTCACCCGCGAGTGGATCGACAACCTGCCGGAAAACGACTGGCGCCACCACAAACAGGAGAACCACCCGGTGGCCTCCCTGCTCCGCCCGCCCAAGCTCGAACCATTCCTGCAGCTCGTTGAGAAGCTCAGGGTCATCGCCGAGCCAAGCGGACACACTGTCTCGCAACTTGCCGTGGCGTGGACGCTGCGCCGGCCGGAGGTCACCTCGGCCATCGTCGGAGCACGTCGCAGGGGCCAGATTACCGAAACCGTTCGTGCCGCCGAGTGGCCGCTTGGCCAAACGGAACTAGACGACATCACCACCGCGTACGATGCATTTCGTCAAGCCATCGACTGACCGGGTGCCTAGCCGATCGAATCAAAATAAGTGATCGATTGTAATTGCCAAAAACACTTTTTTGGCCTATTACGAGCTGCAGTGACTCTAGCCATAACATTGCTCGTTGTTGGACTTGCACTGCTTTTTTTTGAGATATTGCTGCCCGGCCTGATTCTGGGTATCTGCGCCACACTTACATTAGCCGCATCCGTGTTTGTCGCCTACATGCAAACTGAGTACGGCCATTTGTTCCTTGGGATCACCGTTGTCTCAATTACTAGCGCTGTCATTTGGTTTATTAATTTTTTTCCAAATACCAAGATGGGACGTCAACTAGCTTCAACATCCACCGTTGGCGATCTCGGGATCGATTTTACAGATTTGATCAACCTAACCGGCACGGCATACACCGACCTTCGCCCCTCTGGCAAGGCGACCATCGGCGACCAACGTCTAAATGTCGTTACAGAAGGATCCTTCATCGAAAAGGATAACTCTGTTAAAGTCATCGCGGTCGAAGGAAATCGAGTGGTTGTTCGAAAAACTTAGCTCAACAAAAAAAACATCATGGGAATTGGAGTAATAGTCATATATGCAGTCTTAGGTCTGGTCGTTCTGGTGGCCGGTATAATCCTACTTAATTTCGGGGCGACTTGGTTAAGGGCACACTTTTCCGGGGCCAAGGTGACCTTCTTTGAGATGATCTCGTTGCAAATCCGCGGGATTCCCATCAGACGCATCGTCGACTCGCGCATTAACGCTGTGAAGTCGGGTATTCCCGTGACCATCGACGACCTTTCCACGCACTTCCTGGCGGGAGGCAACGTCAAGCAGGTGATCGAGGCGTTGATTAACGCCCGAAAGGCCAACATCGACCTGGTTTATGACAAGGCATGTGCCGTCGACCTGGCGACCAAGGGTACAAGCAAAAACGTAGTCGAGGCGGTCCACACTTCCGTCAACCCCCAGGTTATTGACTGCCCACCTGCTAGTGGCACAAAACGCAGTATTGATGCCGTGGCCAAGGACGGCATCGTCATCAAGGCCCGCGCCCGAGTGACCGTTCGCACCAACCTGGCCAGCTTTGTCGGCGGCGCCACCGAGGACACCATCGTTGCCCGTGTCGGCGAGGGTATTGTCTCCTCCATCGGCTCTGAGCAAAGCTACAAGGATGTGCTGGAGAATCCGGACCGCATATCAAAGAACGTGCTGGCCAAAGGCCTCGACAGCAACACCGCCTTTGAGATTCTGTCGATCGACATCGCGGACGTCGATGTCGGCGAAAATGTCGGTGCCAAGCTGCAGGCCGAGCAGGCTGAGTCCAACAAACTCGTCGCCCAGGCGCAGGCGGAAGTCCGCCGTGCCGCCGCTGTCGCGCAGGAGCAGGAGATGACCGCTCGCGTGGCGGAGATGCAGGCCAAGGTGGTCGAGGCCGAGGCGCAGGTGCCGTTGGCCATGGCCGAAGCCTTCCGTAGCGGCAACCTCGGCATCATGGATTATTACCGCATCAAGAACCTCGGCGCCGACACCGACATGCGCAGCAAGATCGCCGGCACCGACGAGTCGCCCGACTCCGGCAATCCGAAGAAATAAACCACCTTGGTAAACGCTTTCACAGAATTACTGAACGCCGCCCTACAGGTTCAAATGCTCCTGCAGGTACCGGGCCTGAGCGGTGATGCAATAGTTTATCTCATTCTTGGCCTTCTGGCTGCCGTCGTCAGTTGGGTCAACAAACGCAAGGAAGCCGCTAAGCGCGATCGCCTGGCCCAGTCCGTGCCGACACAACAAGCCTCCGAGCCAGAAACAACCGGGGAATCCAGCGGTTGGCTGGGCCGGTTAGAGCAACTGGTAGAGGCGCAAATCGACCAGACCGACCAGAAACTCGAGAGGCAATACGACGACAACTACGAGCAGGAACCGTTTGATCTGCCCCCGGTGATTGGCGCCGGCGCATCTGCGACCCCTCCGCTGGTTGGCGCGACACGGGAAGCGTTCCGTGACACACCACTCACCAATCAGTTGCGCGAGGCTGAACAGTCCAGTGCAACCCGAAAAACGGCCCCGGCCCGTTCGCCTGTGTACGACTCCCCCATCTACACCGGCAACATAGCGCGGCGAATTGCCTCCGACATCCAAATCGCACGGCAGGCTGTGGTGGCCTCCATCATCCTGGGCCAACCCAGGTCCCTTGAGAATCCCGAACAGGTTACCCGCTACTAACTGAGCTCATCCCGGTTGGCACTTGGGGCAAAAGAACGTCCCGCGATTGGCCAACTCCGCGCGTTCAATCATTGAGCCGCAGACGCCACATGGCTCTCCCGATCTCATATATACCCGAAAACGCTCCATTGCTTTTCGAGATTGGCCATGGCGGCTGCCAAAATAAAACAGGCCGTCACCCTTTGTCTCACCCATAAAGTCCAAATCGAGGCCCATGCCGAATTTCACCTGTCTGGCCAAGGTTGAAATGATCGCCGCGTGTAACTGTTTAAGCTTGGCCGGACTCAGATCTAACGACTTCATAAATGGCGAAATACCAGCTCGATGTAACACTTCGCAGGCGTAAATGTTGCCCAAACCGGCCATTACCCTCTGGTCCATCAACCGCACCTTCACTGGCTGCGCCGATTGACCGAGCGCTGATCGTAAGTCACCCACTAAAAAATCATCTACAAGCGGATCTGGGCCTAGCCGCTCAATCGAATCTGTCTCCAGCGTGATACGCCCGAACGACCTTGTGTCCTTGAAGACCAGCAACTCCTGATCAAGGCGAAATACTGCCGCTACGTGGCTCGGTAACTTCACAGCATCTGGCTGCACAAAAAGCCGACCGGTCATTCCTAGATGAATCACCAAAGGAAACGTCTGTTGCGATCGCGGCTTGGCCAGGTTAAGCCAAAGAAATTTTCCTCGCCGATCAATCCCCATCACTCGACAGCCCTTGACGGTCGCAGTCAACCTCTTCGTTGACTCCGGCCGAACCACCCGGAGCTTAAGTACCCGCAATTCACATAGCGTCTTGCCGCTCAACAGTGGGTGCAGATGGCGGCGTAGCACTTCTACTTCCGGTAGTTCAGGCATAGCGCTTAGAACAGGTCAGCGAAAATACGGTCGGCAGATGCCGCAGGCCAATCGCTCGTTTAACTTTGCGCCACAGGCTCATCGATCGCCTCACCCAGGAACAGGCCAAGTTGCGGCCCCGGCTTGATCGGCGCGAAGCTGTGCCGGTGGACACGGCACGGCCCCAGCCTCTTCAGCGCGTCGAGATGCCCAGGCGTGCCGTATCCCTTGTGCGCGGCGAAGCCGTAGCCGGGAAATTCAAGGTCGAGTTCCACCATCATCCGGTCGCGAGTCACCTTGGCCAAAATACTCGCAGCAGCGATCGAGTAGCTCAGCGAATCGCCCTTCACGAGCGGCGTCTGAGCATGACCAAGCGACGCCACCGGCCGGCCATCGACGAGCACATGCCCCGGCGCCTGCCCAAGCGCGGCCAATGCCTTGTTCATCGCCAGGTGCGTTGCCCTCAATATATTGATCCGGTCGATCTCCGCCGGCTCGACAAGTGCGATGCCAAACTCCAGCCCGTCCAGCGACCGGAGTAGCTTGAAGAGCGACTCCCGTTTTTTGGCGCTCAATTTCTTTGAGTCGTTCACCTCATCCAGCGGCTCGGGCAGGCCAGCTCGAATGTGTTCAGGAGAGAACACCACCGCCGCCGCGACCACCGGCCCGGCCAACGGGCCCCGACCTGCCTCATCCACCCCGGCAATCCGTTCGCAACCTCTGGCCAGACGCTCCCGCTCGTGGGTAAACCGGTCGTGCTCCATTTCTAAACGAACTTGCCGGGGTTGAGAATACCATTGGGATCGACCGCACGCTTGAACGCCACATGCAGCTTCCGTGCCTCCGGCGAAGTGGCCTGTTCCCACCACGGCAACCGCGCCACGCCGATGCCGTGCTCGCCGGTGACCACCCCACCCCACGCCAGCACCTGCCGAAACAGATCGTCCAGCGCCGCGTCAATGCGCTTCACCTGCCCTGGATCGTTTTCGTCCATCATCAGGTTGACGTGGATGTTGCCATCGCCAGCGTGACCGAAACAGGCGACTCGGATGCCGTGCTTTTTTTGAAGTTGACCGGCGAACTTGAACATTGGCTCAAGCTTGCCGCGCGGCACGGCGATGTCGTTGTTCAGCTTGGTCAGCCCGGTGTCTCGTAAAGAATACGAAAACTCGCGTCGCAACTCCCAAAATTTCTCGACGCCCGCCTGGCCGAACCCTTTTTGTGTGTGCAGCGGCGAGAACGGCTTGAACAGTCTTTGCAGTTGACCAAGCTCACTGCGCACCGATTTTTCCTGTCCGTCGACCTCGACGATGAGGTGCGCCTTGCAGCCGTCGAACAACTTGCTACCGGTTCGTGCGCGAGCCGCTGCCAGTGTGAAGGCATCGGCGACCTCGACCGCCGAGGGCAGAAAGCCGGCGTTGAAAATCGCCTGGATCGCCCGTACGGCATGGCGCATAGAGCCGAAGCCCATGCCGACACAGGCGCGGAACGGCGGCAGCGGCAGCAGCTTGACCGTCGCCTCGGTGACGATCCCGAGCAACCCTTCCGAGCCGACAAAAAATCGCGCCAGGTCGAAGCCGGTTTTGTTTTTGTGGCAACGCCCGCCGAGGTTCGCGACAGAGCCATCCGACATCACGACTTCTAGCCCAAGCACGTAGTCGCGAGTGACGCCGTACTTGAGGCAGCGCGGGCCGCCGGCATTGGTGGCAATGTTGCCTCCGATGCTACAATCCGCGCGACTGGCCGGGTCGGGCGGATAATACAGCCCTTTGGCCTCGGCAGCGTCCTGCAACTCGGCCGTAATGACGCCCGGCTGAACCACAGCGACGAAGTCACTCCTGCTGATCTCGCGGATGCGCTTCATCCGGGCCAGGCTCAATGCAATGCCGCCGCGCACCGGTACGCAGCCGCCGACATAGCCATGCCCCGCACCGCGCGCGGTCACCGGGATGTGATGTCGGTTGGCGAACTTGAGAATATCCGCGACTGCCCTGGTGCTACGCGGGAAGGCCACCGCATCGGGCGGGTTAGTGGCGAACCACTTGTCGCCGGCGTGCCGCTGAAGCGTGATTTCGTCCATGCGTAGCACGCCGCTGGCCAAGCGGTGCTGAAGCTGGCCAAGCTTTTTGCGGCGGGTGGCTGTCATTCGACCGGGTAACCACACGATTTCAAAAGTTCCCGCGCGTCCGCCTCTCGATCTCTGGGCACCTGCACGCGGATACCCCCCACGCCAAGCACATAACACTCAACTGCCAACGCACTGCTCTCGTCGGCGACAAACACATCAAAGTCAGCAGCCTCAAGCTGTGAGCGAACCAACTGCGCCTCCGCTGAGTTGAGTGCCCGAAATATCGTGCTGAGTTCCATTGTCAAACCTCCACCGATCGAGCCTCGCGGATCGACTCGAGCACGGAAAACGTGAGACGCATGCTTTGCCGCGCCTCGGCGTAGGGCAGCGGGTGCTCCGCCTCGCCGTGCAGGAACGCCAGCCACGCGGCCATCTGCTCTGCATGGCCTTTCGAGCTGTACCGGAACCGTTTCCTCGAGCCGCGCTGGTGAATCGCAAGCGACTGGAAGTTCATGAGATCCGCCACGATACCGGAACCGTAAACCGTGCACTGCTCCTTGGGGTAGGTCGTGTCGCCCTCGGCTGAATAAATCAACTGCCCGCTCGAGCCGTCAGTAAACTCGACCTGCGCCGTGACGCTGTCCGGCAACGGCAACGCACCGCCTGCCGGCCAGGTTGTCTGCGCCGTAACGCGCGCCGGTCGCGAGTCGAACAGGAAGCAAAAGTAATCGAGGAAGTGGCAGCTCTCACTGATGACTCGCCCGCCGCTCTCATCCTGGTTGGCATACCAATGGTCAGCATCAAGCTTGCCGGCGAACACGCGGTAACTGGCAGACTTCGGGCCGGGAACACCATCAAGTCGACGCTTCAACTCGACGCTCGCCGGGGCGAAGCGACGATTGAACCCGACCTGCACACTCTGGGGATGATCCGCGATTGCCGCGTCAATTTGCTTGAGCTCGGTGCGCGACAGACAGAGCGGTTTCTCGACAAACACATGTCGCCCCGACTTGAGCGCGGCCAGAACCATCGGCGCGTGCAGATGATTGCGCGTGCCGATCAGCACCGCACCATCGCCCGCCTGACCAAGCACGACCGAGGGATCGGTCGCCGCCTCGTCGAAGCCGAACTTGTCGCGAACGTGGTTCGCGCTAAGCGCGGTGTTGTTAACGATCGTGCCAAACGTGATTTTGCCCTTAAGGCTCGGCAGCAACATCGTCCGGACGAAGTTACCTGCGCCGATCACGTCGAGTTGCTCCACCTGCTTGGCCAAACGCCCGGCTGAAGGGAGGTCACTTGGCTCGGCGCTTGGCTTGGCTTCGGTTTGGCCCGTCGCGTCGTCCGGTTCGCCGTACTCCATCACCACACCGACGTCGTTCGAGCCTCCGTCTCCTAACGTTTGGTATATTGGCAATGCATCCTCAAATTTCACGCGCCGGGTGGTGATCGCGCCAAGGTCGAGTCCGCCGGTGCCTAGCAAATGCAGGCAGGCTTGGAAGTTGCGTTGCTCCGTCCAGCGCACATAGCCGATCGGGTAATCCGCGCCGCCCCATTCGTACGACGGATCGTACCGGCCCGGGCCGTACGAGCGCGAAAAACGCACGTCGAGTTCCTTGTTGGCAAAGATGCGCCACGGCAACTCGATCTTCGTGATACCGACATCAACCATGCGACCACGGTCGCGCAGCGCGTCGGCGCACTGCTCGATGGGCGCGTTGCTATCGGTTCCAACACAGACAACCGCAGCATCGACTCCGTGGCCGTCGGTCCATTCGCTCACTTCATTCTGCAAATCCTGCGACGACGAAACCACCACCCGCTCGGCACCCATCGCCGATGCGTGGGCACGGCGTGATTCATCGAGATCCACCGCCATGACACGTGCACCGTTGGCCCTGAGCAAGCCAGTGACCAACAGACCGATCAACCCTTGCCCCATCACCAGCACCCGGTCGCCCAATCGCGGCTCGGTTTGGCGCACCGCCTGCATCGCGATAGAGAGCAGCGTCGTGTAGGCCGCCTGCCACATCGGCACACTTTCCGGCACCCTGGCTACGAGCATATCTGGCACAGCGATGTACTCGGCATGAAACGCGCACTCGGCGCCACCGCAGGCCACGCGATCACCGACGCGAAAACGGGAGTTGCCCTCATCCACCGCCTCGACGATACCGGCCGCGCTGTAGCCAAGCGGTGTCGGTGACGAGAGGCGGTTGCGCACTTTTTCGTAGGCGGATTTCCAGCCGATGTTCCGCGCGGTATCGATCACCTTGCGAACCTGGTCGGGTCGGGTCTTGGCTTTTTGGAGCAGGTTCATCCGTGCCTGCTCGACCTTCATCTTCTCGGTACCGATCGAGATGACTGAATGCGTCGTCCGCACCAGCACCCCGCCCGGCGGCGGGACAGGACGCGGCACCTCCTGAAGCTCCAGCCGTCCGTCCTGATATTGGGCAATCTGTTTCAACGCGCGAAAAAGCTAGCATGCACCATCAATGGCGTCACCGTTAAGAGACACACTACCTGGATTTCTGTTCGAGAATTTTCCCATCCGGCGTGATGGTGATCCCGGTCAGGCCGGCAGGCAGGGAGGTACGCGTGGTTTTGCCATTGGGCCAGCGCACCTCTATCGTGTCCGGCGGCTGCGGCATGGCTAAGACCTTGATCAAGCCGTCCTGTGCGCCATAGCCGCTGCCCATTTGCCACTCGCGCCACGGGCCGGTGGTGGCATCCTGCGCCTGGCCAAAATGCAGCCGAGCAGCCGAGCCGATCGCGTCTGGGTTCAGTTTACCGCCAACGAGGCGCACCCGCAGTCCCGGCTTGGCTTTGTTGTTACGGAACAACCTTGTGCGCCCGCCACTCTGGGTGACAACCAAGTCGAGCCTGCCGTCGGCGTCGTAGTCGGCCAGAGCGCAAGCACGTTGGTCGCCGTGTATTGCCAGGCCTGCCTCGTCACCTTTCACAGGTGTGAAGTTCGCCTTGCCAATCCCTCGCAACCACAGCCCGCGGCCGGCGTCGAGCCGGTCTGCATCGGTCGGGAACGCGGCAAAGTTCTGCGCAAGGAACAGGTCGTCGACGCCATCACCGTCGAGGTCGCCCACCGACACGCCGAACGCAGGCGACAACTGTGCCTCGGGCGGCAGCGGCTTCGGCTCAAACCCTTCACTGCGATTCAGAAACACCATCGACTGCAACACTGCTGCAGTAACGGACCGGGCCGGCGACGGGTGGTGGTCCATCAGCTTCAGCACACCGGCCCCGGCGTATTCACGGTGCGACTGGAACAAGCCGCGCAAGCCAGGATAGCCTCGAAACAACGTCGAAAGATCGCGACTCGGCAGGTATTGTTTCTGCCGTTCATCCCAGGCGGCGAGAACGAGCGAGGTCGGCAAGCTCGATTCGGTAAAATTATAGTAGAGGCGCGGCGGGTTGATCACATTCGGCCTCAGCGATGAGTTGAGTCCCCAGTTGGTAGCGACGATATCGGTGCGCCCATCACCATCGAAGTCGCCGGTAGCCACGCCCTGCCAGAGGCCGGTCAACCCGCCTAGGCCAAGCGGCTCGGTCACCTCGCTGAATGTGCCCTGCTGGTTCTTGAAAACACGCACCGGCCCCCACTCGGTCGCCACAATTAACTCGGGAAAACCGTCGCCATCGAGGTCGCTGAACACGGCACCATTCACGAGGCCAAGCACCTGGCTCAACGTACCGTCAGCTGGCTCGAGGCTCCGGGTGGTGTTGCGCAAAAGCATCGAGACGCTTGCCTGCGGATAATGCCCTGAGACCGCCCGGCCGCCAATGAACACGTCAAGATCGCCGTCGGCATCGACATCCGCCACAGCGATCGGCCCCGGCATGATACCATCGAGCGACTGGCCGCCGATGGCCAGCCCGCCGCTTTTCTTGAATGTCCTCAGCCGCGCCTGAGATCGCGGCGACTCGTAGTTTGTCACCGCCGCAAGCCAGGTGCGCCGGCCACTGCCGTCCACCCAGCCGGAGGCGCTCACCACATCGCCAGGCATCTTCAAGCCAGCAGCGCTCGACACGACTCCGAACCGTCCGTCGCCCAGATTTTTGTAAACCACAACTGCAGAACCCGCGGCGGCACCGAGCAGCAGATCTTCATCACCGTCGTGGTCGAAATCGAGCCATGCCACACCCGGCCCCGAGCGATCGAGCCGCCTCAGCAACAGCGGTTGTAGCGCGGTGTCATCGTACTCGTTCTCAGTATGAGTATGGTTGAGCAGCCGGCTGGCGTCCTCGAAGAATGGCTCCTGCTTGCGCTTGGCCAAGCGCGGCTCGGGCGGCTCGCCGCTTGGCTCTGCAATCTCGTAAATATGGTTCGCTTGCGGGTTAGAGATAAACGAGCGGCGCCCGCTTGGCCAAGCGACCTCGATCGATCGCCTCATCAAACCGGTACCCATCGCGAACATCCGTAGCGGCTGGTCACCGGAGAGGTAGCGGCCGCCGGCAACAATCTCCTGTGTCTGACGAATTTTATCGACAACCACACTCACTCGCGCGCCGATGCCGTGTGTATTCGGCGGCAGACCACGCAGTTGCACCGCCACGCGCGGCGCAATCGTGTTGTTGCGATAAATCAACGGTGGCTGGTTGAGGCAGTTGATGACGAGGTCAAGATCGCCATCGTTGTCCAGGTCGCCAGTTGCAATTCCGTGTGACATTTGCGGTGAGTTGAACCCCCACGCCTGACTCGTCTCGGCAAACCGAAAATTGCCGAGGTTTCGGTATGCGACATTGGCCGTGGTGTTGGGTGGAAACATCAGCAGGCCGACCTGCTCGCGCTTGGCCTTGGGGATGTGCGCGTAACGGGCCTGTGAGTCACGGTCATTGACGTCGTGCAGGTGCCCGTTGGTGACAAGCAGATCATCGTAGCCGTCCAGGTCCACGTCTAGAAACACCGGCTGCCACGACCAGTCGGTCGCCTCGACACCGGCATATCGACCCACCTCGGCGAAGGTGCCGTCGCCGCGGTTCCAAAAAAGAGTATTGCGCGCCACCTGCAGGCGCGTGGCCAAGCCTCCTGGCACCGGGGGTAGCGGGTTGTTCGGGCTGTCTTTTGTTAGGCGCGTGGATACGTCGCGGCTCAGCATTTCTACTACGAAAAAGTCGGTTTGACCGTCGCGGTCAATGTCGGTGAAGTCCGCCCCCATCGACGCGTAGGCTACCGACCGCACCGCCTCCGGGCCGATCTCGCGGAACCGGCCGGCACCATCGTTAAGCCAGAACCGGTCCGGCGTCTGGAAGTCGTTGCAGACGTAAATGTCGACGTGACCATCGCCGTTGATGTCACGCATCTGCACGCACAGGCCGAAGTCGAGCGGCTCGGTAAGCGGTTGGCCATCGGCACGGACGAATCGATCGGTGCCCCACGGCACGCGCTGAAACACACCCTGCCCGTCGTTGAGATAAAAGGCATCCGTCTCGCCAAACTCGATCAGCCTCCCGTTAATGATCTTCAGTCGCTTGGCGTGTTGGCCGGTCACCATCGACTTACCGCCCACTTGCCGTACCGCAAACGACCCGCCATCGCGCAGCAGCAGCAGCTCGCCGAAGTTGGCCACGTACAGGTCAAGATCGCCGTCGTGATCCACGTCGCCAAGTGCAAGCGTCGTGCCGGATGTGCGGCTCTCCAAGCCGGCCTTGGCCGTGACGTCGGTAAACTGCCCCTTGCCGTCATTCAGCAGGCAGAGTGTGCCATTGCGAAACGTGGTGAGGAGCAGGTCAAGTGAGCCGTCGCCATTCACATCGGCAAACGCCGCGCCGCGTGTCCGACGTCCGGCAAACGCTGCGCCGTTGGCGTTGGGCGCGACTTCAAATCGCCAGCCGCCCCGGTTCAGGTAAAGCTCGTTACCTCCCTCTAGCCGGCAAAAGTAGATATCGCACAGCCCGTCACCGTTGACGTCGCCCAGTGCCACGCCCGAGCCGTTCGTCAGGTTGGAACGCTTGGCCAAGGCCACCTTGGAGACCTGGTTGGTGAACTGAAAGCCATGCGCGATATTAGGGAGCTGTGTGAAGCCGACCCGCCCATGCTCCGGCAGCGTGAGTCTGGCCAGGCGATGCCCAGCCCCCTCCTGCCACTCAAGTCCCTTGGCCAAGCCGGGAAAAACCGTCGCCAGCAGGCCAAGCGATAGAAGTAAAAACAGCCTCCGAGGCAAACCGATCACGCACAGAACTTAAATCCGCAGCCGAAGCGAGGCAAAGGGATTTATCGAACAATACTCGACAAATGACAGCTTACCGTGCAGGCTATTGTGCACTGGCGCTACCCCCACTCATCATGAACCAGATCACCATCGTCACCAAGGATTACAACGGACTCACCGCCGACATTACCTCAGCACTCGGCAGCAACGACATCAACATCGAGTCGCTCGACGCCAAGAAAATCGACGACACCGGTGTGGTAATGCTCAAGGTGGACCAGTACGACCGCGCCCTGCGCGTCCTGCAAAACGCTGGTTGGAATGCCATCACCGAGGACGCGCTGATCGTCCGCGTGAAAGATGAGCCCGGCGCCATCGCCCACCTGGCAAAACGCTTCCGGGACGCCAACCTGCAGGTGCGCAGCATGCGAATCGTCCAGCATCACGGTGACTGGGGCGCCATCGCCGTCAGCGCCGAGCCACTCGAGGAGGCCAAGGCGCTGGTGAAGGATGAGCTGTTGGCAATTGATCCCTGAACTCAGGGTGGTGGCTTGTCGTTCGCCCGGCTTGTAAGGCCGAGGCGAATTAAGCGAACCGGCAACTGCGACAGCACCATCCCGCAGAACATCAGTAGGCAACCGGCCAGTTCCCGCTGTGTCAACTGCTCGTGCAGAATCAGCCAGCCGGCAAAAACGCCCACCACCGCCTCCATCGCGAAAATGATCGATGCATGAGTTGGGTGAGCGTTGCGCTGGCCAATAATTTGCATCGTGAAGGCGATGGCGATCGACATCGAGCCAAGGTAGAGTGCGGGCAGAAACGCCGCACGAAAACTGGCCAACTCCATCGGCTCGACCAACGCCGACGCGACCCAGCTTGCCCCAGCACACACCGTCACTTGGCCAAGCGCCAAGTGCAGCGACGACACCCGATTGGTGAACCGATCGATCACCAGTACATGCGCTGCCCAGCAAAATGATCCGAAGAACACCAGTAAATCACCACGCCTGATCGCCCACTGTTCGTTGTCCAGGTTGAAACTCAACAACCAAAGCCCCACTGTCGCCAGTGCCACACCGGCCCACATTTGTGCATTTGTCCGATGGCCCAAGCCCAACCCCAGTAACGGCACAATCACCACATATAGCCCGGTGATGAATCCCGCTTTGCCCGGCCCGGTTGACTCATCGCCAATTCCAGCCTGTTGAAGCAGTGAACCGAGAAAGAGGAACAATCCCGCGCTGAGACTGGCCTTCACCCAGTCGCGGGATCGGAAGCCGTTCATCGACTTGCCGCGATGCCAAGCCAGCAGGATCACCATGAGACACACCGCACCGATCGAGTAGCGGGCGCTGTTGAAAGCATTCGGTCCAAGATGATCCGAACCCATTTCCTGCGCCACGAAACCGAAGCCCCAGATGGTGCTGGTTGTAAGCAGTAGCAGGTTGCTGCTGAATTTTTCTCGATTCATCGCGCTTGGCCAAGCGGCCGCGAGGACGTTATCGCTTGACGCACCACCGCTAAAAGACTGAATTCACCGATATGCGATTTCGAATCATGCTAATCGTCGCCCTGCTTAGCCAAGCGGCCCTGGCCCAGGCAGTCGATTGGCCACAATGGCGCGGCCCAACCCGGGACGGCATCCTCCCTGCCAAGGGCTTGGCCCTGACCCAATTGCCGAATCAGCCGAGAGTCGTTTGGAAGATCAAATCAGGCGAAGGACTGTCGTCGCCGGTCGTCACCGACGGCACCGTGTTCCATTTCGAAAATCGCGGTGGGAAGGAAACCATGGTCGCACTCTCCGCCATGGATGGCTCGCAGAAATGGTCCACAAGCCTGGCACCTGTTTTTGAGGATGGCCAAGGCCCACGTGGCCCGCGCTGCACCCCGGTAGTTGAGGGAGGCCAGGTATTTGCACAATGCAGCCGCGGCACACTCCATTGTCTGAATGCCAAAGACGGCAAAGTCCAATGGGAACTCGACTACGCCCAACTTGGGATGAAGTTCATTGGCGAAAAAGGCCGTGCACCCGGCGCCAAGCGGCATGGCTTCACCTGCGCGCCTCTGGTAATCGGAAACGCAATTTATATCACCGTTGGAGGAAAAGGCGCCGGGATCGTCTGCATTGATAAAGACACCGGCAAAACCATCTGGAGCGCACTCGACTATCAGTCCGGCTACGCGCCGCCTATCCCCGCAACGCTTGCCGGTCGGCAGCAATTCGTCTGTTTTTTTGTGGAAGGCGCAGTAGGGGTGGACGTTCGTAACGGCGAGGAACTTTGGAAGGTACCGCTGACGACGGATTATGGGCGGCATGTTGCCGCGCCAATTGTTCATGGCGACACGGTGGTTGTCGGTTCACACCAAGTCGGACTACTTGGTATTGGGATATCCCGTGACGGTGAGAACCTAGAATCCAAGCAGCTATGGAAAAACATCGAGGCTCAGCCGAATATCTCCCACGGCGTCCAGGTCAACGGCCACTATTTCGGCATTGGCGACCCCGCTAAGCTGGTGTGCGTCGACATCTCCACAGGAAAAGCCAGATGGTCCGATGACAGCCTGTTTTTCCCCGATCCCAAGCGGGCCATGGCAACGCTTATCGTGATGGGGCAAAATATCCTGGCACTGACTAGCGGCGGGGAACTGTGCCTGTTTGAAGCTTCGCCAAAAGGTTTCAACGAACTCGGCCGCACCCAAGCCTGCGGCATCAACTGGTGCATGCCAGCCTACGTCGACGGCTGGTTGTTCGTCCGCGATGGCATCAAGAAAAAAGGAGGCAACCTCATCTGCCTCGACTTAACAGACTAAATCCTGGCTTCGAGCACCATGTTCGTCGGCGTCTCGGTTGCACGTCGAACGTTGCTGAATCCAGCTTGGTTTAAAACATCCGTCAGTCGTTTTTACCGACTTGATCACCCAGTGCCAAACCGACGTTTTGCGAGTTGAAGAATTAGAAAAAGAAAACTAACTCCCCGGCTTGGTCGCGGGGATGCCCAGGAGATCCTCCGGCAGATTTTCGGAGTTGAACGTCTCGACATCCATCGGGAGCAAGCACTCCATCGGCACTCCGACATCGACCACTCCATTCGAGCGATCGACCACTACACCGACGGCACAGACCTGTGCCTGATGTTCCCTGGCAATGGCAATGGTTTCGGTCACGCGCCCGCCCTTGGTAACCACGTCCTCGACAATGATCAGCTTTTCGCCCGGCTCGATCTTGAAGCCACGCCGGAGCACCAGATTCCCTTCCACTTTTTCAACAAAGATGAAGCGCACACCCAGTTGCCGTGCCACTTCCTGCCCGATCACAAGTCCCCCCATCGCCGGAGCCAGCACCGTGACCGGCTCGTAGCCGCGGAGTTTTTCCGTCAGCGCCGCACCAAGCCGCTCGACGCTTGGCATATCCTGTAGTGCCATGGCGCATTGGAAAAACTGGCGGCTGCGGAGACCACTTCGCAGAATGAAATGACCCTCAAGCAGTGCACCGGAGTCCCTGAATATTTGAAGAATCTCGTCCCTCGTCACGCGGCGATTGAACCAGCCAGGCGACCGAAGGAAAAGCCAATCTAGAAGGCAGCCCTGTAAATAGTCTCCATCTCGGCTTGACCAGCCTCACGCGGGTTGAAATTGGCCGTCCACTGATCGGCCGCCTCCGCAGCCAGGGCTGGGAGCATTGATTCCTCCACGCCGCTGGCCTTCAACGTCACCGGCATGTCGGCCCTCTCGAGCAACTGCGTCAGCCGCTTGATCAAATGCTCGACCGGCTCATCGCCGGTTTCCGCCTGGCCAAATCCGCCAATAGCCGCCAATTCGGCATAAGCCTCACGCGCCTCGCCCTCCTCGGCATTGAAGCGAACGACGTGCGGCAGCATCATTCCGACCGCCTGGCCATGCACGATGTCGTAGTGCGCTGTCAGTGGATTCGCCGTCGAGTGCGCCGCGCCCAGCATACTCGCCTCAATCGCGCACCCGGCCATCGCCGCGCCGAGCAGCATGCTGCCGCGGGCGTTGAGGTCGTCCGGCTGGTTGAGCACCGTTGGAAAATGCGGCAGGAGTAGCTCGAATGCCTCCTTCGAAAACATCCACGACAACTCGTTCTTTTTTTTGGTCACCGAGGTTTCGACGGCGTGCGCAATTGCGTCGATGCCGGTGCAGGCTGTGACGTTGCGCGGTTGGGAAAGGGTCAGTTCAGGATCGAGAATGGCTATTTTGGCAGCGGCTTTTGGATCGCCGCAAGCCATCTTTTGATGTGTCTTGGCATCGGATATCAGCGCGAAAGACTGGCACTCGCTGCCGGTGCCGGCGGTGGTCGGGATAACGATGAGCGGCAGCATCTGCCGCCCGGCCAATCCGATGCCCCAGTAGTCCTGCATCCGGCCGCCGTTGGTCAGCAGGAAGTTTGCGCCCTTGGCCGTGTCCATCGAGCTGCCGCCGCCGAGGCCGAGGAATGAGTCAATACCAGCCTGCTCGGCCACGCGCCGGCATGTCTCAACGCAATCGGTGGTGGGGTTCTCAATCACTGCATCGAACAAGACCACCTCCAGCCCGGCGGACTCGAGCGCCTCCTGAACGATGGCGGCATGCCCTGCGCGAACAATGCCGGGGTCGGTGACGAGCAGGATGCGCCTCAGACCCAGCTCGGCGCAAAGCGCGCCAACGCGACCCGCACTGCCGTTGCCAAAAACAAGGCGCGTGCGCTGCACGTGGTCAAACGCGGCCATCGCTTTGGCATGTTCCGGCGGTAACAAAGTCGACATGGTGTTGAATCTCTCCCCGAATAGTACGCGGCGTACCGTACGTACTACGCCCGACGGCTGCAACCGGTTACGTGTTCAATTGCCCTCACGCCGTTCCGGGTCTTCCTCGACGATCGCCCGGGCCGGTGCCCCTTCCCCCGGAAAGTAAACCTTCACGACACGAAGCCGGCCTTCGCCCCACTGGCCCTCGCGCAGCAGCCAGTCCTCGATGTATTCGGATACGGTTTTTCGGCAATTCTCCCGGATCACATCAAGGTGCTGCTCATCACTGGCGTATTTACGGATGGTCGGCGTGATGGTCTTCTCTAGCTTGGTCATTTGCTCCTCAGCGTTGAAACGCGCCCAGCCTTCGTCCGACGATTTTTCCATCCGATCGGTATGGATCGCCGGCGGCTGGCTGGGGCGAATCTCCGGCGCATGCACGATGCAAACATTGTTCGTCACTGACAATTGCCACGCATCGCGCATCCGCAAATGATACCGGTAGGTCACCGGCACCCGGATCTCCGTAATGGTCGTACCGACATCAACTTCAAACCATCTGAAGTCATATGTCAGCTCGTCCTTGCTGCGAAATGTCTCGGTCGCTGTGATCTTAGCCAACTCTAGCAGCCCGCCCCGCTCGGTTTCCAGCTTGGGCAGGCTGGCCGTAAACGTCTCGGTGATGGTGCCTTGGCGAAACTTGACCGCCGTTTCAACCAAGCGCTCTGGGGTTCGAATCAGCGTGTTGATCACGTACACAAACGCTCCCAAGCCAAGCGCAGCGATCAGCAAGATGACCACCGGCCAGCGCCAAGCCGCATGCCCGGACGGCTTCGATTCCATGTCCTTCGGAGGTTCGAGTGGCCGTTCTGGCACTTGGTCGCTCATCGATTACTTCAAGTTCACCCCTCCACAAAGCTGCACGCGCAGCCCCATTTCGGCAAGCATCGCCGCCTTTATCCGGGCGCCCCGATGCGCGGCTTTTTCCCCGGGCACATATACCACCTGGATATGGTTCGACTTGTGCCTCGCCATCATTTGGTCTCGCGAAACGCCCTGGACCACCGCGTGCATGATCGGCCATTGCGGAGTGGTCTCGCGCCAGCGCCGGTCGGTTTCCTTCTGCGAGAGTTTGACCACCTCAGCCACGCCGATGTCGCACTGCAACACGCCGTCCATCACAAACACGCGGCTCCANACGATCCAGCCCGGCTTGGACACGCCCTTGAGCGTGCCGCCGCCCAGCCGAAAGTACATNGGTGGCTGCCGCTCGCTCGATACGCCCTTCCAGCCACCGATGAAATGCGCTGGCGGCGCTGCGCCGGAAATCAAAAAGACCCACACGTACTCGCTCCGCCCGTTGACCTTGCACGGCGCGCCCCAGCGGAGGTCGTGCAGCGTGTTCTCCGGCGGCCAGCCCAGCTCCGTCCACAGCCGGTTCGTCGCCAGTGCGTCCAGCCCGGCGCACTCGTCCACCTCGTTGAAGTGCGGCACAGCCTGCTCGGCGAACAACTCGCGCCCCTTGGTATCGCGCACCTGCGGGCGATCCACATTGTTCAACATCCCCTCGGCCAGGTCGCTCGCTGGCGTCAGGTCCTTCAGCCCCTGCTGGTACTGGATGCCGATTGTCGCGCAGCCGAACTCGTCGGCAATCCGCACGGCAGCAATGTACATTTTGCACTGAAGCAAGACCTGCGCCTCAGTGAGGTCGCTCGCCTCGTCCGGCCCGAGGCGAAATTTCACGCCCTTCTTTTTAAGCCAAGCATAAACTTCCTCAGCCTCGGCATCGCTCACTTTGTTCATCGCGGCGAACAACGTCGACTGGCTCAGGCGCTCCTTGAATAGCCCGGTAGGATTTAGCAACTCGTCCGGGATGATCGCGTTGTGCATGCCCATGCAGCCCTCATCGAACACACCCATGATCGCCTTGTCGGCGATCAACCGCCGTGCCGCTGCCCGGCCAAGCCGCACCTCGCCGGACGGAAGCTTGAGCAGGTCAAGACTACGCACGTGACTCTGATCATGCGTCACCATACCCTCGCCCAGCCACTGCCGTAGGCCGTCTCGAAAATATTTGTCGGTGAACTTCTCGCTCCACAGCGTGCTGTACCCGACGCCCATCTTTGTCAGTGAGCCGTTCAGGTTCAGCATACCGACCAAACCCGGCCACCTGCCGCTCCAGTTGGCCACCGTCAAAATTGGGCCGCGATGCGTCGAGAGACCAGGCAATATATGCTGGCTGTACTGCCAGACACACTCCGCCACAATCAACGGCGCATCCGAATCCATCGTCCGAAATACCTCCATCCCGCGCTTCTGCGAGTCAATGAAGCCGTGCTTCTTTTGGCGGTCGTACACGTGGGCGCGTACCGCCGTCCAGCCCGCAGCCTTGAGCGCCTTGGCCAGCGTCGCCTCCATTTTCGACTGCTCCGCCCAGCAAACCTGGTTTGCCGACAGCCGTAGATCACCATTGGCCATAATGAAAACCTGTTTCGGCTTTAGTTTCTTCACTCCGCTCATGTTCCGCCGCAAAACGTACGGGCCACCTTGCGACCGGCAAAGTCCAAAATGATTCTCGCGCAGACTTGGCCAAGCGATACAGTGACCGCGTGCGTGCATTGATCATCGGCTGCGGCTATGTCGGCGAAGCGCTTGGCCAAAGGCTCATCGCGCTTGGCCACGAGGTCACCGGCATCAGGCGCAGCAGCCAACACAACAATCGCCTGGCCAAGCTCGGCATTCGACCCCTCAATCTGGATATCACCCAAGAAAGAGAATTTGAAAAACTAGATACCCACTACGACCAGGTGGTCATCGCCGTCTCGCCTGGTCGAGGTGGCAATGAAGCCTACCAAAAAGTTTTTGGCCTCGGCGTCAATCACATCACCAAGTGGCTTCAAAGAAATGCCCCCACGTCCGTCGTGTTTATCAGCAGCACCAGCGTATACCGCCAAAAAAATGCTGAATGGGTTCAAGAAGATATCGCCGACATTCCAGAAAACATCACCAGCAAAATACTATGGGAAGCAGAGCAAAAAATCTCAACCATCGAACAAGCCGTAACAATATTGCGCTCATCGGGAATATACGGTCCTGGGCGCTCCCACCTGTTCCGGCAATTCATGGACGGCAACGCAACCATTGAGGGCAATGGAGACCGTTATCTGAACATGGTTCACAGAGATGACCTCGCTGAAGCGATAACCCACTCGATCACGAACAAGGACAAACTCTGTGGAACATTCAACATCACCGATGACGAACCGGTAAAGCAGTTAGCTTTTTTTAAGTGGCTAAGCAAAATCACCAACCGTCCAATGCCGGTCTTCGGCCCTGAACCGGATCCAACCACCCGCAAAAGAGGCATCACCAATAAGCGCGTCTCCAACAAGTTATTCAAGGAAATCCTCGGCTTCCAATACAACTACCCCACCTTCCGAGAAGGCCTCATCGAGGAACTCGAAAACTGGAAAGCAATGCCGTAAGGCAGCAAGCCCTACATCCCACCCATGATCTGGTAGCCGCAATCGACGTAGATGACTTGGCCGGTGATCGCAGCACCGCCGTCGCTGGCAAGGAAGACCCCGGTCTGGCCTAGCTCCTCGTGAGAAACATTGCGTCGGAGCGGGGCATGAGACTCATAATGCTTCAGCATCTGCGAAAAACCGGCGATCCCGCGGGCTGCGAGCGTGTTCACGGGGCCTGCACTGATACAGTTAACGCGAATTTTTTGTTCACCGAGGTCGGCTGCCAAGTACCGCGTGCTCGCCTCAAGAGCCGCCTTGGCCACACCCATGACATTGTAATGCTTGATGACTTTTTCCGCACCGTAGTAGCTCATGCCGATGATGCTGCCGCCGTCTGTCATCAGCGGAGCAGCGCGCTTGGCCAGCGCCACCAGCGAGTAGGCGCTGATGTCGTGCGCCGTGGCGAACGCCTCACGCGTAGTATCGACAAAACGGCCCTCGAGGGCCTCGCGCGGCGCAAATGCCACGGAGTGCAAAAGCAAATCTAGTTTGCCGCCGAAATGGGAGCCAACCTCCCCAAACACTCGATCGATATCGTCATCGCTGCTGACGTCGCACTCCGTCACCAAAGTGTCTTCACCGAAATCGGACACCAATGTTTCAACCTTTCCTTTCAGGCGCTCACCCTGATAGGTGAACGCCAGTCTGGCGCCGGCCTCGTGCCAAGCTTGAGCGATGCCCCATGCAATCGAATTCTTGTTGGCAACGCCAAAGACAACCCCTGTTTTACCTTCGAGTGGCTTACTCATCTGGCGGGTAGCAGTAAGAAAAATCCCTCCAGTTGGCAAGCGGGAAGAAAAACTGCTTGCGGATTCCGACCAGCGAACCGTCCCCTGCACAAAAGGAAGTCACTAAACTCCATATTAAACAAGATGGATCAGGCCAGCGCAGCGTTAAGAGATTCGGCGGCGCGTTTGTTTTCCTCGGGGGTACCGATGGAGAGACGGATCCACTCCGGCAAACCGTAGCCACCCATCGGGCGCGTGATCACGCCCTGCCGCTGCAACGCCTCGAAAACCGCCTGGCCGTCGCCAACCCGAACCATCAAGAAATTAGCGTATGACGGCACAAACTCGATCCCCTGATCCGTGCAGACGGCCTCGAAAAAATTCAGCCCCTCGGCGTTGGTGCTACGGGTGCTGGCTAGATGTGCATCGTCGTCAAGAGCAGCCATTGCTCCGGCCTGCGCCACGGAATTGGTGTTGAACGGCTGGCGAACTTTCTCCAGCGCGGAGACGAAATCGGGATGTCCAATGCCATAGCCTATACGCAGTCCGGCCAGGCCGTAGATTTTCGAGAAGGTACGCATCAGGAGCAGGTTTGGCTTTTCCTTGGAACGCACCAGCGGCAACAGGTCGACCGGCTCTTCGAGGAACTCGTAATACGCCTCGTCCATCACCAGCAGCACGTCGTCCGGTACCTGCTCGACGAGTGTGCGAACGTCCGTCGGCTTGGCCAGGGTGCCGGTGGGATTATTTGGGTTGGCCACCCAGACGATACGCGTCGCCGGCGTGATCGCCTCGAGCATTGCCGGCAAATCATGCCCGTGCTCGACCGCAGGCACGGCGTTCACCTTGGCGCCCATGATCATCGCGACGAGCGGGTAAATGGCGAAGCAGTATTGTGACACGACTATCTCGTCGCCCGGGCCAAGCAGCGCGTGCGACACGAACTCGATGATCTCATTGGAGCCGTTGCCGAAGATGAGGTTCGCCGGCTCGACACCCAGCTTGGCCGCTAGTTTGTTCTTTAAATAAAAAGCGTTACCGTCCGGGTAAAGGTGGCTTTGGGTAACCGCCGTTTTCATCGCCTCGACGGCGAGCGGGCTCGGGCCAAGCGGATTCTCGTTCGAAGCGACCTTGATGACCTCGTCCCGCTCGAGGCCAAGCTCGCGCGCGACCTCCTCAATCGGGCGACCCGGCTGGTACACCGGCAGGTTCCGCAAAGACGGGTTCAGCTTATCGGAAAGCGACATCAGTAAATCAAGCCAAGCGCTTGACCAAGCGGCGAGTCACTTGAGCGACTTGAGGAACGTCTCATAGCGCTTGGTGCAAAGCCGGTGCGACACCTTGACCTGTTCGTCCGACTGCTTGGGCGCGTTGGCCGGTGCATCGACCTCCTCAATGGCAAAACGGAATTTCAGGTTGAACGGCTCGCCCTTCTTCAACTGCCTGGGCAGGAAGTAGCCAAAGCGGCCATAGTCGCGCCACGAAAGTTCCTTCACGCCGTTGGCCGGAGCGGTCATTTCCTGAGCGGTGTACCAACGTTTGCCGATGGGAAACAACAGCCGCGCCCATTGGTGGTTGTCGTCGATGACCTTGTCCTTACCAGCAGCATTGGGTGGTTCCCAAAGATAGCTGGTCTCCTTGTTACGCCTAGCCACCTCGGTGTGAGCGCGGAAATGCACGCCGGCGTGTTGCAAATCACCACCGAGACTGATGTCCCGCAGGGCCTCCATCTCAAAGCTGGCGTCGACCTCTGTGTACTTGCCACCCGGACGCGAAACCTTAAACGTCCGGCGCTCAGAGATCATCACGTCGCTACCGTTCGCATCCTTTTGCGTGGCACGCCATTTAATATTCGCAACGATAGAGGCAGAATCATTGGTCGTCGTGTTTTCGAACTTCACGATATCGTAACGCCCGTTGCCCGGGCCACCCTTGTGCCACATGTCGTATTGGCCCAGTTCAGATGAAATCCGATTCCAGCCGATAAAGATACCACGATGGTGGTTGAACAAACCGGCCCCGTTGCCCTTCCTGTCGAGGCCGGGATTGGTCACCAACTCGCCGCCGCTGCCGAAGATGTGCAGGAAGGGCTTGATCTGCCCTTCACCGTGAACAAGCCGGGCGACCGATTTACCGTCGTGCAACACATCAACCGCCTTGCCGGGACCAAGCGGGTTGGAATGCTCAACGACTTTCCAGTCGGCCCTGGCCAAGGAGACGGCGGCAACAAACGCCAAGCCGGCGATGAGCTTGGTCAGTGAATTGAAATGGATACATGTCATGGCAGAGATGCCCAACAATTGGGCGGCAGATTATGCAGTAGTCCCCGCCGCTTGGCGATAAATAACCGTCTAACTAGCCTACGGTTGGCGAAACTGTGGGGTTACAGATTCTTTGTCTCAATCGGGTGACAATCCTAGCCGAGAAAATTCACTATTTACTCTTCCGGATTTTTTTGGACTTCCGGGCCTTTGTCGCCTTGCAATTCTTTCACTGCAGCAGCGGCAGCTTTGACTTCGCCCGCGTTGCCCAAAATGCTGAAGCCCAGCTCAAACGTGCGCGACTGACCCGCACCAAGCTTGGGCACACGTCCATATTTGCGCTCGTAGCTGCGGTTGTGAGGGAAGCCGGTGCCCGGCTCGATGCCAGTCACGTAGCCGGTATTTTCCGCCGCCGTGTTTTTCCACTGCGTGAGATAAGGCAGTTGCTCAACCGGCCAACTGACCGTCACGCCGCGGTCGCCGGCCGGGTTCACCAGCACCACCGTCGTGTTGCCGTTCTCGTCGGCCTTGGGATAAATCTTGTAAACCTCTTCGGTGAAACCCTTGGTTGGGCCGGAGTACACTTCCTGCCTGTCAATTGCCTGGGCAGCGTTCTCATTAAACGGGACAATCTTCTTCGCAGCGGAAAGCATTTTGGCGCCCTTGCCAAGCAATGGCCGGCCGAAGTTTGCGTGGTAGATGACCTGGAATTCCTCATCAAATGTGCCCTTATTCTTAAGCACATCGCGAATGCGAAACGTATTTGAACCCGGCACCGTGCTAATCTCCGTCCAGATTTCAAGGTTTGGTCCGTAGAAGGAAACTTCTTGCACACGGCCCCGAACACGGATGCGATACGGCGCTTCCTTGTCCACCTCCACGATCACCTCCGACGCAGGGATGTTTCCGATCTTGCCGTGCAACGTCAGCGTCATTGTCGCCTCATTACCAACGTTGTTGATGAACTTGTCCTCGCCCGGATGCCCGGCGAATGAAAGGCCACAGCGAACCATCCACTCGTTGAAACCGTCGAGCCAGCCCAGACCACCGCGGTCGTGAAGATTGATGTAGCTCGGGTGAACGACCTCCTTCACCGGTGAGTTCCAGCCCAGGCGAACATCGCCAAGTGTCACGTCGAGCACGCTCATACCACGGGTCGGGATGACACGAAACTGCAGCCTACCGTTATCGACCTCAACCAAATCCACCCCTTCCTGTTTACCGCCGTGCAGGGTACGTTTGTTAATCGACCAACGAACGTTGCCTTTGTAGCTTGGAAAATCAGAGCTTGTTAGCTGCCAGCTTTCTGCGTGCATGTTGCGTTTGGTGCTCGTCAAAACCTGATAGTGTGGAGCCGCCTGCGCTGTGGCCGTGATCATTAATATACCAATAGCAAAAAATTGTTTCATGGTGCGGGCGGATAGTATCGATTCCCCAGGGATTGCCAAGCGCCAACTCCTGCCCAACACTTCCCTCAACGACTTGTCGCCATGATTATCAGAATTATCTTTTGCCTGTTCCTTACCTTGGTTGCGTTATTCTGCGTGTTCGGGTTTTTGGCAACGTTTGAGCCGCTACCCACCCAAGTGCAATGGACTTGGCGCACGATTTATGGACTAATATTCATAGGCAACGTAGCCGGTCTCATTCACTTAATTCGGGTAATTTTTAGTCGTTGATTTGTTGCCGCTTGACCGCAGCAACTCGAAGGTTGCATCGCCGCTTGGCCAAGCGTAGCTTGCCGCCAGATGAAATCGACCAACCGCCATTCCCTCCGCCGTCAGCGATTGGCCGGGGGATTCACACTGATCGAGCTGCTGGTCGTTATCGCCATTATCGCGATCTTGGCGTCGCTACTTTTACCGGCTTTGGCCAAGGCCAAGAGCAAGGCCACTGGCGCCTACTGTATGGGTAACCACAAGCAACTGCAGCTCTGCTGGACCATGTACGCCGGTGACAACAACGACGGTATGCCGGAGAACTCACAACTCCCCGGCGGCGGCAGCCGAGCCAGCTGGTTCAGCCAGGGACCAACGTGGCTGCACGGCAACGCGTGGACCGATGTCGACGACAGCAACATCCGCAAGGGCGTCCTCTTCAAGTACAACGACTCGTCCGGCATCTACAAGTGTCCCGCCGACAAGTCGACCGTCAATGACGAGGGCAAAATCCCGCGCGTGCGTAGCGTGTCGATGAACATGTATATGAACTTCCGATCCAACCCAGATGATGGGGATTACAACAAATGCTGGCATAAAGTCAGCGACATCAAAAACCCCTCCGCCTCGGAGGCTTTCGTATTCATCGACGAACACACCAAGAGCATCCAGCAAAGTGCATTCGGCGCAAACGCCGGCACATGGACACTGTTCGGTACGGCCAAGTGGACGTGGATCAGTTTCCCGGCGACCCGCCACAACAACGGCACGGTTCTGTCGTTCGCCGATGGCCACGCTGAGTCATGGCGCTGGATCGAGAAGAAAACGATGGAGACTGCGGCCAAACCTATTCCATGGCTTGTCCTGCAGCCAGGCCAACGCGGCGGCGATCGCGACCTTCAGCGACTCTTCAATGCCATCCCACAGACCATCCCAGTGAAATAAAAGCCCTCCAACCCGGAGAGCTTTCGAAAAGTTGGAGGTGCGATCAGCTCTTGCCAACGCAAAACAGACGGCCATTAGTGCGAATGAACAGGCGGCCGTGCGCCACGGTAATACTGGCACGGGTCTGATCATCGCCAGCCTCCCCCATCGCGGCCCTGTGAAGCACCTTGCCGCTTTTTGCGTCGATCACGTGCACGGTGCCGGCGTGGTTCTGCACGTAGATTTTGCCATCCGCGCCAGTCGGTGAACCGCGGAAGAGTGAGCGACTATCAAGGTCGCTCGCCCACTGAATTTTGCCGGTTTTCGGCTCCACTCGAGAAAGCATCTTGTCGCGGCCCTCGCCGTAAAGAACAAAAAAACTGCCCTGATAAAACAGCGGCGTACACACATCGCTAGACACTCCGTCGCGACTTCCCTCGCTGTTCCAAAGCCTGCCGCTGGCGCTGATGTTGCCCTTCCCACCGGCCTTGATCGCGAACACCGGCGCACGCTTTGGCGCGCAGGCCAACACCACACCGTCTCCAGCAACCGGAGAGGGCACAAGCCGCCAGTGGCCAATGCGCGTTGGGTTCCAAGTGCCCCAGCGCCACAGTTCCTCACCACTCTTCGGATCATGACCGGTGAGGCAGTCGCCACCAGTAATGAGAATCTCGCCGCGCCCATTGTGAGTGAACGGGATCGGAGTACTGAACGCCTCGAGCGATTCACTGCGAGCCTTGGCCGGCCGGTATACTTTCCAAAGTTGCCGGCCGCTTTTCGGATCGAGCGCTAGCAGGTATGAGCGATTGTCATTGCTGCCCTTGCTTCCGACCTTGGTGTCACGCTGCAACACCTGCATATAGAGGATGCCGTCGTGGATGATTGGGCTGGTCGAGAAGGTCCACAGGAACGCGAACTGCCCGTGTTTTTTCTGAATGTTTTGCGACCACAATTTCTCACCTTCTGGTGTGAACGTTGCCAACTCGCCGTTGCCGTAAAAAAAGGTCACCACCTGACCGTCGGTCACCGGCGAAGGCGCGGCGTAATTGCTGCGGTTGTCCTGCCGATGACCCTTGGAAACCTGATGCGCCCACTTCAGCGCGCCCGTCCCGCGGTCGTAACAGTTTGCCATCAGGCGCTCGGCATCCGGGTTGGAGGAGGACACGTATACATGCTCCCCCCAGACGATCGGCGTCCCGGCACTCGGACCGTCCATCTTCACGCTCCAGATGACATTCTTCGTCTTGCTGAACTTGGCCGGCAGGTTTTTCTCGTCAGTCGAGCCGTTATAATTCGGCCCACGCCAGTTCCCCCATTCCCCCGCTTGAATACCTGCCAACGACAGCTCAAGCGCCACAACCAATAATATAGTTTTCACAGTTTTCATGATAACAGTTCAACAACAAATCTTTCAGGAACAGGCGAATACTGCCATCCTCTTAACCAATTGGCCAGTCGAAATCATCCTTAAGTCCGCTTAGCGAGCCAGCCGACGGTTACGGCTTGGTTCCGGTGAGGACGGCACAATGCACCAGGGTACCCACCATCGGCCCATCAGCGATCAACCCTGCAGCACTCAGCATCGCTCGATACTCCGCCGCACTGTAAGCCCTGCCCTCAGTCACCGAAAACAAAGCAGCGGAATATAGCGCAATCGACAACGGTCCATCCATTGTGTCGTTCAAAAACACATCGTGGATCAGCATCCGACCGCCACTCGGTAGCTTGGCAGCATACCGAGCCGTCAACTCGCGACACTCCGGTTCATCCCAATCATGCAGAATATTCGAAAATAAAACCATCTGTGCAGCCGGCAGATCGTTGATCCGGAACATATCGCCCTCAATAATCTCCACGCGATCCTGCAGTCCTTTCTCCAGCGCAAATTCCTCCGCGATCCGCGCGACCTCTGGCAACTCGACAATCACCGCGCGCAGGTTCGGGTTCGCCTGCAGCAACGCGTAGCTGTACAGCCCGGTTCCACCGCCAACGTCTAGCAGCGTTGTTACCCCATCCATTGGCATGACCTTGGCCAGATATGGCGCAACATTCTTCGCACGACCGGAGAGCGACAACGTAAAGTGCCTCGCAAGCTCCTCGTTCTCCATTGCTGAACGTTTGCCTTCGCGATAAATAAACGCCACACCGTCGTCGTTATTCGAGCCAAGCGGACGATTGCTCCGAAGCAACTCCACCATGTTGACGACTTCTGGTGATGCAGAGGCCAGACCGAGATAGTCGCCCATGAAAAACGCGCTGCCCGGCAACAGATGGTTTCGTGCCAGATCAGTCAACTCCAGTTTACCGGCAGCATTCACGCGCAATAGTTCCATTGCCCGAAGCGCGGTGAACAGCACCAAGCTGGGCCGCCTCTCCAGGCCAAGCGCCTGGCCAAGCACAGTTTCGGTTTGCGGCTCGTTGGCCAGACGATCAAAGACATTGAAGTGCGCCGAGGACGCGACCAGTAAGTCGGCACCGTAACCGCCGCGGAACAACTCAAAGATCGGCGTGGGATCGGTTGGCGGGAACACCGGATACGAGTGGTCTGTACTCACTTGCCCAGACGACTAGTCGAGTTTCTCCTTTTCGAAGTCAGTCGATTTCACCCAACCGGCCCGCACCTTCTCGCCGCCCATGTAACGTCTGTAGAAATTATCTGTCGACTCGCCGGAGTATGGATAATTGTCGAACACATCACCCTTCTCGAACATCCGAGGGTCGCCCTGTTCGCGCAGCTCGGCGAAGAGTTGCTGCTTGAGCCCTGCCTTCAGCTCCGAATGAGATCCTAAGTTGGCCAAATTCTTCACGCAGTCGATATCACTCTTCAAATCGAACAGCTCCTCTTGAGGCCGCTTGCCAAAGTTCAGGTTCCAATAATGGTATATTCCCTCACGGCGTTGGTTGAGGATCATCGTCTTAGTCGGACTACCATCACAGTTCAGGTAGCCTGTCTCCGGGTTGCCGCCTGGCCAGCGGTTAGTCTTGAAGTTATGCAGATAAATCTGGTCGTCCTTAACGATGCCGCGGATCGGATAGCCCCAGTTGTTCGGCCGTCCAATGTCGTGCCGCTCCTTGCCGATGAGCACATGATCGCGGCTAGCGATTACTCGGCCTGACTTGGGTGAGCGAAAGATGTCGAACAGACTTCGCCCGCTCACCGGCTGCATTATTGGCGTCAGCTTGGCTACGCCAGCTGCCTCTAGAAACGTCGGCGCAATGTCGGCGAAACTTACATAGTCGGTCACTACCCGGCCGTTGCCGTTGATTCCGCCTGGCCAACGAATCGCCAGCGGGATGTGGTTCGACGCCTCGTACGCCTGCCCCTTGACACGCGGGAACGGCATACCGTGATCGGATGTCGCCACGATCAGCGTGTTGTCGAGTTGGCCGGCCCTCTCCAGCATGGCGAGAATTTTGCCTAGGTGATTGTCGAAATGCTCCACCTCGATCGAGTAATCCAGCATATCATTGCGAATCACATCGTTGTCCGGCCAGTACTTTGGTACGCGATCAATATCAGATAGCTTTTTGCCCATGCGCCGGCCAACGCCGGCCTCGTAGCCACGGTGCGGCTCTGTGGCCCCGTACCAAAATACCCACGGCCTGCTCTTGTCCAACTTGGCCACAGCAAGAAACTCGGCGAAGTTACCAGCGTAGTCGTTATTGGAAATCGCCCGGGCCGGAGGCTTAGCTTTCTGTTTTTGCCAAGCCTGGCCAGTGATCTTTCGCGGCTTGCCGCTAGCATCGTTGGCGAAGCCCGGCCCCCAGCCCTTGCCGGTGTAACCGGTCGAATAGCCGTTGGCCTCGAGCAACTCCATCCAGCTGCCGAACTTGGCCGGGAAAAACGTCATGTGATTTCCCGCCTGCTCTAGCTGCCACGAGTTGCGCCCGGTCAGAATAATGGCCCGAGACGGTGCACACTTGGCGTTTGGCGTGTAGGCGCGACGAAAAAGAATTCCCTCTTCTGCCACGCGATCGAAGCCGGGCGTGCGCACCCAATCGCAGCCATACGCGCCGGCATGGCCGAACGACCAGTCATCGGCGATGGCAAAAAGGATGTTCGGCCGCTCCGCCGCCTGGCCGGGGAAGAGCCAGTTGCTGAGCAGCAAAACCGAGGCGACAACGCATTTGGCCAGGGTGTGCATAGGCGATTGATACTCCCGCCCAAGCGCTTGGCCAAGGGGAAAAGAACTTGTCACTGAGCAAAACAAACGTACAGTCTTCCACGCGCAGGAGCGCGCTTAACTCAGTGGTAGAGTGCTACCTTCACACGGTAGAAGTCGTTGGTTCAAATCCAACAGTGCGCACCATCTTCTCATCTACCTCCGTTATCACCGTTTGTTTTCGGTTTCATTGGCTAACATTTGACTCTCTCTAGACTCACACGCTTCAGTCTCTCTCTCTTGCCACACTGAGAACTGTTTGGTATTACGCTCATGGCATGGTCTCATGGATGAAATTCCCCGTCGAAGCCCGCGATGTACAACCGTGATCCGTGCGGCCGCCATCATTGCTTGCATCATCCCGCTCTATGCGGTGGCGCAACCGGTGGTTCCCGGCTTTGAACGTTTCCCTAACGAGACGCATGCCGCTCAAATTACCGCCGGCGTGGTTCTAATTAGCGAGCTAAACTGCATTGCCTGCCATGCTGCTAATAAAAACCACCGTTTTGAATCACGCCCGGCTCCGATACTCTTCACGACGCATAACTCCAGTTCAGCTGGCTGGTTGAAGCATTGGTTGAATGACCCAAACGACCTAAAGCCCGGCACAATCATGCCTGACCTGCTCCATGGGCTTGATCAAAAGGATAAGGCACACGCAGTCAATGCCCTGTGCCACTATCTTGTGTCACTGACCCCGCCGCTGGAGAATCTGGAGGTGTTAATCGGTGATCTCAATAAAGGAAAAAAACTTTATCAGACCATCGGTTGCGCCCAATGCCACTCGCCCGATGCCAAGGATAACGGTAAGGATTTCCCTTTGGGCGAATTACAGTACAAGTACAAGCAAGCACAGCTTATCCAATTTCTGCTTAACCCGTTGCATACTCGCCCTGCCGGCCGAATGCCTCGGGTGCCAATGACCAAGGAGGAAGCAGGCCACATCACCGCCTTTCTCCTAAGTCGTGCTCCATTGCGCAAAGATGCTATTCTGCCCAAAAGCCCGGCTGCACTTAAGCTGCGCGAGGAAGGCAAGGTACTTTATAAAAAACTGAGATGCGCCAATTGCCATATCGCACGTGATTCAAATGTTCTGCCAAATTTCTCCAAACCACTGGCAGAGCTCGACCTCGGCCAAGGCTGCCTTTCACCCAAGCCGCCCAAGGTCTCACCTCATTTCCATTTGAGTGCCAAACAAAAAAAAGCCATCACCGCAGCTCTAAACGCAAAACCGGCTACATTAACCATAAAGGAACGGGCGCACCGCCGCATGCGCCAACTGAATTGTATTGCCTGCCATATGCGCGATGGATTGGGTAAAACCGATCCTGTGCGCGACCAATTCTTTACAACCACCGGCAACGACCTTGGAGATGAAGGACGCCTGCCTCCATTACTCACAGGAGTTGGAGCCAAACTGACTGAGTCAGCGCTGTATAAGGTGTTGCGCGGCGAAGATGCTATACGCCCTTACATGGCCACTCGTATGCCGGATTTTGGAGAAGCCCATGCCAAATTCCTTGTCCGCAACCTCTCGGCTGCAGACGTGCGTACGAACGTAAAACCCACCCCGCGTGAGGGTGATGAAAACAAAGTCGGTCGCAACCAGTACGGACGCGATTTAATGAGTGTGAAGGGGCTCAACTGTATCGCTTGCCATCAATTAGGCGGTCACAAGTCGCTCGGCATTCAGACGGTGGATCTAGCTCACTCGCCAAAGCGCCTGCGACCAGAATGGTTTCGTGATTACCTAATCAACCCTGCCGCCTTCCGGCCCGGCACACGCATGCCCTCCTTTTGGCCCGGTGGTAGAGCTGTGAGCCCGATCTTAAGCCGCAACACCGAGCGCCAGATCGACAGTCTTTGGGTGTACCTAAATGAATTGGAACAAACCCGTCTGCCAGAGGGTCTGGAAAAGAAAGGTAGCTTCGAGTTGAAACCGGACAAGCGGCCGATAGTGTTCCGTACGTTTTTGGAGGTCGCGGGCACGCATGCAATTGCCATCGGTTTCCCTGCAGGTATACATTTGGCGTTTGATTCGGAGAACGTTGGCTGGTCGCTGATGTGGCGCAGGAAATTTCTCGATGCCGAAAGCACCTGGGACGACCGCTTCACCCCAATGACCAAACCATTGGGTACCGATGTCCGCTCATTCCCTTCCGGCCCCACAATCGCCGCAGCCTTGAAGGACAATAAGCCATGGCCCAAGAGCGGCTTGGATTTTCGCGGCTACCGCCTTGCCAAGGATGGCACCCCGACGATGCTCTATCGCCATGGCAAAACCGACATAGCCGACACCCTCGTGCCTATGGGCAAAGAATTGTATCGGCGGATGGAGTTTGACCCCGGCGAAGGAATGCTGTGGGTGCGACTGGCCATGGCTAATATGTTTGAATCCAGCGAAGCCGGCGTATGGAGCAGTGCAAACAACTTGACAATTATCGCGCCGCGAGCCCACGTGCGCACCATTGGCGACCAATGCGAACTCATTTTGCCGGTGAAGCTGAATGTCAACACTCGTACCCAAATGGAGGTAAAGTACTCATGGTGACTCGTTTTTTCAAAACAGATACACAGAGAGCATGCAGGTTTCTTTTTTCTATGTTCTCTGTATTTCTGGGGTTAATCGCCTCGGCCGTTGAAAACGATCATTATGAACTTACGACAGTACCTTTTCCGAAGGAACTGAAGCTAGAGGTCAGCGGTATGGCAACGTTGCCAGGGGATCGCATGGCCATAGCCATTCGTAAAGGGGAAATCTGGATTGCCGAAAAGCTTTCGACGGGCAAACCCGTTTACAAAAAGTTTGCCAGCGGACTACACGAACCGCTTGGCTTGGCACTGCAAAATGGCGATCTCTACACCGTGCAGCGCACTGAACTGACACGCCTGCGTGATATTGATGGGGACGGTCGGGCTGATGAATACCTCACGCATGCAAAAGGCTGGGGAGTGACGGGCAATTACCACGAGTACGCCTATGGCCCAGCCATCGATCAAGAAGGCAATATGTGGGTGGCCCTCAACTGCTCAATCGGAAAAGGTTCCAACCCAAACAACCAATGGCGCGGCTGGAGTTTGCGAGTGAAGCCTGATGGCTCGTGGTCACCAATGACCGGTGGTTTCCGTTCGCCTTCTGGCATCGGTACCAACTTGGCTGGTGATGTGTTTGCTACCGACCAGCAGGGTAACTGGTATGCAACTTGCACTCTAATGCATGTGAAAAAAGGTGTGTTTCATGGGCATGCGGATGCCTTGCAATTCACCAAGCTACCGGGTGCGACTTTTCAGGTAAAGCAGCCACTGCCAAGGAACCTGACAGTGGCCGAGGCCGCCAAGCGTATCCCGGCTTACCATCTGCCCGCTGTGTGGTTTCCCTATCGTAAGCTGGGTATGAGCACAACTGACATTCTGGTCGACAGAACACAAGGCATGTTTGGCCCCTTTGCCGGTCAGTTATTTTGCGGCGAGTTTACCATGTCATTCGTGTCGAGAGTGTTTCTGGAAAAAATAGAGGGCGAATATCAGGGCGCGTGCTTCCGGTTTCGTGACGGACTTGATTGCGCAGCATTACGTTTGCAGTGGGGTGCTGATGGCTCGATGTACATCGGCCAAAGCAACCGGGGCTGGAATTCGCTCGGAACCAAAAGCTACGGTCTACAGCGCCTACAATGGAACGGCGAGGTGCCCTTTGAAATCAAAACGATGTCTGCTCGTCCTGATGGATTTACCCTAACTTTCACAAGACCGGTTAACTCCAAGAGCGCAACAGATACCAAGAGCTACATGCTTAGTAGCTACACCTACCCGTATCACTCAAAATATGGCGGTAAGGAAACTGATTTAATAAAACTTACCATAAAATCAATCACTCTTGATGCTGACAAACAATTGGTTCATCTAAAGCTTGATGGCCTCCGTGCTGGCTATGTACACGAACTACATGCCAATGGCGTAAGGGATTCAACGGGCCAACCTTTAATTCACAAAGCCGCGTACTATACCCTAAACAGAATTCCGAAAAAAAAGTAACGGATTTATAGCTACTTCTGTTTTCTGTTTTTCTTTTCTTGCTTCCTCTTCTTCTTCTCTGCAGGAGTTAATTTTGAGGGTTTCTTCTTGTCTTTTCTGCCTTGGTCTTTATTTGCCACGCCGGAAAACTATCACATCCAACCAACAAGTGAACCCAAATCGTGTGCAATTAACCCGTGTGTCATTCGCTCAAATTCGTTTATTTCATAGCATCTAGTTTCTTTTCAGAGGGCAGATGGTCACGATCAGCTGACTGCCGATAATTTTTAGAAATAGCAAAATTTGAAAAAGGTTTAGCAAAACGAGTTCCCCGTTGGCCAGACGGAAAAGAGAAAGGCCAGGCACATAATGCCCGGCCTCTGGTGTGTGTTCTCTTTTTGGTTAAACCAACCAAAAGTTTGTAGTTAATCGACTACTTTGACGCGGTAGAAGTTTTGCAATGGCACCAGCGACTGTCTTGGATCGGTGAACTTGATCTGCTTACCGGTTCCCTTGATTGTTTCCAACTCACCCCAATGCTTAAAGTCTTGTGTCTCCTCGACCACATAGGTCTTCCTGTCTACGGTATTGAAACTGAAACCAAACGTTGCCTTGTCGAAAATCAAACGAGGCATCGGTACCGGCACCTCCACCGGCGGGATGGCCGGCAAGCCTTGTTTGCGGAGAAGGTCGGCGATTTCAGTTTGATCCAACTGGATGGCCCGATCGAGTGGCGTTTTGCCATCCATGTCTCTCGCATTCACATCAGCTCCTTGTTCGATCAGTAGTCCGGAAATTTCCATGAGACCTGCATCAGTTGCATAATGCAAAGGAGTCCATCCATTTTCATCCTTCGCATCCACATTTGCACCGTTGGTAACTAGTAGCTCAACGATTTCCTTGTGATCTAAAGCAGTTGCCATATGCAAAGGAACCCATCCAGCATTATTCTTCACATTAACATCCGCACCGTTGGCCAGCAGCAGTTCGGCGATTTCCTTGTAACCTAGTTTAACCGCTTCGTACAAAGGAGTATCTTCATACATATCCTTCGCATTCACATCCGCGCCAGCAGCCAAGTGCTTTTTCACATCTTCGATGTTTCCAGTTCTGACAGCATCAGACAGAGCAATCAATTCTTTACTTGTTTTACCGCCGCGCTTGCGAATGAGGTCGGCGGTTTCGCTTGCACCATTGAGCCAGAGGACCATATCCAGCGGTGTTTCACCAAAATCATTCTTTGCATTCACATCTACGCCTTTATCTAGTTCCGCTTGAACGCCTGCAAGATTGCCATACATGGCGGCATCATGAATCGGGGCGGAAAAAGCGGTTTCTACCAGCATCAAAGCTGCGATTATTACTAGTTTTATATTAATTTTCATTTTTATACTCATACATCAAAATCGGGGTATTTGGTAAAAAACGATTGAGGGCGGAGTTTGCCACCAACCGGATTAAATTGCAGAGAGCAATGGTAATGTTTACACCTCCTAGACTTTCTCCAAAGACCTTGTAGTAACCCGACACGACGTCGAAGTACTGCTATTATAGCAAAGGATATGCCAAGCAGCGGTATCACATAAATCCTAGCTAATAGCTCTAAATATATTCAACTTAAAGGATTCATTGTGTGAAAATTTTACACCATGCGTGAAAAAAACGTATTATAGATTGATTATTTTTTATCGATTTGGTTAACGATTAACCTAGTTTCCACCTTGGAGTATGGAAGACCCACGTATAACCTAGCGGCTTGCCAGGTAAGTTTTCCGACTAGCCGGGAGGTGTACATAACAAGCATACTGCGCCCACCATGAGAACGCCTTTTATCGCGATTGGAACGTTGTTACTCGTGGGATGTGCCGGAGTGACCAAACTGCCGCCTAAGCGTATCGCCGCCATTGTCACCGAGTACCGCCACAACTCCCATGCGGACGTTATTGTCGGCCGACTGGTGGAATCGCACACGCTTGATGGCAAAGGCGAGTTTCCGACTTTAAAACTGGTTTCGCTGTATACCGACCAAATGCCCGCGAGCGACACGAGTCGGGATCTGATGCGACAAAACAATGTTCCAGTTTTTACGAACATTACCGACGCACTCACACTCGGCACCGATAGACTGGCAGTCGATGGCGTACTGCTCATCGCCGAGCATGGGAACTATCCTGAGAACGAAAGTGGCAACGTCATATGGCCGAAACGGCGGATGTTCGAGGCCATTGCGAAAGTGTTTCGTGCCAGCAACACCTCCGTGCCAGTCTTCTGCGACAAGCATTTGGCTGACAACTGGCGCGATGCAAAGTGGCTTTACGACACAGCGCATGAATTGAAGTCGCCGCTGATGGCCGGCTCCTCGCTACCCACGCTTTGGCGGCGACCCCCGGCAGATGTACGTCGCGGAGCCAATCTCACGCAGATGGTGGCTATCTCCTATCACACACTGGATGCTTACGGTTTTCACGCCCTTGAGATGGTGCAATGCCTGGCCGAGCGTCGGGCGGGTGGTGAGACGGGCGTGCGGCAAGTGCGCTGCCTTTCGGGCAAAAGAGTTTGGGAGGCGGTGGCCAACGGCACGATAGACAAGGGGTTGTTGCAGGCAGCCGTGGTTCCGCTGGAAGGCAGCCCGGTAAAAGGTGGAGATCGATCGCTGATGGAAATGGCAAAGGAACCGACGGCGATGATAGTCGACTACCGGGATGGATTTCGGGCCAGCATCCTGACGCTTAATGGCGCAGTCAACGAATGGAGTGTGGCGTGGCACGAGGACGGTAAAACCAAGGCGACAATGTTCTGGACGCAGGAGGCACGACCGTTCATGCACTTCACCTATCTTGTCAAGGGCACCGAGCAGATGTTCCACACAGGCAAGCCCTCTTGGCCGGCGGAGCGCACACTGTACACCAGCGCCATTCTCGACGCGGCGCTTATCTCTTTGAAGCGGGGTGGAAAAACAGTGTCGACGCCCTACCTAAACATCCCGTATCAGTCCGACTGGAACTGGCAACAGCCGCCTCCGCCTCCGCCCGGCCGGCCCATTCACGAAAAATGATCACGGCGACCTACAAAGGCTCGCCACAAACAAGCCCCGCCTGAGTCATCCCTACACGTTTGACCAGCAGGTGGCAGGAACACTGCTCCATCGCTCCTGTTACGTGAAGTGCCTTGGCCAACGAATCCGATAATTCATCATGTATCATCCGCGATTCGTTCGGGTTTGGTGTCCGGTTCAGGGTTTTCTTCCTCTGTAGTCTGCCAGTGAATCCGGGTGGCTTGGGCACCGAGCACGTCCATGTTGTCTGTGCGCTGCACAAAGGCAACAACGCCAAGGTTTCGTTGTTTTTTCCCGGTTGCCTTCTTCAAGTCAAAGCTGAATTCATACCCAGTCAGTCCTGCAAGCTCGATACATTTAAAATCCAAAACAACGTTGTCCATGCTCAATACTCGCCCTTTATTTTCCCCGCCGGTGATTCGTCGATTGATGCCGTTTTCAACCAGCGCCACGCATAGCGCCGCATTTTCAAACTTGCCAAGTGTGCAGGCGTTCACGGCGATGGATCCGTCCTCTTTTTTAACCTGCCGAACGGACACAGCAACATTGGCCGACAGTTTCAGCGAGTGGTCGATCGCATTAAACGCGTCGGCCCGGTTGTGTCCCAGCATCTGGTGTTTGCCATTCACGATAATCTGCGGCGTATAGTACAAGCCACTGAACCGCTTGTGCTCGTATGTCCGTTGCCGAGCGGAAAAGCGCCCATCACTGAAGCCGTCGCTCCAGCTTCCACCATCGAAATAGTCAACATGAAAGGAGATGCAAAAAATATTCAGCCGCTTGGCCAAGGCCATCCGCCGAATCTCTGACGTTAGCCGCTCCGCTGGCGGACAGCTGGAGCATGATTCCGACGTGTAAAGTTCCACCAGAGCAAACTGGCTGTTCTTGGAATTTCGCTTCAGCAGCGGGATATCGGCGGGCGCTTGACCAAGCTTGTTCTTGGCCTCGTAGTCCGCGCCGTTGTCGAGCAGGAAACGAATCATCTCCGCCCTACCCTGCTCGTAGGCGAAGTGTAGTGGCGTCCAGTCGCTTGGCGTCCGGGTATTAATATAGCCCTCGCTCTGAACAGCCAAATGCTGGCGAACGATCTCGATGTTCCCCTGTGCGGCGGCCTCATGAATGGAAATGGAAACCGTCGGAATCGGCCTTCGGGATCGAGGTAACGGCTCCTTGGCTTGGGCCACGGGTGGCGCATCAATCGCCTCCGGGACTTGCGCCACTTGGCCTTCGCTCAGAGCCTCGGCAAGGGGTTTCACGGACGACGGCTCCTCAACCCCACACCCGGCCACCAGCACGACTACAATTAATGTGAGCAGAATCGGTTTCATTTTTATTTAGCGTTCAAACGTCGCGCTGAGATTGCGGTGGCTCCAGGAGCCTTCGAAACGAAGCTCGTGCAAGTGACCATCGCAGCCGGATCATGTGGTGACGTAAGACAACAAATCATCCATGATCTGGTTAATCTCGACACAGGCGGTTTTCGAAATCTCCCGGATAGCCGGCTCGGTTTGCACGTACTCCCCCTGAACCAGCTCACCTCTACAGTTTTCAAGAATCAACGCCGCTGATTCCGGTGTGGTCTCGAGATGGAACTGCAGCCCGACAATATTCCGTCCAATCTGAAATGCCTGGTTTTCGCACGCTTCGCTCCCAGCCAGTCGCACCGCACCGGCCGGCAAATCGAATGTCTCACGATGCCATTGGAACACCGGCACTCCTGATGGCAGCTGAAAAACATCCCCGTCAGTGTCCAGCGCCTCCACCGGAAACCAGCCAATTTCGGTGTGACTACCTGGGTATACCCTCGCGCCAAGCGCGTTGGCGATGAGTTGCGCTCCAAGACAAATCCCGATAACCGGCAGACCAAGTCGGGTCGATTGCCGGATGAACTCCTTCTCCGACGCTAGCCAAGGATGCTCCCGTTCGTCGTTGACACTCATCGGGCCGCCCATCGCGATCACGAGATCGATCTGCCGGGGATCAGGCAGCTTGGTCGACTCATAAAAACGCGTGTAGCGCGTATTGGCATTTTGGTCGGCCAGCCAGCATTCCATGCTTCCGATTCCCTCAAAGGGGACATGCTGCAAGACGTGAACATTCATCCCGAGCCAGCGCCTACCAGGAAGCCAATAAAACAATTAGCCAGCATGCGATAACGGTGTACAGAGTCACCGTGCTGCTGCCACCGTGCCGGCTGCCCGGGGGCAGGATGTAGCGGTGAATGATCGCCGCTAAGAACAGCCCAAGCACCGTCCCAACGACCGGCACGATCACAAACAACCAAACGAGCCCCTGCACCAAGTCGAGCAGCATCGGCAACAGGCCAAGCAGCAGACAAACCAATAAAATCGCCCCAACGGTCCATAATGTTGATTTTTTCATTTGTTCGCTTGCCTCTGCGGTTGCCGGGCAATTTACCGTGCCAATGCGCATGCGTCCAATCGCATTATCCAACAGCACTTGGCCAAGCGATAGTTTCGGCTTTGGCTTGGCTCTGCGGAGCGGCGCTTGTTATGGTGCGCATCGCTCTACTTGTTTACATAATGAAACGATTTTTTCTGATCGCCGCTTTGGCGATGCTCATTGACCAAGCACTTGGCCAAATCTCAAAACCAATTGACGCACCCAAGCCGTTGTCGCCGGCTGAAAGCCTCAAGCGGGTGGAGTTGCCGGATGGCTTCCGACTGGAGCTCATCGTCGCCGAGCCGCTCATCCGCCAACCCTCCGGTGTCTGCTGGGACGCGCACGGCAACCTCTTCGTCAGCGAACTCCACGGCTACAATCGAGAGGGTCAATACGACATTGAGGAACTGAACAAGACCGGCAAACTTGACCGTGTCGTCCGGCGCATCGCAGCCAACGAGGACGCCATGCGCCGCGCCGAGGCTGAGCAGCTTGGGACAGTCAAAAAAATGATCGATGACGACGGCGACGGCACGATGGATCGCGCCGAAATTTGGGCCGACGGACTGCCGGCCTGTCTCGGTATCTGCCCGGCGCGCGACGGAATTATTGCTGTTTGTGCGCCGGACATTGTTTTTCTCGCGGATCGCGATGGTGACGGAAAGGCCGAGGTGCGGGACACGCTTTTCACCGGCTTCAAGGTCAGCGTAATCGAGCGCCGGATCAACTCGCCGCAGTGGGGGCCGGATAACTGGATTTACATCGACGGCGGCCAAGGCGGCCGCATAAACGGACCAAAGTTGAGGCAGCCGATCGATCTGCCGGTGACCGGTTTTCGCATCAAGCCGGACGGCTCGGCAATCGAGCCGGTCAGCGGCCACACCAGCACATACGGCTTTACGTTCAACGCGGATGGCGACCGTTTCGTCATTTCGACTGGCACACCGGGCATTCAGATAGCGCCGCTGCCGTGGCGATACCTCTCGCGCAACGCAGACATTGCCGTCCGTGTTTCACGCCGTAACGGTGCGAATTACAACATGACATTTCCCATCAGCAAACCTCACCCGTGGCGTACCAAACGCTACGACGACCCAGGTTTCGGCAAATATTATCGGGACCGCTACGGTGCTGCCGAGTCAATCCCGAACGGCTACTTCACCTCCGCCTGTTCGCCGCTCGTTTATAACGACTCCGCCCTGCCCGGCTTAAGCGGACAAATCCTCGCCTGTGCCCCGGCGCAAAACTTTGTTCATCGTGCCGAACTGGAACGTGACGGAATTCGTCTCAATATTCGACGAATAGCAGGTGAAGCGCAGTCGGAGTTTATCGCATCAGAAGATATTTGGTTTCATCCAATCCACCTTTCCATTGGTCCAAACGGCGGCATTTACATCGCCGATTTTTATCGCGAAATCATCGAGGACTACTCGGCGATACCCCGCTACCTGCAACAGCAATACGGCCTTGACGATGGCAAGGACCACGGCCGCGTTTGGCGACTCGTGCACAACGACATGCCCAAGCCGCAGTCCCCCAACATGAGCAAACTCAGTAATGACGCGCTGACCCGCGAAGTTGTCAGCCCGCGTTTTTGGCGCCGCCAAACTGCCCGAAGGTTGCTGCTCGAGCGCGCCGGACACGCGGATGATCGACCGGCCAGAATCACCCTGCCAGCGAACGGCACAACCGCAGCAATCAACGCCCTCTACACGCTCGACGGTCTTGCACAGCTCAACGACAACGTCCTCGAGTCGGCACTTAGCCACAGCGCACCAGGCGTGCGCCGTCACGCCTTGCGCCTGGCTGAAGACCGTCTCAACAGCCGGAAAAAGTTGTTCAATGCCGCATTACGACTAGCCAGCGACCCGTCGCCAGTCGTCCGGCTGCAGCTTGCCCTATCGCTCGGCGAATCAGACAATCCCCGTTCGCTCCAGGCCCTCGCCGGCTTGGCCAGGCGGCACGGTGAAGAGGCTTGGCTCGACGGCGCCATCCTCAGTTCGCTCGGCAACCGCGCCGGCAAAATGCTCAAGATCATGCTATCGAACAAGACGGATACGCTTGGCCAGGCGCGCGGGCTGATTCACCGGCTTTGCAGTGCGGTGGCCTCCCGAAAAAACCCGGAAGAGTTTTCCGATGTGATTTCTCTCTTAATCGGACTCGATAATCCGGATCTACAACTCGAATGCCTGAAGGGACTGCGCGCGCCATTCAAATCCACCACCACGCTCACCATCAGCGACGCGCCCCGTGAAGCGTTGATTCAACTGGCCACCACCAGCAACGTCGAGGTACGCGGAGCCGCGCTCGAGTTGACTCGCGTACTGAATCTCGAGTCAACTGCCGAGCGGACGGAGCGCTTGACCAAGGCGCTCCGTGACGTGGGAAACGTGCAACTGCCGGCCGATCGCCGGCTGGCCGCTGTACGCGGCTTGGCCTCGGAAAATGACGCCACAATCGCCGCCAGCCTGCTCGACGCCAACCCCGCCGCGACGCCGATACTACGCCGCGCAATCCTCGAGACGGCCTTCGCCCGCAGCGACCATCTCCCTGCCGTGGTGATGGCGATGGAGCAGAACAAACTGCCCACCCCCGCGCTCAATGCCGTTCAGCGCACCGCGTTACTCAGCCAAAAAAATGCCGGCTTTGCTAAGCGCGCAGAGGCACTCTTCGCTACACTGAAGCCGATTGATGACACAACTCTGCAACGGTTCGTCACCGCGTTAAAAGCCAAGAGAGACACAGGCGCCGGACAAGTGACATTCAGCCAACATTGCGCCGTCTGCCACCGCGCGCACGGGATCGGCTTTGCGGTGGGGCCGGACTTGACGTCGGAGTTTGGCCGCGCCGAGGAGACAATCGTGCGGGACATCCTCGCGCCCAGCGCAGTGATCGTCGCCGGCCACGAGACGTACATGGTCGAGACAACTGACGAGCGTGTGTTGAGCGGCGTGCTCGCCGGTGAGTCGGCAGCTAGCCTGACACTGGCCCTGACCGGCGGCGTGCGACTAGACGTACTGCGAAAGGACATTAAGTCACTGAAGTCACTCGATGTGTCGCTCATGCCAGAATCGCTCGCAGTGGCCCTGAAGCCGAGCGACGTGGCCAACGTGATCGCCTGGCTGCGGCAGCCGCCGACGCGGCAGGTGCTGTTCGACGACAGCCCGGCATTTGTCGATCTGCTAAAGGAAGGCGGCGGCTCAGCAACGGTCGTGACCGACGACAAGCATAGCGGCTCGGCGTCGCTGCGCATCACACCACTGCAGCGGCACTCAAAGAGCATCCCTGGCTGGACGTTTCGCATCCGGGAAAATCCCGGCGCGGGTGAGTACCGCTACTTGCGCCTGGCGTGGAAGGCGCCCAAGGCGGCCGGCGTGATGGTGGAGCTGGCCGACAACGGCGCATGGCCCTCATCGGGCAGCCCGGAGAGGCGCTATTACAGCGGCAAAAACACCTCCGACTGGCAGGCCACCCGCGTCTCGAAAAAACGGCCGACCGAATGGACGGTGGTCACCCGGGATTTGTGGAAGGATTTCGGCAACCTGACCCTGACCGGCATCGCTCCCACGGCATTGGGCGGCCCAGCGTGGTTCGACCAGATTGAGCTGCTGCGAACCCCAGACAATTGACTCTACCGGCACTTGACCAAGCGGTGCGATCAGCCCTTTTCGTAAAGAACAGTGATTAGCACGTCAGAATCAGCGCCGACATTCCCCTGAAGTGAACCTCCAGGCTTGGCGGCCGGGTTGTAGCTCTGAGTGGCAATGGTGCCGTTTACCTGGAGAATCTTCACTCCCTCGCTCTCGGCCCAAGCATTGATCTGCTGCTCGAGTGCCTCGACCTCGGTTTCCAATCCCTTGAAAAGCTTGACGCGTTGCATGATTTAAATCGGTTATTCCCGCAGCATCAGCAGATTTCCGGTGGTGGATTCATCGACAATCTGGAGCTGGTACGGCGGCGAAAGCTTGCTGTCGGCGCCGCGCATAAGCACCGCGCTGTATTCGTAGTCGAACTTAAAATGATAGTTGATGACCCGCGTGCCGTCGGGGATTGGCACCAACGTCTCCCAACGACCCTCGGTGAGCTGGGTTTGCCGCATCGGGAAGGCCTGGTTGTTAAAGATCACCATCGGCTTCATCGAACCTGAGTCGAGCGTACGCTGGTTACTCCAGTACATCGCCTCGACCGGATACAGCCCGGTTTGGCTCCAGGGCAGCTCGCGTGGCGTGAGGTTGGTGATGGTACTGGTGGTGCACCCCACCAACAGCGAGGAACACGAACAAATGAAACAAAACCACCTCATCAACAACACGCGAAACCCTGCGAACCTAACAGCGATTTGTAAAGTCCACAATCGATCACCATGCGTAGGTAAGGAAAAACAGGATCAGCAGAATAGCCGATCCGATCCAGAGCCAGTGAAGGCGTTTACCCCTTGGCTGGCCGCCCTCTCCGAACTCCCGCGTCACAAATTCGTCGTAGTCGAACTCCTCCTCTGGCAGGTGGGTGGACTCATATTGCGCCTCATCGGCCCAGCCGGTGTCCGGGCAAGCACCGCACTCGGGGCAGGCGTGCGCCTTGGCAGGAAGATCCACGCCGCAGTTCGGGCATTCGTCGGGGGTCATGGGAAGCGCTTGACAAGGCGACCGGTCAATTCATCTCGGAGCGGCGCACCGGTAGGCGGCCAACCCAGCCCTGTTTCATCCGCATTACCGGGTCCGAGAACACCACCGGGTCAACGCTCCAGATCGAGGCCAGCACCGGCAGCCGATCCACGTTCGCGCCAACAATCTCCCATTGCTGATAAGATTCCTCATTGCCAGCCGCAAGATACTCAAAACAGCACATATCGGTCTTTTCCTCGCCGATCGTCGGCTTGCCCTGGTTCCAGGCTGTCTCGCCAGTCCATGCGTAGGCGCGAATGACCTTCCGCTCGATAAGCTTGGCCCAGGCGTGGTGGCCCAGCGCTGGGTTGCCGTGAAAGTACTGAACATGGCCCAGCCGCTCGCTCATGTCGGCGAGGAACCGGTAGCAGGCATCAATGTCCTCCCCGGGATCAGGCAACTGCCAGCCCATGACCACCACCCAGCCGTTGACCGGCGGCGAGACAAATAGCCGCTCGGTATTGGGATCGGCCAGCGCCTCGGCACAGGCGCACGGATACAGGTCGCCAAGTCCCATCGAGCGGGCCACATCCTCCGGGTTGCGCGACCGGACCGACAGCCAGGTCCGTGGACGGCTGAAGACCGACGGCACCAGCCGTTGCCGCACACTACGTGCGAAAGTGATCTCGTCGAGTCGCACATGCCTCGCACGCCGCCGGCCAAGCGCATAAAAAAGCGCCGCAACCGCCCACACAAAAACAAAGGGGCCAAGGATGAGAAAGGTCGTCATCATTGGAAGACCGAAGACTGCCCCGCTTGGCCAAGCAGCGCAAACGTAAATTAACGGACGAATGCTTTTCATTCGCTTGAGCAAGCGCTAAATTTCCCTCCAGTAAAATGACTATCATCACCGATGAACAATGCACCACCTATCACTCGAGCGGGCATCCGGAGCGGCCGTTCCGCGTTAGCGGCCCGATCAAGAAACTCAAGGCACAGACCGAACTCAAGCTTGAGTGGCTCAAGCCGGAGCCCTCTCCCAAGTCCAAGGTGCTGCGCGCCCACACGACCAACCACTTTCAGCGCCTGAGCGAGCCGCACGACTTCGACAGCGATACCGCCTACCACGAGGGCATCCGCGATCACGCACTTCGCAGCGTCGGAGGCGCACTCATGGCAGTCGAACTCGCCAGGGCCGGCAAGCCGAACTTCAGCCTGCTGCGCCCGCCCGGCCACCACGCCACGAAGGAACGCGCGATGGGGTTCTGCTACCTCGGCTCAGTCGCCATTGCCGCGCTCGAGGCCAAGGCGATCGGCTTGAAGAAAATCGCCGTGTTCGACTTCGATGTGCATCACGGTAACGGCACCGAGGACATCCTTGCCAAGCGCGACGGCGTGGCGTTCTTTTCCATTCACCAACACCCCGCCTACCCCGGCACCGGCACGAAATCGTTCGACAACTGCCAAAACTACACTGTCCAGCCTAGCCTACCGCGCGAGGATTACCGAAAGATCGCCGAGCGCGCCGTCGCCGATCTCAAGTCGTACGGCCCTGACCTCGTGATCGTCTCTGCAGGATTCGACGCCTATGCCGGCGACCCGCTCTGCAACCAGAAACTCAGCGCGGAGGACTTTCGCTGGTTCGGTAAAACGCTCGGCGGCCTGGACGTGCCGGTGGCCAGTGCGATGGAGGGCGGCTACAGCGATGACCTGCCGGATCTCGTTTTCGCCTATTTGGAGGGGCTGCTCGGCAAATAGAAATCTGTCGTCTTCGGCACTGTGCCGCTCTACATTGCGCCCGTGGCTTACGAGTTCAAATTCGTCCGCACCGTCGAGTTTTCCGAGACCGACATGGCTGGCATCGTGCATTTCTCCAACTACGCGAAATACTTGGAGGCGGCCGAGCACCGGTTTTTCCGCTCGATCGGCTATTCGATCGTCGCCGCACCAACAGACCCGCGAGTCGGATGGCCGCGCGTCCATGTCGGGTTCGACTTTAAAAAGCCGCTGCGATTCGAGGACGAAATCGAGATTCACCTGCTCGTCGCCAGGCTGCGCTCGAAGTCGATCACCTACAAATTCCGGATCCACAAGCTCAACAGCGGCCAGCCCGAACTCGCCGCTACCGGCGAGATGACCGTGGTCTGCGTCTCTACCGCTGAGCGCGGCGTAATGAAAGCCTGCAACATCCCGGAGGAAGTCGCCGCGAAAATCGAGGTCGCCCCGGCCAAGTTGCTCGAGGACTGACCCGTGCCCGGACTGCTTGGCATCGAGTGCGGCGCCACCCACACCGTTGCGTTGCACGAGAGCGGCGGCCAGGTAGCCCGCGCCGGGTTCGGCCCGGCCAACCTCCGACTGCTCGACAACGTGCAGTTGACCAGGCGCCTCCGGCAGATCGCCAAGCAATTTCCAAAGCCAAGCGCCGTCGCCATCGGTATGGCCGGCGTCCGTACCGCCGCTGACAAACAACGCCTCCACCGCGCCGCCGCACGCGCCTGGCCTAGCGCCGCCATTCACGCCACCAACGATCTCGAAACCGCCCTCGCCGCCGATACACAACACAAACCGGCTAACCGCGTGCTCGTACTGAGCGGCACCGGCTCCTGCTGCTTCGGCCAGACCGCCGACGGCGCCACTGCCAAGCTCGGCGGCTGGGGACACATCCTCGGCGACAAAGGCAGCGGGTTCGAGATCGGACTGCGCGCGCTCAAGGCTTGCGTGTTTTACCTCGACCGCGACGACAATTGGTCCGCGCTTGGCCAACGACTGCTACGACGGTTGCAACTCAACTCCCCAGACCAACTCATCGACTGGGTCGCCCAAGCCGACAAGGCCGAGGTCGCCGACTTGGCCAAGGATGTGTTCGCCGCCTGGTCTAGGCGCGACAAAATCGCGGGCGACATCCTCGAAGGCGCCGTTGAAACCCTGGCCAAGGACGCCTGCGCCTGCGCCAGGAAACTCACCGGCAAAACCGGGTCGGTTCGCTTTCTGCTCGCCGGAAGCGTGCTGATGAAGCAGCCCAAGTTCGCCGCCAAGTTGGCCAAGGCCATTCGCATCCGTCGGCCCGGCTCGCAGATCGCCACGCTGAAAAACGAAAGTTGCTGGGGAGCACTGAACCTCGCCCGCCGCCTGGGTAAGCTTTCGCCGGCCAAGCCAGGCGCAACCATCAACGCCGACCGCCCGGCCATCCCTGTGCCGGGTCTTGTGCAGATTGACCAATCGCCCACTGAGCAGCGCCACCCACGCTCAATGCAGCTTGACCGCATGCCGCTTGGCCAGGCAGTTGATTTGTTTCTTGACGAGGACAGCCAACTTCCCGCCGCCATCGCCCGCGAGAAAACCAAAACCGTGCGCGTGATCGGCTGGGTGCGCGACGCGTTTCAAAACGGGGGCAGGCTCTTTTACAGCGGCGCCGGCACGAGCGGCCGCTTGGGCGTGCTCGACGCCAGCGAATGTCCGCCGACTTTCCGTGCCGACCCGGAGCAGGTGCAGGGCATCATCGCCGGGGGCCAACCGGCACTGTACCGTTCCATCGAGAGCGCCGAGGACGACCCCGACGCCGGAGCCGAGGCGGTACGTTTTCGCGGTGTCGGTAAGAAGGACGTGTTTATCGGCATCGCTGCCAGCGGCCGGACACCGTTCGTGTGGGGCGGCATATGGGAGGCCAACCGACGCGGTGCGAAAACCGCGCTGCTCTGTTTCAACCCCAAGCTGAGAATCCCCCGCGACAACCGGCCTGACATCGTCATCAAGCCGGACCTTGGCCCCGAATTGCTGACCGGCTCCACCCGCCTCAAGAGTGGTACTGCCACCAAGATGATCCTGAACATGATCACCACACTGGCGATGGCCAAAAGTGGCAAAGTCATCGGCAACCTGATGATCGATCTCGACCCCAGCAACACCAAGCTGCGCGACCGGGCCGTGCGCATCGTTCGCCAACTCACCCAAGCCAGCAAAGCCGAAGCCAGCTACGCCCTCGAGCAATCTGGCTGGAACGTCAAAAAAGCCGCCGGCCGGCTGGCCAAGCGGTAACAACACATTTACGCGATCAGTTTCCTGAGCACGTGGGCCTCCTCGACGCCACTGAGGCGGAAGTCCAGTCCTTGGAACTTGAAGGTGAATTTTTCGTGATTCACGCCGAGCAGATGCATCATCGTGGCGTGAAAGTCGTGCACGGTAACGACATCCTCAACAGAATGGTAGCCGAAGTCATCGGTGTTGCCGTGGCTGATGCCGCCCTTAATGCCGCCACCGGCCAGCCAGAACGAAAAACCCTTCATGTGATGATCCCGACCGGAACCCTGCGCCATCGGGGTGCGGCCGAACTCGCCGCCCCATATCACCAGCGTGTCGTCGAGCATGCCGCGATCCTTCAGGTCCCGGATCAACGCCGCCGAGGCCTTGTCAACATGCTTGGCAGTGGTGAGCACGCCGTTTTTCACGCCGCCGTGGTGATCCCAGCCCCTGTGATAAAGCTGGATGAACCGCGTACCGCGCTCGGCCAGACGCCGCGCCAGCAGACAATTGCTCGCGAATGAACCGTCGCCCGGCCTGGCGCCGTATAGGTCGAACACATGCTGCGGCTCATTCGACGTGTCGATCAACTCCGGCACACTGGCCTGCATGCGAAACGCCATTTCGTACTGGCTGATACGTGTGTCGATCTCCGGATCAGCCACGGTCTTGTTCCGCAGTCGGTTGATCGAATTGACCGCGTCGATGACCGCCCCCTGCCCTTTTGCATCCACCCCTTTTGGGTTACTGATGTACAGCACCGGATCGCCGGTCGAGTGAAAGTGCACGCCCTGAAACCGGCTCGGCAAAAAGCCGCTGTGCCATTGCCGCGATGCAATCGGCTGATCCTGTGCGCCGCCCACTGAGCTCAGCACAACAAAGCCGGGCAGATCGCTGCCCTCGCTACCCAAGCCATAAGTGACCCACGAGCCCATGCTGGGCCGGCCGGCAACAAGGGCTCCGGTATTCATGAACGTGTGCGCCGGATCGTGGTTGATCTGCTGCGTAATCATCGAGCGGATGATGCAGATCTCATCCGCAATCCCGCCGATGTGCGGCAGCGCGCTGGAGATCGACTGGCTGGACTGGCCGAATTCCTTAAACTCATGCTGCGGCCCAAGGCATTTTAGTTCCTTATTGCCCTGCAACTGCGCGATCGGCTGGCCGTCGGTGATCGACCGGGGCATCGGCTTGCCGTCCATCTCGGCAAGCTTTGGCTTGTAGTCTAGCGTTTCGAGGTGCGATGGCCCGCCGGCCATGCAGAGGTGGATCACCCGCTTGGCCCTGGGCGCAAAGTGCAGCGGGTTAATCACGCCCAGCGACGATCGTTTGGCCGGTTTGGCCAAACCAGCCGGACCGAGCATCGAGGTCAACGCAAGTGAGCCAACACCCACCGAGACATTGTTTAAAAATGAGCGACGATTCAGTCGCGTAGCAAAATATTCCGGGTTCATGTTTAAGAAATCAAAAACGTGAGGTGGTTTCGTACAGGTTCAAAATCGCGCGGGCCACTGCCGCCCAAGCGGCAACAGAATCCGGCTTCAGCGTCTTGGCCACAGGCCACTCACCGGCGGTGGCGGCCGCCTTGGCCTCCCCGGCATTCGCCGCAAAATACCCCGCACGCTCCTTGGCTAAGCGCAGCAAAATATCGCGCTCGGCGGCGCTTGGCCCGCGGGTAAGCGCACGCTCAAATGCCCAGACCAACCGCTCGTCATCCGTGTCGCCGCCGTTCCGGACAATGCGCTCGGCAAACACCCTAGCCGCCTCGACGTACGTCGGGTCGTTGAGTAGCACGAGCGCCTGCTGTGGAATGTTCGAGCGGGTGCGCTCGGCGATACACCCCTCGCGGGTCGGCGCATCGAACGCCAGCATGCTCGGGTGCAAAAATGTGCGGCACCAAAACGTGTACAGCCCTCGCCGGTACTGGCTGGTCCCGCCGTCGTGACTCCATTTGCGTTTGGGGAAGTTGAGATGTTTCCAATAGCCAGCCGGCTGGTACGGTTTGACACTGGCCCCGCCGATCGGCTTGGCCAACAGGCCGCTCACGGCGAGGGCGTTGTCGCGTACCATCTCGGCGTCGAGCCGCCAGCGGCCCTGCCGAGCGAGCCACATGTTCAGCGGATCGGCGTCCATGGTTTCGGCGTCCGTGGTGGACGACTGGCGATACGCGCCGCTGATGACAAGCAGCTTCAACGTGCGCTTGATGTCCCAGCCGTGATCCATGAAATCAGCCGCCAGCCAGTCGAGCAGCTCGGGATGCGTAGGCGGCGTGCCCTGCGCGCCAAAGTCGTCCAGCGGCGTAGCCAGTCCCCGTCCGAAACACAACGCCCACAGTCGGTTGACCATCACTCGTGCCGTGAGCGGGTTCTTTTTTGAAACCACCCAATCGGCCAAGTCGCTACGAGAGGAGCGGCCTTCAAGGTTGGCGAGGTTGAGACGAGCGGGCACGGTCGGCTGCACCACTGGCCCGGAGTCGTCCTGCCAGTTGCCGCGCGGCAGGATGCGCACGGTGCGCGGCTTGGCCAGACGCACAGAGATGAGCGATGTCGGGTACGCCTTTTCCAGTTGTTTGATTCGCGCCTTCAGGTCGGCCAGTTCCTTACGCGCGTCGGCCAACTCGGGTGCAAACGTGCGGTAGTGCGTGGCGAGCGTTTTTTTCTGCCCGTCGCTCCGATTAGCGAACGGCACGGCGAGAATCTCGCCGATTTTTTTGGGCGGTGCGACGGAATTGGCCGTCACTTTACCGGCATGAGCGGTAGCAAAAATCTTGAACCGACCCAGCGTGTGCTTCGTGCCGTGTGCCTGTTTCAAAATGAAAGCAAGCTCACCCCCCGACTCGAGGGCCTCAGAAGCCTCAAAGACTAGTCGCTGTGCGACGCCCACTTTCGGCAGCACGGCCCAGCCAAACGATGCGCCCTTGGCATCGCCGTCGATAGCACTTCCAGCGGTCCATTTTTTGTATGGATTGTTCTCGTTTGCCAACGTCTGCTCAAACGACGCCGTGGCATTTTGCAGCGGAACGATTTGATCGCCAGCTTTCACGATGACTTCCGTGATCACGAAGTTGCCGTTGCCGGCGCGGCCCGGGCCTTTCTTTGGCAGCGAGTCGTCGGGGAGCGCCTCGATGCGAAATACCCGCGTGCCGGTGGGAACACCCTTGAATGTCACGGTGTACGTGTCGACGTCCGGCAGCTCTCCGGATGCGAGTATGGATCGGTCGTCGCGAATCGCCAGCCCGGTGCCGTTGGAGGAGGCCGCGGCGCTTGGCTCAAGCACGGTCCACTTGACCTGCGCCGCCTCCCACTTGGCCAAGGCTTCGTCCAGCGCGGGGGTCTGCGTATTAAGCACCGCCTCGAGTGCGGGAAGCTGTTTTTTTGACTCATCCACCTCGGCCTGCTGCGCGGCAGTCGGCAACGGTTTGTACTTTTGCGGACCAACCGGCGTCTCCTCCAAGTCGGCAAAGTATGCGCCAAGGCTATAAAAATCCCGCGACGTGAACGGGTCGAACTTGTGGTCGTGACACTCCGTGCAGCCGAGCGTGGTGGCCATCCAGACGCCCGAGACGTTGCGCACGCGGTCACCAAGGTAAATGGCTATGTATTCCTTGGGCTGCGAGCCACCCTCGCGCGTGGTCATGTTCAGCCGGTTGTAGCCGGAGGCGATGAGCTGTCGACGCGTGGCGCCAGGCATCAGGTCGCCGGCGAGCTGTTCACGCGTGAACTGGTCGAACGCCAAATTGTCATTGAAGGCGTTGATGACGTACTCTCGGTAGAGCGGCTTGGTTTGCACATTGTCTGAGTGGTAGCCCATCGTGTCGGCATAGCGCACGAGGTCGAGCCAGAACACCGCCATGCGCTCTCCGTAATGCGGACTGGCCAGCAGACGATCGACCAGCTTCTCGAAAGCACGCGGCGACCGATCGGCAGCAAACGCCTGCATTCGATCCCACGTTGGCGGAAGCCCGGTAAGGTCGAACGACAGACGGCGGATCAGCGTACGGCGATCAGCCTCCCGCGCCGGTGCGTAGCCCTTATCCCGCATCGTCGCCAGCACGAACCGGTCGATGTCATTGCGGACAAACGAGCCGTTATTGACGCTGGGCGGCTCGGGACGAGTGACCGGCTTGTAGGCCCAGTGCAGATCGTACTCCGCACCCTGGGCGATCCATCGCCGTAACAGTTCCTTTTGACGATCGTCAAGTTGCTTGCCCGAGTCGGGCGGCGGCATCCGATCATCCTCATCGTCACTCGTAATGCGCCTGGTCAATTCACTCTCGTTTGGCTTGCCGGGAATGACCGCCGAGGTGCCGCCTAGATCAGCCAAGGCGCCCTCGCGCGTGTCGAGCCGGAGGTCGGCCTTGCGCTTCTTAGCGTCAGGCCCGTGGCAGGCAAAACAATTGTCGCTGAGTAACGGCCGTACGTCCCGAGCGAAATCGATCGCGCCCGGATTTTTGTCAACAGCAAGCGTATCGCCTGGCCAAGCGAAACCGGCCAAAGCCGCGGCAACGGCCAGGCAGGTCTGTCGAGCAAAAGGCATGCGAAAAAATATAACCATATTCACTATCAAAACGTGGACGGCGAAATTACCCTCCCCATTCAAATGAGCCAACCTAAAACCGGGCACTTGGCCAGGCGCAGCTACTGCGGGTTGGAGAGGCGCTCAAGGACGCTGTATTGTCGGTAGCTCAGGTTGCTGAACGGCACGCCGTCGATCTCGATACGGAACTTGGCCGGCAGTTCCTTACCAGTCAGCGGCTTGAAGGCCTGTTTCTTGACGTACGGGACATGGTAGATGGTGTAGAGCATACAGGCCAGACGCGCGTACATTTTGTCGTTGGCGTTGATAACGACCCACGGGCTGGCATCTGATGCCGTACGCTCTAGCATCTGCGTCTTGTAGTTGGTGAACACCTCCCACTTGGCCCGGGCTTTCTCGTCGTTCTTCGAGTATTTCCAGTACTTGAGCGGGTGGATGATACGCTCCTTGAAACGGAACAATTGCGTGTCCCGGTCCACCGACAGGTAAAACTTGATGAGGATCAGCCCGTCGGCAATAAGCTGCTCCTCCCACGGCACGACGCGCTTCATAAAGTAGCGGTACTGCCGCTCGGTGCAGTAGCCCATGGTCGGCTCGATAAGCGCGCGATTGTACCACGAACGGTCGAAGAAAACGATTTCACCCTTTTGGGGCATCTGCTTCTCATAACGGCGAAACCAGTTGCGCGACTCATTCTTGGTGGGCACACCCAGTTCCACCACGCGTAGATACTTCGGCATCAGGTACTCGACAAATCGCTTGATCGTCCCGCCCTTGCCCGCCGCATCGCGGCCCTCGATGGCGATGGCGATGCGTTTTTTGTTCTCGACCGCCCAGCGCTGGAGATTGAGCAACTCCGCCTGCAACCGGCGCTTCTCCGCGTCGTAAACGGCCCGCTCCAGATTCTTATAAGCCGAATAAAACTTCTTTTTAACGTAATCCGCCCTGGACATGCCGATTAATCAATTTTCAGCGACCGNTAGTATCCCTTCTCCCAAACCAAGCCGGCCAGCGACTTGGTCTCCGGCCTGGTGAAGAACGACACAACGACGCCCACCACGGCGCAGATGGTCAACCCGTAGCAGGCCCGCATGAACTTGTACTGCTTCACGCCGGCGAACAGCCCGTCACCGGCCTCGCCCATCGGCACGCCGTGCGCGAACGGTGTGATCACTTCGGGCACGAAAAATGACAGGCCAACCGCAAGCAAGCCGANCACCAGCGTGGCCAACGCCGCCGGGGCGGTGAAGCGTTTCCAAAAAACGCTCAGCACGAACGTCACCACCAGTGGCGGCGTCACCGCCGCCGTGAAGGCACCGTGCGCGTCGTAGATCGAGTCAAAATTCATGAACACCGGCACCATGGCGATTCCCACCAGCGTCGCACCGATCGCCGTCAATCGAGCCACCATGAGGGCCTGGCGATCGGTCATGTCCTTTTTGATGTGTTGCTTGTGCACGTCGTTCACCCACACGGCGGAGATTGCAGTGATGAGCGTGTCCACGGTGGACATCAGAGCTGCGATCATTGCCGCCAAAATCAGCCCGAAGATACCCGGCTGGCTGATGAGTTGTGTGGCCGCATAAAACGAATCATCCGCCGCCATGTCACCGGGCAGGTCGCCGTGGTTGGCCAAGGCCTTGGCTAGCCAGCCCGCGCCACCAACCACACATGCCGCCAAGGGCATCAGCACCACCAGGTGCGTGACCACCGCCTTTTTGCAGTCCTTGAACGACCGCGCCGAAAGGTAGCGCATGATCGTTCCCTGGTGCAGAAAACCGAACATGATCGAGTTGGCTAGGCCGTCCTGCCAGAAGATGCCGACGCTCGGGAAGCCGGGATCGCTGTTAAAATTATGAAACACCGTCCGCGACTCGCCGGGCAGATTGGCCCAAAACACATCGAAACCGCCGAGATAGGCAAAACCCAACCCTAGAATCAAAAAACCAGTGACGAGCAGCATCACGCCTTGGAACAGGTCAGTCATAATCACGCTCGTCTGGCCGCCGCTCGACACGTACGACACGGATACCAGCGCCACAACCACCGCACCAATAATAATATCCCACCCCAACAAATGGTGCAGCACCTTGCCCATCGTGAACAGGTTCACGCCAACGTAACCGACCATGTACACCATCAGACAAATCGTCGCCCAAAAACGGACTTTCGCGTTAAAACGCCTGCCGAAATATTCGGGGATCGACATGACGCGGGAGAAGTATAGAATTGGCAGCCAGCAAAATAGCAGCAGAGGAAAATAAATCCAGTCGTTGCTATACGTCTGCGTGCTCGAGAGTCCGTACTGGTAACCTTTGCTCGAGTATTTCAGGAAACTGTACGACCCGATGGTGGTGGCAATCATGCTGAATGCGATCAACCACCAGGCGAATTTCCGGCCGCCGAAGAAAAAATCGTCGGTCGATTTCATCTTTCGCCCGAAGAAAACGCCCATGATCACGATGACCAAGAAGTAACCGATCATGATCGCATAATCGACCGGTGCGCCTCGATAGCTCTCGCCGGGATCGACCGCCGCTTCGCTGGCTGGCGTTGGGTTGTACGCGGATGGCTCCGCAGCAGGCATGCCGGGTGCCTTGTACTGAAGGAACGCCTGCAGGATGAAATAAAAACTAAACACCCCCAGCGCAAGACACAGGTTACGCCGACCCTTCCCGCTCAGGCCCAGGCTGCCCTGCCGCCAGGCCAGTACCATGCCAAAGACAAAAACAGCCCCTCCACAAATGAAGTTGTAAATGAACGGATCCATTCCCTTCGTTTTTGTGACAGTCGTTCCTGACTATTCTAGATCGCCAAAATCATAGATAACCACCCGGTCACATACCTGCTTGAACACGTTCTCGACAAACTCCACATGCTGCGGATGCGCTTGGTACGCGTCCTGCACGATCTTGTTCTTGAACGTGATATTCAACGCAACCTGATAAGTTTGATCCACCACCGGCCGGTCACTCGGTGCGCATCGGCCCACGTGCATCGAGATCACGCCGGGGATGCCCGGCAAATATTGGTGCAAGCCATCCACCAATCGCTTTTCGGCATCCTCCACGCCCGTTTTGGTCCAGAAAATAACTATGTGCGAAAACATCGCGGCCAGTGAATCCGATGCCTCGAGCGAAAGCAAATCCCATTTGCCGAGTAAACTCTGTTTTGACTTTTTGAGCTAATTCCTTAAGTCAGAACGGCGCGAAACGTACGCTTCTTTTTCTGATCCCCGGACTGCTGTTAGCCGCCAAGCATCCGAACGTCAAAACTTGGCTAAATCCAAATCCAGCCGCGTCAAACGCATGACCATACAACTCAACACCCTTCTACTAGAGAGTTAATTGAGACGTTTTTGAGATAAAAAAAGCACAACCCTAGATGGGTTGTGCTTAACGAAAAGCCTACTGGTAGTTACGATTGTTTTTCCTTATCGAATTGTTCGTCAAAAACGATGTCTGATGATGGGAAATCTACTCGCTTGCAGAATTCAGCTGATTCTTTTGCACCATGTTCCCGGTCCATACCCCCATCTTCCCATTCCACAGACAACGGACCCGTATAGCCAATGTCATTAAGGGCACGTATGATAAGCTCAAAGTTAACCTTCCCGCGTCCCACTGACTTAAAGTCCCAATACCTGTTGGGCTTGTGAAAGTCGGTATGCCCACCAAAAACTCCAGCGTCACAGAGATGATCATGCCAAAAAGCATCCTTCATATGGACATGGTTAATACGATCAGCAAACTTGTAGATAAACTGCACATAATCGACGCCCTGATAACCCAAATGGCTGGGGTCATAATTGAACCCGAAGGCCGGATGGTGATCAATCGCTTCCAGAGCACGTTCTGCAGAGGCAATGTCAAAGGCGATTTCCGTGGGATGAACCTCTAAACCATACTTGATGCCGTTCTCCTGGAACACATCCATGATCGGCCCCCAGCGATCAGCAAAGTCCTTGAAGCCAGCATCAATTTGACCGGGTAGATTTGGTGGAAAGCTGTAAACCAAGTGCCATATTGAACTCCCAGTAAACCCGTTTACGACACTGACACCAAGTTCCTTGGCAGCGGTGGCGGTTTTTTTGACTTCTTCAGCGGCACGTTGACGAACTGATTCGGGATCACCATCACCGTAAATGTAATCAGGCAAAATCTGTTTGTGGCGTTCATCAATATTATCGCAGACAGCCTGCCCCACCAAGTGAGTAGAGACCGCGAAACACTTCATGCCATGTTTTTCAAGCAGGTCACGCTTGGCCTTGCAGTAATTCGCGTCGGCTTTATCCACTTCAAAGTGATCGCCCCAACAGGCCAACTCGACTCCATCGTACCCAAAATCCTTGGCCTTCTGAATCATCGTTTCCAGGGGCAAATCTGCCCACTGGCCAGTAAAAAGAGTAACTGCTCGTGACATAATGCTGTTAAAAATCAAAAAATTGCGTGAGCGATTCTTATAAGGGGTTTGACTCAGGATCAAGTATCAATTCTATCCCGTCTAATTTTACCAACAATTACGCCTTCAACTCATCCACTTCCATGAAGGCGTAGCAGAGCATGTGGGCGATGCCCATCTGGCAGTCCTCGGCCCGGCCGTAGTGTGTGTCGTCGATCACGATCGTTTCGTTGGCCAATTCGGCCAACTTACCCTGCTTACCACCGACCAACGCGATGGTGTACAGGCCGTTTGCGTTGGCCCACTCGACGGCTTTCACCAAGTTCGGCGAACTACCGCTGACACTCATCGTCAGCGCGATGTCTCCGGCTTGGCCGTAGTTTTCGAGTTGCCGCAGATAAACATCCTCGTACGAGTAGTCGTTGCCAATGGCGGTCATCCAACTGACGTTGTCATTCAGCGATAAAACCTTGAACCTCTTTCCCAACACATCGGACGAACCCTTTCCCAGGTCGGTGGCGAAGTGCGACGCGTTGGAGGCGCTACCACCATTGCCGAATAGAAAAATCTGTCGCCCCTTTGCGTGGGCTTCCTTTAACTTGAGAATGATCGACTCGACTTTCTCGATAGGAATAGAATCGAGCGCGGCCTTTTCGGCTTCAATATAGTTTGCGATCCATTGGCGCATGGGCCAGAGCATCACTAGACTCACCCGGCATTCAAAGCCAAAAACAGCGCGCCTACCGGCACGGTGTCCTCACCGAGCTGGGCCAAACGCACTTCTGGCCCCGGCTTGAGCACGTCCATGATCGCGCTGCCCAGCGCTGCCTCGACACTCACACGCAGCGGCTCACCGATCAGCGATAGACCGCCGCCGAGGATAATCACCGGCGGATTGATCAGGTGAACGACGTGCGACAGTCCAAGCGCTAGCTCGGCGCAGGTCTCGTCAAAGATCGCCATCGCCCCCGCGTCGCCGGCGGCCATCGCCTTGGCCAAGTGCCTGGCCTCGTCACCCTCGTCATCGAGCCGCTTAGCCAAGTACGAGGCGGGATTGCCGGCGGCGTACTCGCGGAGCCGCCGGTCAACCGCCCAGCCGGAGCAACGCGACTCGAGCGTCTCACCCGCTTGGTTCAGCCGAACGTGGCCAATCTCAGCCTCGGTCGGCAACGCACCATGATAAATAGTGCCGTCGATCACCAAGCCACCGCCAATGCCGCTGCCCAGTGTGACATAAAAAACCGGGCTCAACCCCCGCCCTGCCCCGGCGAGTGCCTCGCCCAGTGCGGCAGTGTTGGCGTCGTTGTCGATCGCCACTAGTGCCCCAGCGGCCTGTTCGCTCAACCAGTCGCAGAGCGGAAAATCATCCCAGCCTTCGACTTGGTGCGAGCAGCAGGTTCGGCCGGTTTCGCGATTGAATGGCCCGCCGAAGCCAACCCCGATGGCGGCGATTTGCTGCCGCTTGGCGATGTCGGCCAAAGCAGCAGCAATCTGCTCGCGAATGCCTTCCGCGCCCTTGGCTAGGTCAGCATTGAACCGATTCCTCGTAACGACTTGCGCTTGGTCATCTCCGGTGACCACCTGAATCTTCGTCCCGCCAATCTCGATGCCAACAAAAACAGACTCCATGAAACCAACCGCTTTATTGCCCGAGCCGCCAGCAAAGTCGAGAGAGGCATTTTGGCATTGCCATTTAGGGCGGGATAGCTTCGACTTTCGCGTATGCGCTCCATGCACTTAATCAAGCCCATTACCTTCGCCCTGACGCTGGTGTTCTCGACCAGCGCCTTAGCCCACCCGGATCAGACCGCGGCGGACATGGCGAACGCAGCCAACGCCTTCCTTGCCACGCTCAAGCCGGAGCAAATAGCCAAAGCAACGTTCGAACTCGACGATACCAACCGCACACGCTGGCACTTTGTCCCGACAGAGATGCATCCGCGCTACGGGCTATCCTTCCGCGAGATGCAGCAGGATCAGCAGCACATGGCTTACGCGCTGCTGGCCTCGGTGTTGAGCGCCCGCGGCCTGCAAAAAACCGCGCAGATCATGAGCCTCGAACAGATCCTGCACGACGCCAACCCGAAGGGCCGCTTCGCCCGCGACCCAAAATGGTATTTCATCAGCATCTTTGGCAAACCAAGCGTCAAAGGCACTTGGGGCTGGCGCTTTGAGGGGCACCACTTATCGCTGAGCTTCACCGTAGTAGACGGCCACATTGGCGGCCTGACGCCGTCCTTTCTTGGCACCAACCCTGGCAAAGTACTCGACGGCCCGCGCAAGGGTTTGCAAGTGCTTGCCAAGGAGGAGAAAATTGCCCGCGCCTTGGCAAGGTCACTGAATGCCGAGCAGCGCAAGGTGGCCGTCGTCGACGAGAAAGCCCCAGCGGATATCATTACCAAGGCCGACCGGAAGGCCAAGAGACTCGAGCCGCTTGGTCTGGCTGCATCAGAGATGAACAAAAAACAGTTCACACAGCTCTGGACACTCATTGAGGAATACCTACTTAACTACCGCCCCGACCTGGCCGAAGAGGGGTTAAAGCATCTGGAGGGTCTCGACCTCAAGATGATTCACTTTGCCTGGGCCGGATCTCTCGAATCAGGCAAGGGACACTACTATCGAATCCAGGCACCGGACTTACTGATCGAGTACGATAATACTCAGAATGGCGCCAACCATGTTCACTGCGTCGTGCGCGACTTGAAGCGTGACTTCGGCGAAGACCTGCTCCGGCAACATTACGAGCAGCACCACAAAAAGTAGGCGCTTTTCTCATAACAGCCTTTCGCAAGGTCAACGGTACGGGTAACGTACCCCGGCCTTGGCCTTTTCCACAGGCGCTTAGACAAGCACGAAACTGTTTTGAGCGACGCTGCAACCACAACTACAAAAGAGGAAATTACCAGGCCGCAGGCAGGCCAACAGGTCACAGTGCGCATTGACGACGTGGCGTTTGGCGGTGAGGGGGTCGGGCGAGTGGATGGATTCGTCGTGTTTGTGCCACTGGTGATCGAGGGCGAGACGGTCGAGGCCGAGATCACGGAGGTGAAGAAAAGTTTCGCGCGCGCCAACCTCATCAAAGTCGTCGAACCGGCGGAAAGTCGCATCGAGCCGAAGTGTAGCTATTTCGGTGACTGCGGCGGCTGCCAATACCAACACATGGCGTACGAAGCGCAGTTGGAAATGAAGCAGAAACAGATCACTGCGCTTTTCGAGCGTATTGGCGGTTTTTCGGAGGACAAAGTTGCGCCGGTTGTCGCCTGCCCACAGTCGTTCAACTATCGCAACCGCATCCTCATCCGCAGCCAGTGGAACGGGAAGGCGAAGAAGCTGCTGGTCGGTTTCCGTAAACGCAACTCGCACTGGGTCGTTGAGATTGACGACTGTAAAATCGCCGAACCAGCGTTGAACGCGCAGATCCACGAGGTTCGCAACAATCCTCCGAACAAAGGCGGCGTGAAGGTAAACCTGCGTGTGGCACCGGAGGACTGGATTGTGCCGGATCACTCCTTTTTTCAAACCAACTACTTCATGCTACCGCGGATGATCGAAGTGGTGCGCAGGATTTTTCAATCAAGCGGTTCGGACTATCTCATCGACGCCTACTGCGGCGTCGGGTTTTTAGGGATCGAGTTGGCCGGCCTGGCGAAGCGCTACGCCGGCGTGGAGTACGACCACCGCGCTATTCTCGCCGCCCGCGAGAACGCCGCAAAGTTCGGTGGCGACAACGGCGAGTTCGTAGAGGGTCGCACCGAGCATCTGCTGCCAGAGCTCTTGGCCAAGTTCGAGGACGGCAACACCACCATTATCCTCGATCCGCCCCGCAAAGGCTGTGCGCCGACGGTAATCGGGCAATTACGCGAAACCAGGCCGGCGCAGATTATTTACGTCTCATGCCACCCCGCCACGCTGGCCCGGGATTTGAACGCTCTCTGTGCCGACGGGGTCTATCGTTTAGAGCAGGTCGTTCCGCTGGATATGTTCCCACACACACAGCATGTGGAGTGCGTGGCCGACCTGCGGTTCAACTCTAGCACGTGAACCGCAGCACAGGGACCACCACCAAAAACCGGTCTTGCAAAGGATGGGCGGGTTGGTTTCAACTGTCGCCGCAACCGAGTCAATGGCAGAACATAGCAACCCACTGAAGTCATTTACTGCAACCCGCCTCCCCTGGGCCGTCGCCCTGGGCATGCTGGTGATTTACTTGGGCACGCTTCACTCGTGGATCAGTTTCGCGAGCCTGCCCGCCGTGTCTGACGTCGGAGGGTGGAACGATCGGTCACAATCCGGGGCTCCGCTCCTGTATCTGCTCACGCTGCCGCTGCGAATACTGCCGACCTCGGTGGTGCCGACGGCGATGAACGCCCTCGCCGCACTGTTCGGGGCCTTAACGTTGGCACTGCTGGTGCGCTCGGTACTGCTGCTCCCGCACGACCGCACCAAGGAGCAACGACAACGCGAGCAAAGTTCGCACTCGCTCTTGAGCCTGCGCAGCAACTGGGTGCCCGCACTGTTTGCGGCGCTTGTTTGCGGACTGCAGCTGAGTTTCTGGCAACACGCCACAGCCGGCACTGGCGAGATGCTAAACGTGTTGTTGTTCGCCTTTGTCATTCGTTGCCTGCTCGAGTACCGGATCGACCACAAGACACGGTGGCTGACCCGTGCCGTGCTCGTGTACGCGATCGGCATCACGAACAACTGGGGTATGGTGGGATTCCTGCCGTTGTTCTGTGTCTCCCTGCTCTGGACAGCTCGCATGCAGCTGTTCCGAGAAGGCCTGCCGCTGAAGCTGGCGTTGAACGGCCTGGCTGGCTTATCGCTCTATTTGTTGCTGCCAGTGGTCGCCATGATATCCGGCAGCGGGGAGAACTTCGCGGATGTACTGATGGCCAACCTTGGTCTGCAGAAATCGTTCCTCGGGAACCTGTTTAGCCAGCGGCTGATGGTAATAGTAATGGCCTCCACGGCGATCCTGCCGTTGCTGCTGGTGAGCATTCGTTGGCCAGCGAATTTTGGTGATACAAACGCCGCCGCCTCGGCAATCACGTCCGGCCTCCTCCGGTTGGTGCATTTTCTATTCTTGGTAGTTTGCATTTATGTGGCATTTGACCACGTGGTCAGCCCGCGACAACTGGTCGACCTGCCGCAGGTCACCGGCATCGGCGCGCCGTTCCTGACCTTTTACTATCTTGGCGCGCTGAACATCGGGTATTTTCTGGGGTACCTGCTGCTGCTATCCGGGAAGGAAGAAGCCCGGCAATGGCGCAAGCCGTCCGAGTTGGGCAAGGCACTAAATCGGGGGCTGCATATCGGGCTGCAGATCGCTGCCCTAGTGGTCATCGCAATGCTGGCGTGGCGGAATTTAGGAACCGTCACCGTCAACAACAAAAACGACGTGGCCGGTACCTACGCAAAATGGCTGGCCGACAATCTACCGGACGGGAAAGCCATCCTCTTTACTGACAATGATATGACCCCACAAAGCCAGCTCCTGCGGGCGGAGTTGGCACGGTCCGATGCCGGTTTGAAAAGCCTGCTGGTGCAGACGCACTCATTGGAGTCACCCGACTATCAAACGCGCTTGGCCAAACGCGATTCCGCTTGGCCGGAATTACCCGAGGAGGTTGCCAGTTCCAAGCACGTTGATAAGTTTTTCATTCTTGATAGTCTTCACGCAATCAACGCACAAACACCCATTTACTACCCGCACCCAAGCTTCGGATATTTTTTCGAGCAGTTCTACCTGAAACCGGAGAAGGGGGTTTTTCGGCTGATGCCCCACTCCTCCGAGGCCGACTCGCTGGATAAACCGCCGCTTACCATAGAGCAGGTCACAGCCAGCACAACCCTCGCCAAGGCTATCGAGAAACAGTTCGATGACTTCGCTGAGGAAAGCGAAGGACTGCGGAAAAATCAGTTTCTCGACACGCTGATCATCATGGGTTGGATCTCCCGAAACCTGAACTATCAGGGAGTGAGCCTCGCTCGAAACAATCAACCAAAGGCCGCCGAGAAACTCTTCTTCGCCGCATGCAAACTTTACCGGGGGAGTCCGAAAGGGAACCTAATTGCCCAAGCCAATCTTCGTCAAATCAACCCCGAGTCCGACTACGAATTTTATGAGGAATTGGACCAGCTGATTGACGCGGACAAGCTGTTCGACGTAGACGACGACGGGGAGATAACCGAAAATGAAATCGATTCCTCACTGAAAACATACGGCCCCATCGATGAGCCGCAGGCCTGTTTTCAGCTTGGCCGATACTTCTCAAAAAAGACCGAATCTCGACTGCCACAGATTCGCCAAGCCTATCATGAACTGACGCGAGCCGCCGAACTCACGACCACATTCCCAGATCCTATTTTTTTCCTCGCGGACATGTTCATGTCCTACAGGCTAACCGAAAAGGCGAAACTCTTCATTGAACGCCTCGCGGCAATGAACGAGGCAAACCCTTTTACTTCCGACCAGCAAATCAAGTTGATCCGGCTACAGGCAGCTTTATTGCTGGCCAATTCCAGCCCAGCAGAGACCGAAAAATATTTGGTCAACCAGTTGAAGTCGCACATGAATTCCATTCCTGGCCTTCACACCATGCTGGCTTTTCACTTGGATCACAACCAGAACGAGAAAGCCTTGGCACTGCTCGACAACTGGCTCAAGAGTCATCCTGATGACCTGAACACCCTTAAGGACAAAGGCCAATTGCTTTCAAGGTTGAAACAGTACGACGAGGCGATCGCGGTGTACGAGTCAGCCATCGAGCAGGCCAACTCGCTGGAAGAGACCAACCTGATTTCGTTGATCGCCGACGCATTCACCAAAAAAGGCGATTTCGAATCGGCGATGAAACACATCGACCGCGCCATCAATCGTACCGGCACGGACAATTTCAAGTTCCAGAAAGCCACCATTTACATGAAAATGAATCAGCATGAGAACGCGATTTCGATTTTCACTGAATTGATTGATGACAGTACATACAACCGTGAAGTCTTCTCGCAGCGCGCCACCTCGTACATGGCAACCAAACAATACGACGACGCCAAGGCGGACTACGAAAAACTTCAAGCATTCTGGCCGGATGCCCCTGGCATTTATTTGAACCTCGCCAAAATAGCCGAGGCGAAAAAACAATCGAGCGAGGCCCTCAAAAACTACGAACTTTACTTGAAGTACGCCGACCCTCAATCCATCCCTGCGGAGGAGTTGCAGCAGATGCGAACCCGGGTGAAACAACTGCAGGGTAGCAAGCTGTAACCCATGCGCGTCGCGCATGTCATCACCCGTCTGATCATCGGTGGCGCACAGGAAAACACAGTCGCTACTGTCCTTGGCTTGCAGGAAAAACCGGACGTCGATGTCCGACTATACTGCGGCCCTACCATTGGCCCTGAGGGCTCACTCGAGTCGCTCGTTGAAAAGGTAGACGGACTGTTTCACCGCATCCCCAATCTCATCCGGCCCATCCGGCCGCTGAGCGACTATCTTGCCTGCCGGCAGCTCAAGCGCGAGTTCGAGTCGTTCCGGCCGGACATCGTGCACACGCACAGCGGAAAAGCCGGCTTCATCGGGCGCTTGGCAGCCCGGCGCGCCGGCGTGCAAAAAATTATCCACTCGATTCACGGCCCGTCGTTTGGCCCGTTTCAGGGATGCCTGGCCAACGGCCTATTCCGCAGCGCCGAGCAGTTGGCTGGGCGGATGACCGACCACTTCATCAACGTCGCCGACGCCATGCGCGACCAATACCTCGCCGCCGGTATCGGCCAAGCGGACGACTACACGTGCATCCCGAGCGGCTTCAACCTGCAACCGTTCCTCGAGGCGGAAAACTCCCCAGCTAAGCGCGAGTCACTTGGCCTATCGCCGGGCGACTTTGTCGTTGGTAAGATTGCCCGGCTCTTCGAGTTGAAAGGTCACGACGACCTTTTCGACATCGCGCCGCGTCTGGCTAGGCGTATCCCCAATATTCGCTTCCTGCTCGTCGGCGACGGCGTGTGGCGCGGGCGGTTCGAGCGCTTGGCCAAACAGATCGGCTGCGAGCAAAACTTTCTCTTCACCGGCCTCGTGCCGCCTGCCGAAATCCCGTCGCTCATCGGCGTAATGGATGCACTCGTGCACCTCTCCCGCCGCGAAGGCCTGCCGCGTGCCCTGCCCCAGGCCATGGCCGCCGCCAAGCCAGTCGTGGCCTTCAACTGCGACGGCGCGAGCGAAGTCTGTCTCGACGAAAAAACCGGTTACCTCATCGAGCCGGGCGACTTGCTCAAGCTGGAGGAGAGTCTGGCCAAGCTGGCCAACGATGCGCCATTGCGAACCGCGCTTGGCCAAGCGGGCCAAGCGCTCGTGAAGGATGAGTTTACCGTCGAGCAACTCGTCGAGCGGCAGTACGAGCTTTACCGGCGCTTGCTCGCTTGAGGGTCAGGCCAGAATGGAGCTGACATGACGAGGCTCGCGCTTGGCCGGGCCGAGTCTGCCCGTGGCCCCTACGGCCCCGAGCATCGTGTTGTACACGTCGAGCCCCTCGGCGCCGACGTCGACGATGCCGGACTTGAACCGGCCGTTGGCACCGGTGATCGCGTGGAACACCCCGGAAAGTTCGCGCTTTGAGTCGTTGTGCCGGCCGTCGCCCGACTCGGTGGAGATGGTGATCATTGAGTTCTCGAGGATCGACCGGCCGTTGGCCTCCTTCTGTTCGTCGAGTCGATTCAGGAAATAGGCGACCTCGCGCATCTTCATGTGGGCATGGGCACGGAGCTGGATGTTCTTTTTTTCCTCGGTAAACTTGTGCCACCACTCGTGGCTGCAGCCCTGGTCGCCAGTGGCATTGTGCTGGGCCGCGTCATCGAACTGGAAAATCTTTCGGCTGCCGTATTCGTATTTTCCAGTCAGCCGAATCCGTTCGCCGGCAGCTAGAAAAGTCAACGAGCCGAACCGCACACGATCCATCTGGATGGCCAATGCGTAAAGGTCGGCCATCAGGCGCCACTCGGCGGTGAGTTCCTCGAGCGTGATGTCGATGCCCATGCCACCCGGATCGGCCTGCCCGCCGTGGGCGACCTTTGAGCGCGGCGGCAGCGCCGGTGCGCCGGGGAGTTTCCTTTTCATCTCGAACGCGCGCTGCTCGAACTCGCGAATGCGCTCGAGGTGCTCGGTGATGCGGGCCTTGGACGCCGAGCCAAGCGGGGAGTTTGCGCCGGTGTAAAACCTGTACTGGTCCACGACCGTGTCGAGCACACTACGCTTGAGCCGCTGCCTACGGTCATCGCCGCTGGTATCAACCGCGACCACGCCGAACACGCGGTCGAACAGATCACGCGGTTTTTCCTGCATTGTGCCGGCAACGGTGCCGTCATAATTGTAGCTGTGCAAATAACGCCCCACGCGGCTTCGGCGGAAATACGTCCCACCGATAAGCGTTGGCACCATGCCGGCCGGCATGCCGTCGGGGTAAAATGTCCTGCGAATGACCTGGTCGATGGAGGGGCCGCCGGCCTTGGCCTCGCCCCCGGCCGGCATGGCGGTGAACGAGCCGGTCGAACCGTCGAAGTGGGCGTTGATGCCGCTGACGTCGCAGCGCACCTGATCCACATTGCGCATGACGAGCAGCTTTTGGGACAACGGCTTGAGAGGCTCGAGCACTCCGTCGTATCCCTCCCGCTGCAGCGGTGCCGGGATGCCCAGTCCGAAGAACACGTTAAACGCACGAACCGGCACGGCACTGGTTCGCGCAGCCAAAGCGTTCGTGCCCATCATTTCCTCCATCAACGGTAACCCGATGGTGATGCCGCCCAAGCCTTTGAGCATGGTCCGACGGTTGATTCGGTTAGTCTTCATTGTCTGCTTCGGTTTGAGTCTTTTGCACCAGATCGCTTTGGATAATGGCACGGATCAAACTCGCATACGTTCCGCCACCCTTCTGCGCTTCCTGGTAAATCTTGTCAAGGACGAGGGCATCCGGCTGGCCAAGCGGACGGCCCACTGCAAACTGGGTTACCTTCCATGTCAGGCATTGGCGTACCCGGTCGCTCCTGGCGAGCAAATCCATCAACTGTGCCGAGGTCTTGTACGGCACCGGCTTGGCTGTGCCGGGAAACAGGACCTCGCCGTCATCGCGTAAAGGATTGCCATGTTCATCGGTTTTGTGAAACGCGCCCAACCCGTCAAATTTCTCCAGCCCAAACGCCAGCGGCTCAAACTTGCCATGGCAGCCGCCACACGCTTTGTTGGCAATGCGTTTCTCGGCGATGGCGCGCTGGGTCAATCCTGGCTTGCTAGGCACTGGCGTAGTATCAACACACGGCGGCGGATCGTTCACGCCGCTCCGCAGTAGATCGTGCATTACGAACAATCCACGCGTCACCATCGACGCCTCGTCGCCACCGAGGGTCAGTACGCTGCCGTGTGTGAGCAAGCCACCGCGCTCCGGCACCGACTTCAAGTCGTACCTAGCCAAGCCGCCCACACCCTTGGCGGACAGACCATAGTGCTTGGCCAAGCGCGGTGTGGCGAAAGTGATCTTGGCATTGAGCAACTCGGCAAGTGGCTGTTTTTGCTTCCAAATGACCTCCTCAAAAAATGCCAACGTCTCGTCGCGCATGTCCTTGGCCAATGCAGGATCCCACTTGGGGAACCGCTCGGCGTTAGGTTTCATGTTGGCCAAGCGACCCAAGTTCAGCCACTCGTCGATGAACTCGACAGAGCGTCGAACCGCACGGGGATCGTTCAGCATCCGGTCGATCTGCGCGTCCACCACATCAGCGGAGAACAATTCTCCGCTATCGGCCAGGTCCAACAGGGTTTTATCCGGCGGTGCGCCCCAAATGATGTAACTCATTCGGGAGGCGAATTCATATTCGGTCACCGGCCATGTACTGCCGTCGCCCCGCTGGTTTTCAACACGGTAAAGAAAACGCGGCGACTGCAGCATTGCCTCGATGACCAAGCCCATCGCCTCCTCGAAATTCCCGCCGGTGCTGGCGATCGTGGTAGTGATTCCCCGAAACGTGGCAATCTCGTGCTCAACCAGTTCCCCGCGCAGGAACACCTGTCCCATCTTAGCCACCAGGTCACGCATGATATCATCGGTGAACCCCTGTTTGTTGGAAAATCGCTTGGTGAAGGACAGCACATCCATTTTGCCGACGATCATGTCGGCCAGTTTAGCATACGATTCGATGTGCTTGAGATCGACTGAGAGGTTGTAGGCGGTGTTGCTGAAACCATCGGCGCGAATATCCGGCGGCAGGATGTTGCGCGCCTCCTTGGCGATATTCACTCCGGTCACGCTGCGGATAGTCTCGATGTACTCCGACACCGTAAGTCGACGAACCCAGTTTTGGTTAGCTCGCCGGTCAAACGTATGAGACAGCGGATCGATTTCCTCCGTGGTCCACACGGCACCGTCGTCGATCCACTTTCGCAGCAGTTTCTTTTCGTCCGCGCTCAACGAATCACGCTCGTCCGGCATGTCGCCCGATTCCACCACCTTCCACAATAAACTCTTCGCTGCCTTGCCGGGAACAATCACAATCTCATTTTTGCCGGTGGCATATGCCGTCGCTTTCTTCGATAAGTCCAACTTTCCCTTGCGGGTTGCCGTGTCGTGACACTCGAGGCAATGCCTTGACAAAATCGGCACGATTTCCTCGTCAAAAAACTTCTCTTTTAGCGAACTCAATTGCCCAACTAGTTCCACTCCAACCGACTCACCACTCAAACCGGCTTTGTAGTTTTGAGTAATCTGACTCGACGAAAAATCCCGCTCATAAATCGCCACCAAATAATAAGTGCCCAGCCAAGGCCTGCCCTTGGACAACTCATCGGCCAAACCAAGCCGGTACGATTTATCCCAGTTCGTTGGTTTGCCGCCGACTGTTTTTTTTGCGCTGGGTTTGCCATTGATGAACAGACGTGCTTGGCCACCTTTGCCCCGTGTATAAACCACGTGGGTTAATTTCAAGCTGAGGCTCCTAGCCGACGAGCTTAGCGATGGGAGGCCATTGTTGCTGGTATCCGACGTCCGGAAGCGCACATCGAATTCGTTGCCCTCTTGGCCAAGTGTAAAATTTCGATTCGTACTGTTGCTTGAGATTGTCACGATCCGCGCCGGTCCATCTTGGTTCAACCTGTCCGTCCTTAACCAAGCCTCCACCGTGAATTCTCCGGTTCGGCGAACAGCCTCGATGATTTTGGTCGCCGGTTTGTCAGATCGAATCAGTGTCTGGCCTCGCACCTCGAGCGATCCCTCGGCACGACGCACATTCCTCAGATTCTCAATCCTCAAGTCGAGCGGTTGCCCCACCCCGGATCGATCCTTCACCGAACCGCCCTTGGCTAAGCTGAAATCATATAGCGCCAGCAGGCCCTCATCGCTCCGTTCGGATGCCCACGCGCCAAGCGGCCCGGCCAAGCCGGCCAGAAATAAAGACACCATAAGCTGGCTGAAAAAAGTCCTCACACGCCTGATTTTAAGTGATGTTCCGACTTATTATGACTCCGTTTTTCATTGTGTGTTAACTTTCTTTCATTTTACTGAACCACCAATTGTTACAGCTATTAGTTAACAGCCCAATAGATTAAAATGTTTAAAAAAACTCCATACCCAGCAAAAAAGAAGGGCACAAGATTCGTTTTTGTCTCTAATTTGGCGGAAACCTGCCTCGGCTCTCGCTTTGAAACAAGATTTTTGCCGGGCAGATCGGTAATTCTTCCCTCACCTCCCTGGTTTCACTACGATCCATCGCCTGATTTGACGCCGTTGGCATGGTTATCGATTCAAACAACGAGGCCAGCAGCGCAGCAAGTGTATGAACTCCACCATCATCATCCTGGATCAATGCAGGAACTCTGAAAAGATAAGCTTCCTCAAAGCGGGCAAAGCTGTTGATCCAATAACCGGTGGGCATCAACCTCACCTCGGATTAAAGGAAGAATGGTGGAGCCGACTGGTCTCGAACCAGCGACCCCCACAATGCCATTGTGGTGCTCTACCAACTGAGCTACGACCCCACCAAGGGGA
>JAKUOU010000209.1 GCA_022451065.1 Pedosphaera sp. | reverse complement strand
GCGCGTGAGTTTACTGTTACCCACCAACTTGCCAATTAAATCAAGATGAAATTTGCAAGACACGCAATGTTCTTCGCCGGGATGGTTGCCGCTGTTTCACTACGAGAGGCGGGCATAGGCGACTACTACTCTCTGCAGAACATAGCCACACCCAAGGGGCTCGATCCGCAGGTCGGCGGGCTGGACTTCTTGCCGGACGGGCGGTTGGTCGCCTGTTTTCACCGTGGCGAGGTGTACACATACGATTCCGGCAAGGGCGAGTGGAAGTTATTTGCCGATGGATTGCAGGAACCGCTTGGTATAGTGGCGATAAACGACCGCGAAGTAGTAGTCATGCAGCGGCCGGAGTTGACGCGCATTACTGACACAGACGGCAATGGCGAGGCGGATCAGTACAAAACGGTGTGCGATGATTTTGGCATGACCGGCAATTACCACGAGTTCGCCTTTGGGCCGGCACGGGATGCGCGCGGCAACTTGTACGTTGGTCTGAATCTGGCCTCTAGTGGGGCGAGTATCCGGCCCGAGTTGCGGGGGGAGTTTCGCCACTACGGGCTGTCGCGCGAAGGTTTCAAGGCCAACAGCTATGGTAGGGCGTCCGGCCGCATGTACACGGCCACGCCGTATCGCGGCTGGGTGTTGATGATCACCCCGGAGGGGGAAATGACACCGTTTGCCCCCGGTTTTCGCTCACCAAACGGGTTGGGCTTCGATCTCGATGGGCAGTTGTTTGTGACAGACAATCAGGGTGACTGGTTGGGCACGAGTAAACTGTTTCACGTGCAGCGCGGGAAATTTTACGGACACCCAGCGAGTTTGGCATGGACGAATGAATGGAAAAAGGGGCGCAACCCGCTGAAGGTTGCTTCAACCGAATTTGATGGCAAACGCACCCGCGGAGCTGTGCTTTTCCCTCATGGGTTGATGGCCAACAGCCCGACTCAACCGATCCCTGATTCCTCCGGCGGCAAGTTTGGCCCGTTCGCCGGTCAACTGTTCGTCGGCGAAATGAATCAACCCCGTATTATGCGCGTGATGTTAGACAAGGTCGCCGGCGAATGGCAGGGCGCGTGTGTGCCGTTCTACGACGCCGCCGGGCTTGGCACTGGCAACCATCGATTTGTCTTTGGTGCGGACGGCAACTTGTGGGTCGGCCAAACGCACCTCTCTTGGGTCGGCGGACAAGGAATGCAGCGAATCAAGTGGAATGGAAAAACGCCAATGGAAGTCGAGTCGATGAAGCTACTACGTAACGGCTTCAAGCTGACTTTCACCAAGCCTTTGGCCAAGGGTGCGTGCCATCACGATCATTTTCAGTTCACTCGCTACTACTACGAGTATCGGCAGGGCTACGGCTCACCACAACTCGGAAAGGAAGCGGTGCAGATTACAGACTTGAAACTCCTAAGGGGCGCCAGAACGTTGATGATCTATTTGGATAAGCTGACCCCCGGCTACGTCTATCAGCTCGACCTGAATAATATCGCCGCCACCGATGGTTCGCCGCTTGTGAATGCGCTCGTTTGCTACACGCTGAATCGACTCACCAACGGAGATGACAAGGCGCCGCACTTGGTGCAAAAATAAACTCGCCTGCGACTCCGATTCGCTCCAACAATCCGCCGGTAAACTTGACGAACCACCCACGAAGCAAACATGCCTAATATATCCCAAAATCCCATGAGCCGCCGCGATTTATTGAAGACGACCAGTGTTGCCACCGCCGGTTTGTTGGCTGCCAGCGCCACGACGCAGGCTAAGCCCAATAGGAAAAGTGGCAGTGATCCGTTCCGGTACTGCCTAAACATGAGCACGATCCGTGGGCAGGAATTGTCTGTCACCGGGGAGGTCGATGTTGCCGGCAAGGCGGGCTACAACGCCATTGAGCCCTGGCTGGGTAAGCTCAATGACTACAAGAACAAAGGCGGCTCGTTGGAGGATTTGCGCAAGCGCATCGAGGATCATGGGCTGACTGTAGAGAGTGCGATTGGCTTTGCGCGTTGGATTGTCGATGACGACGCGCAGCGAGCCAAGGGCCTTGAGGAGGCCCGGCGTGACATGGATCTGCTCGCCCAACTTGGC
>JAKUOU010000208.1 GCA_022451065.1 Pedosphaera sp. | reverse complement strand
GTTTTCTTTGAAGTTTGGTTTAACGTTCACGAACAGAAAACGCCATCTCCGCTTCGCTCTGGGGACACTCCAAAAATTTTACTCATAAAGAAGGTAGTCTGCCCGACGGGTGTTGAACTTGGCCAGATCGGCTTTCCAGAGGGCCTCAATTTGCGAAAGCGTCTTGCCTTGGCCAAGTGATTCGATCGTCGGAGGATGACACAGCAAACGACCGATCTTGGCCAAAGGAAAATTCTTTGGATACATCTTGTGTAGGACTCGTGCGATGTCGATGCCCAATGAAACAGCGTTTAGTTTTCGGCGGTTGGTGATGATGATGTTCACGCCATCGCAGGGCTCGTCTTTGTGAACGCTCGCACTCGGGGTGAAGAGGATCGGGACGAACATCACACCTGCTTGGCCAAGCCCGTTGAGTCGCCTGGCCAAGCGCACGCCGTCAATGTACGGCGCGCCGATTACCTCGAACGGCGTGTCGGTGCCGCGGCCAACGGACATCGCCGTCTCGAGCAGGCCGATGCCGGGATAAAGTAGCGCCTGCGTGAGGCTGCGCATGTTGGGCGACGGGTTTGTCCACGGCTGGCCGGTGGAGTCGAAAAAAAGGCCTCGCTTCCAGCCCTCAATTTTCACGATCTGCAGTTCAACACCCAGGCCGCGCTCGGCGTTGATCATCCGCGCCAACTCGCCGGCGGTCATGCCGTGTTGCACTGGGATATTATGGTAGGCGATGAATTGGCTCGGCCCGAGGCGCACCGGCCCGGCAACAGTTACGCCGCCGATCGGGTTCACGCGATCGAGCACGATAAATTTGACTCCCGCCTCGCCCGCCGCCTCCATAGCCAAACCCATCGTTGAAATATAGGTGTAAAACCGGCAGCCGATGTCCTGAATATCAAAGATTAGCGCGTCGAGCCCAGCGAGTTGATCCGGTGTCGGTTTGCGATTTTTACCGTAGAGGCTGTAAATCTTGAGGCCGGATTTTGCGTCGGTGCTATCGTCAACCTTCTCGTCGAGTTTGCCGTACAGCCCGTGCTCGGGGCTGAACAGCGCCTTGAGTTCGATCTCACTCGATGCCCGCAAGAAATCGAGAGTCGAGCGACGATGACGGTCGTGGCCGGTGTGGTTGGTGATGAGGCCAACCGTTGCGCCCTCGGTCAAAATACCTTTTCGCTGCCGCAACACATCGGCTCCATTGAGCACGCTCGGCGCAGCGTTGCCGCCAAACGAAAATCCCCGCAACGCCTCGGCGGTCAGGGTGGCGATTTCGCGGCGTAGCGCGATGACGTTGCCTTTGCCGTCGGGATGCGTGCGACTGGTCATGAGAATCACCACGGTTCGGGTGGACGGATCGATCCACAACGAGCCGCCGGTCCAGCCAGTGTGCCCGTAACCGCCGATCTTGAAATGGTTGCCGCGCGGGCTCGAGTACGGCGAGTCGATGTCCCAGCCGAGGCCGCGCTTGGCCTTCATGCCCTCCGGCGTGTGAACCGAAGTCATCAACTGAACTGTCTCCTTTTTAAAAATGCGCCGACCATTCAATTTGCCGCCGTTGAGCATCATGTGGGCAAAGCGAGACAGGTCGGCGGCGGTGGTAAACAGCCCGGCGTGCCCAGCGACGCCATCCATGCGGCGAGCTGTCGGATCGTGAACAATGCCATGTAAAATTTCACCATCAACCCGTTCGGTTGGCGCAACTCGACTTCGCTTTTTAAACGGCGGCAAGAAGCCGGTATCATGCATGCCAAGCCGACGGTAAATATGCTTGGAAGTGAATTCGTCGAGCAGTTGAGCTGAAGCCAGCTGAACGATTTCACCGAGCAATATGAAGTTAATATCGCTGTAACGAAACTTGGTGCCCGGCGGCGCGGTCAACCTCTCCTCCTTGGCCAAGTCGATGGCCTTTCCCACGCCGCTCCACGCCGGCTTGGCAGACAATCCGGGGCGCAGCCCGGAGGTGTGCGTGAGCAGATGGCGAACGGTCACAGCTTCTTTGCCGTGGGCTTCGAAGCCAAGAATCCAATGGTTCACCTTGTCGTCAAGGCGGAGTTTACCGCGCTCGACGAGCAGCATGATGGCTGGGGTAGTGGCAATGACCTTGGTTAACGATGCGCCGTCGAAAATGGTGTCTGCGGTCATCGGTAGCAACGCCGG
>JAKUOU010000207.1 GCA_022451065.1 Pedosphaera sp. | reverse complement strand
GAGGTGAAACCAGAGCCGACAGTCGCCGAGGTCGAGTCGGAGCCAATACCCGAGCCCGAACCGACCAACGTCGTGATCGTTGAGCCGCCCACTGAAGAGCCCACGCCGGAACCGGCCGCACCAGAACCGGAAATCGTGACCGTGAACGAGCCCACGCCGCTGCCGGTCCCGGTGGCCAATCCGGAGCCGGCCGCAACGCAAGTGGAACCGGAAGTCGCCCAAGCGGGCACCACCGCCGAGCCGGAGCCGGCCAAACCGGCCAAGGACTGGAAGCGTCGGTTGAACCCGCTGAAATGGTTCGGCGGTGACAACGAAAAAACAACAGCCGAGACGGAGGAGGCCGCAACCGAAGTGGAACCGAACAAGCCGAGCGAACCCGCACCGGAACCGGAGCCGGCCAAGAACTGGAAGCAGAGGGTTAATCCGCTGACCTGGTTCGGGGACGACAACGAAAAAACAGCGACCGAGCCGAACAAGAAAACCAAGTCACAAGTTTCCTGGCGTTCGCGCACCGCCATTCCGACCACGCCGCTGCCCAGTCCCAGGCTGTTGGCCAAGGCCTCGACAAACACCGTGAAGGTGGCCAGCGTCCTGCCCAGCGCGGTTGCTTTCCCACGCTACAAATACCTGAGCCCGACCCTGCCCGATAACGGTGACCGGCAAGTGGCCAAGGCTTATTTCGACGACGGCGCAACAGCCCAGAAAACCGAGGAATGGCAGCGAGCCAAGGCCGCGTACATCGAGGCGACCAAGGCCGACCCGGGCTGGTTCAACGCCCGGTTCGAACTTGGCCAGGCGGCCTTTTACACCGGGGATACCGACCTCGCGTTGCAGTCGTTCGAGCACGCCCTGGCCATCGATCCTAACGACGGACCGACACGGTTCAACTTCGCCATGTCGCTCGTGCAGGGGAACTACTACGCCGACGCCGCAAGCGAGTTTGAAACCTACCTGCAGTTCGATCCGGACAACGTGCAAGCCCACTTTGAGGCCGGTAAACTGTACGCCGGAAAGCTCAATGACGTGGCCCGAGCCAGCGTCCATTACAAGCGCGTGATCGGCCTTCAGCCAGGCCACCCACAGGCGGTCACCATCCGTTACTGGCTCATTCGCAACAAGGCCAACTAACTCAACCGTCGGAGTTGCCTTGCCCGTCATCCCCCAGACCACGATCGAGCAGGTCCGCAACGCAAGCGACATCGTCGATGTCATCGGCTCGTACCTCAAGCTCAAGCGAGCCGGGACGAACTTCGTCGGCCTCTGCCCGTTTCACAAAGAGAAAACGCCCAGCTTTAACGTCTCGTCGTCCAAGCAGATTTTCCACTGTTTCGGCTGCCACAAGGGCGGCGACGTGTTCACGTTTCTACGAGAGTTCGAGAATCTCTCCTTCGTCGAGTCGGTGCAGCGCCTGGCTGAGCGGGCGCGCATCCCGATCGAGTTCGAGATGACGCCCGGCCAGCGCGAGGAAGGCTCACTCCGTGAAAAACTCCGCACCCTGCATGAACAGGTGGCCGAGCGCTGGGAAACCAACCTGGCCAACGACGCACGCGCCGGGGCCGCCCGCGACTACCTGGCCAAGCGCAGCATCAGCGACGAGGCGGTCAGGCGCTTCCGTATCGGCTTCGCGCCGAACGAGTGGGACGACACCATCAACTGGGCCAAGTCGAAAAAACATGACATCGGGCTCCTCGAGAAGGGAGGCCTCGCCATCGCTGGCGACAAGGGCCACTACGACCGGTTTCGCGGACGGCTCATTTTCCCGATTTGCGACGAGCAGGGCCGCGTGATCGGTTTCAGCGGCCGCGTGCTGTCCGAGGAGCAGAAGGGCGGCAAATACATCAACTCCCCAGAGACGCCGATTTTCAGCAAAAGCCGCGTGCTCTACGGACTCGACAAGGCCAAACGGCCGATCCTCAACGCCAAGTCGGTCATCGTCTGCGAGGGGCAGCTCGACACCATCGCCTGCCATCTGGCCGACATCGAGAACACCGTCGCGCCACAGGGCACCGCGCTCACCACCGATCATGCCCGCATCCTCAAGCGCTACGCAGAGGAGGTAGTCCTCTGTTTCGACTCCGACACCGCAGGACAACAGGCTATGCTGCGCTCGATCGATGACCTAATCGCCAGCGGCCTGGCCGTCCGTGTCGCCGACATACAAAAG
>JAKUOU010000206.1 GCA_022451065.1 Pedosphaera sp. | reverse complement strand
TATTGTTCCATCTGTTTGTCTGGTAATGGATATTGTAGGGATACTTACTTCGGGAGCAGATTCAATGCTGGTTGGGATACCTGATGCCTTGGGTAAACCTAAAGTTGCGGCTTCCTCAGCAGTAAGTTCGCGTTCATAGACAGCGATGCTGCCCACATAAACCTCGCCGTTCTCGCCGTCATTGTCATTAAATAGCCACGCGGTCGGCCCCATTGACTGCCGCCCGTCGAGACCGCCGTTAGCCTGTGATGAGTGGTGTGTTCCATCCACGTATTTTTTGTAACTGCTGGCTGCAAGGTCGAAGACGAGCACGATGCGATGCCATTGGCTTGTGTTGACCTTCACCTCGGGGTTATCCGGTTCATAACCGCCGCCGCCTTGGCCTAGCCCGCCGTCGCCTCTCCGCCAAAAGACGTCGCCATCGCCATTGTTATCGAAATTCGAGAGGGACGCCCAACCAGAGCCTTTGCCAGAAAAGTAGATGTCAAAGGCGAGGCTGAATTGGTTAATTCGTTTGCCGCCGCCATTCGGCTCGATGTTGAGGGTCATCAGGTAGCCGAAATTAGCATTCGATCCGACGTGGCCGACTTTCATGACGTTCGCTGTCTGTCCATCAATGTTGTCGATACCAAACGACTCCGTGGTGCCGAAGTCGGTGGCACCGGAAGTTGCCCCTTTCGCGCCGTCTAGGTAGCTCAACGCTTGGCCAAGCGTGGCTGTGAGGTCGCCCTCATCAAAGCTCCACAAGCCGCGCACCGGTGTAGGCATCGGGATGCCCAGCGCCGAGGCGACGCCAAGCGCTTTGGCCTCGTCGCGGCTAACCTTACCGTTACGCACCTGCACCGCCGCTACATATACCTCGCCGTTCTCGCCGTCATTGTCGTTGAACAGCCAGGCGCTTGGTTTCATCGATTGCCGGCCGTCAAGCCCGGCGTTGGCTTGTGCGGAATGGTATTGGCCATCGACATACTTCTCGTAAACCCCCTTGGCCAGGTCGACGGCCAGCACGATGCGATGCCATTGGCCCTTGTTAACCTTGATCTCGGGGTCTTCTGGCTCATAGCCGCCGCCGCCTTGGCCAAGGCCTCCGTCGCCGCTTCGCCAGAATAGATCCCCGTCGCCCAGACTGTCCATATTCAGCATTGATGCCCATCCGCTACCCACGCCGGTGAAGTGGACATCGCATATGATCGTGTACTGGTTGACCTTGTTGCCGCCGCCGTTGGCGGAGACGCCGTGCTGCATTAGGTAACCAAAGTTTGGGTTAGAACCGACATGGCTAACCTTCATAACACTGGCCGGTTTTCCGCCAATATCTGGGACGCCGAAATCAGTTGTTGAGCCAAATTCTGATGCGGATGCGGTCGCGCCATTCGCGCCGTCTAGGTAGGCGAGATCACTGCCGATGGTCGCCTTAAGTTTACTGTTGAAATTCCAGTAACCGGTGATCTCGATTTCATCACGCGCATCGACGCTGAAACGCCACTCGCGTGAGTGGGTGGTGCCGTCGGAATCGTTGAACATCAGTTTCACATCGTAGTCCAGTTCGCTCAGGCTCTTGTGTTCAGGCTGAAAATCAATGTATGTATGCTGTCTGATCCTATTCACGCTAGGTTTGGCACGTCGGTGGTTGACATACAATTTTATTGATGCGGTATCGACCTTCGTTTCGTCGTCGGCAAGCACGATGGAGATCGGCGTGTCCTTGCTGTTGCCCGATGTGTTTGGCGCGGGACCAGCCAGCGCGACGTACGGTTGGCGAACTTGACCTGCTGAACTGTAGGCCTTTATGGCGGTGTCATTTTCTACATCGTTGATCAGGACTCGATCGCCGGTTTCGAGGTCGACCGAATAAAACTCGAGCGCAGCGTTCCTTGACTTGTTCCAGTACACGATCCGGAACGGGTACAGGCCCTCCTTCTCGACGGTGAAATCGAATGTGGTGTCGTTTGGCCCCTCGCGAAACCCCAACATTGTTAACTCGAAGCTTCCAATTTCTTGCGCGAACCGATCGCGGGGACTACCGCCGACGAAAACCTTAAAGCGATCCTCGTCGTTTTGATCCGGTTTGGCCACGTGGACTGTGATTCCGAGCCGGTGTGTTCCTGCGTTGAGTGCCAAGTAGGTTAGCACTTCGGTGCTGAAATTTGTGTCGTGATCCTCTTCG
>JAKUOU010000205.1 GCA_022451065.1 Pedosphaera sp. | reverse complement strand
CCCGTGGCGAAAAATTGGCTCCGGAAGGGAGTCGCTGGTTGCTGTTTCCAGGCCGGGGTGAAGGAGGATTCAACACTCGCGAGCCAGGCCTTTACAAAGTGCGCGTGACACTTAGCGCGCTGCCTTCTTTTAAGGGTCGCATGCCGCGCCTGTCCATTAGGAACAACAGCCTGAAGCAGTCGGTGGCGGGGCGGGACGTTATCGCTCCGGAAGGCAAGCCGGTTACTATTGAGATGGAGGTGGTACTGGCCAAAGGCGGTTACAGCATCATCAACGAGGTGCCTGGCAAGCTGGATGACGGCCACACGCTCAGCCACACGCCCACGAGAATCGCCAAGCTCGATGAGCTGCGTGGACAAAAGCCCGTCGGCTACAAGCTTCTCATGGATGATGGCCGGCCGGTGTTTCCGCTGCTATTGGTGGACAAGGTGGAGTATGAGGGGCCGATTATCTCCGATGCCACTCGCCAAAGACGGGCTGATCTGTACCCGCAAAAGGAGGGCGACCTTACCGAGGCAAAGGCCTGTCTGGAACGGTTCGCCACCCGCGCCTGGCGCCGGCCGGTGTCGGCTGCGGAAATAGATCGTTACTTCAAGCTTCTGCAGACTGAGTTGGCCGCAGGCGAAAAGTTCCGTAGCGCTTATCTCGCGGCGTTGACGGGTGTCCTGACCTCGAAGAACTTTTACTACGTCGTTGAGGGCGATTCGGCTAAACGCCGTGCCAAGGTAAATGATTGGGAACTGGCCACACGCCTATCGTATTTTCTCTGGAGTTCTATGCCCGACTCGACGCTCACTGAGGCAGCATCCAAGGGGGAGTTGCGCCGCCCCGAAATCTTGCGCGCGCAGTTGAAGCGTATGCTATCCGAGCCCAAGGCCGCACGCTTCACCGACGCTTTCCCTCGCCAGTGGCTGCAGCTTCACAAGGTTGGCATGTTCCCACCCGACATGGACCTGTACCCGGACTACGACAAGTGGCTCGAGCAAAGCATGGCACTGGAGACCACTGGCTTCTTTAACGAGGTCTTCGAGAAGAATCTTTCCCTTAGTGAATTCCTCGTATCTGACTGGACCGTGATGAACTCCCGCCTCGCGCTGCATTACCAAATGCCCGCGCTCAAGCAGGCCGGTTTTCAGCGCGTGGCGCTTCGGCCGCAGGATCATCGTGGCGGTGTACTCACCCATGCCTCCGCGCTCATGCTCACTTCCGACGGGACGCGGCATCGGCCGGTCCATCGCGGCGTGTGGGTGAGCGAGGCTATCTTTGGACGCACGCCCCCGTCCCCGCCTCCCAACGTCGAGCCACTGGAACCAACGCCAACTGACAGGCCCAAGGCCACCATTCGCCAGCAGCTCGAGGCCCATGCCACTCACGCCACCTGCGCCTCCTGTCATGCCAAGATTGATCCACTCGGCTTTGCCTTCGACAATTTCAACGCCATTGGCCAATGGCGTACGGAAGAGAACGTGCCCGGCGGGCAGGGAGCCAATCCGCCTGTGAATGCCGTTGGCAAACTCCCCGATGGCCGCGCCTACGCCGGGCCGGATGAATTTAAGCAACTGCTTGCGCAGGATCTTGACCGCTTCGCTGAGGCCTTCGTGGAGAAACTCGCCACCTACGCTCTGCGTCGAGTGATGACCGTGGACGATCGCACCCACATCAAGGCCATCGCCGTCGCGAGCAAGAAGGACGGCTACAAGCTTCGGACGGTAATCGAACACTTCGTGACATCGGACCTATTCGCCAAACGATGAGAGTTCTTCAGGCCATTTTGTTGCTAGTCATCTTGGTTGGGTTGCCGGTGGTCGGATCGGCCAAGGAGAACCTGCCGCTGGTTTTCGTGGAGGCCAATTCTCTAAACCAAATAATTGTAATCAAAAAAGAAAAGTCTTCCTCACGCTAACTCTTTGTCTCCACGACTAATTCTCTGATGTTTCTCATAAAGAAAACTCAACCAAGCCTTTAGAATTCATGGAAAAAATTGCCGTATTTGTGGATGTTCAAAATATTTACTACACCACAAAGCAGATCCACAAGTGTCACTTCGACTATAATGCATTTTGGGCTAAGGCTACTTCAAACAGGAAAGTGGTGAAAGCAATTGCTTACGCGATTGATCGGGGTGATGAAAAGCAGAAACAATTTCAAAACATCCTTAAGGGAATTGGTTTCGATTTA
>JAKUOU010000204.1 GCA_022451065.1 Pedosphaera sp. | reverse complement strand
ACTCACTTTGATGAATCATCGCGGGAAGCAAATACTAATGCTGGGTATTTTAGGTTGGGTTTGCTGTTCTTATTTTACGGCAATTCCCGCCTGGATAATGGGAAAAGAAGACCTGAAAATTATGGAAGAGGGAAGGATGAACCAAGATGGCAAAGACATGACTAAAATCGGAATGATTTTGGGCATGGTTTCCAGCATCGTTTCGACCGTCGCTATAGTTTTTTTGGTGTTAAAGGAAATACTGTAGTCGACCAAATCTCCACAAATGAGAACTAACACAATCCTGCTGACCGCCTGTTTATCCATTGGCATCGCGCACGTGACCAAGGCCGAGCATATCCACGGCATTCACTGCGGCCATGCGGCCAGTATTTGGTCCAGCATCGACTCTCCGTCACAGCGCTACGCCCCGGATCGTGCGGCGGACATCCAGCACTTCGACCTCGATGTCACTCCCGATTTCAAAAACCGCCGCGTAACCGGCACGGCGACGTTTACTTTTCAGCCGATCCTCAAGCCGCTTGGCCAACTGCGGCTCGACGCGCACGACCTCGAGATTCACACGGTCACCGGCAGCGCCGAGATTAGCGCATGGCAAAACACCGACCGCGCATTGATCGTCACCTTCACCAAGCCGATCGCCCCGACGACTCAGACCAAACTCACGGTCACCTACGAAGCCGAGCCGAGGAAAGGCCTCTACTTCCGCACGACGGAGATGGGCTACGACCCTGGCGACACACACATCTGGACACAGGGCGAATCGATCGAAGCGCGGCACTGGTTCCCCTGCTTTGACGCGCCCAATGAGTTTTTCACCTCGACAATGACCTGCAGAGTGCCCAAGGGAATGGTCGTTCTCTCCAATGGCAGCAAGGTCAGCGATGCCATTGATGCCGACTCTGGCCTGCGTGTCGTCAAGTGGAGTCAGGACAAGCCGCATGTCAACTATCTCATCACGCTTGTCGCTGGTCACTTCAAGCGTATCGAGGAAAAGCACGGCGATTTGTCGATGTCCTTCTGGACCGCGCCGTCCGACTTTGCCAACGCCGCCAACTCGTTCCGCTACACCAAGGAGTGTATGGAGTATTTTGAAGAGGAAATTGGCGTGCCATATCCGTGGAGCAAGTACGATCAGGTCACCGTGCAGGATTTCCATTGGGGTGGCATGGAGAATACCAGCATCAGCACGCTCAACGCTTCAACGCTGTTCAGCAGCGAGACGGAAAACATCCGCAGCAGCCAGGGGTTGATGGCGCACGAACTGGCGCACCAATGGTTCGGTGACCTTGTCACCTGCAAGGACTGGAGCCAGCTCTGGCTCAACGAAGGTTTTGCCACCTACTACACACACCTGTTCGCGGGTCACAAGGACGGCATCGACGAGATGCGCTATGGCCTTTACCGCGACCGCAAGAGCCTCACCGGCCGCAGCGGCGACACCACCGCGATGGTCAACCGCAAGTACGACACCCCCATGGAAATGTTCCGCAAATACGGCTTTCTCTCCTACGTCAAGGGCAGCTGGGTGCTACACATGCTGCGCTCGCAGCTCGGCCCGGAACTATTCCGTAAATGTGTAAAGACCTACCTCGAACGACACAAGCACGGCAACGTCGTCACCGAGGATTTGCGCTCGATCATCGAGGAGTTTTCCGGCCAGTCGTTCGATCGGTTTTTCGACCAATACGTCTTCCACGCGCACCATCCCGAGCTGAAAATCAGCTATGCGTGGGACGAGAAAACCAAGCTGGCCAAGCTCAACATCAAGCAGGAACAGAAAGTCGACGCCAACGTGTTGCTCTTCCACGTGTGGTTACCGGTGCGTTTCACCGTCGATGACCAGACGCTCGACCGCTCGCTGCACATCACAAGGACGGAGGAGGACTTTTACCTCCGCTTGGCCAAGGCGCCGTCGATCGTGCGGATCGATCCCGACGTGACGCTGCTGGCCAAGCTCAGCTTCACGCCGCCAACCGCGCTGCTGCACGCGCAATTGGCCGACGAAAGCGACGCGCTTGGCCGCCTGCAGGCTGTCGAGCTCTTGGCCAAGCGCAAGGACAAAACCACTGTGACCAAGCTCAGGCATGCGTTGCAGGACGATCCGTTCTACGGCGTGCGAATTGCCGCTTCGCGTGCGCTGCGTGGTATCAGCAGCGACGACGCCTTTTCCGCGCTGATCG
>JAKUOU010000203.1 GCA_022451065.1 Pedosphaera sp. | reverse complement strand
TTGCGGCTCAGCTCCCGGGAGCAGTCGGCCATTGCGGCCAAGCTCCTCCAAGTGGCTGACGAGAACGACCAGCACGTTCTCGACATGGTTGCTTGAGCCGCGATCGCGGTTCAGCCCAGGCCAGCTTCGTATTCCGCGTTCGCGAGGGCCGCCCGCCCAAGCGCTTGGCCAAGCGGGTCGATCTCCCCGGCGCTGAATCCAATGTGCGCGTGTCGCCGCCACCCCTCGGCGTGCTGAAATTTCCCCGACGCTTGGCCAAGGGCCAGCGACATCTCCTCCATCGTCCGCAGGTACGAGTCCAGGCCCTGGCTGACGTCGAGCCATTCCTTCTGACTGCGATGCGCCGCCAACGCCTGCCGCTTGGTCTCGAGCACGCTTGCCGTGTCGACAAACAGCCCGGGCACGACCCGCCGCCGCAGGCCGTCCCGCAGCCCGTGGGGCATCCCGTGATACACCGCCACTTCGCTTTCCACCGGCGCCCTCTCCGGTGACACCTCGAAATTGGGCATGCCGCGTGCAAAGGCGGCCGTCACCGCGAGGCGGGAGGTGTTCATGTGGTCTTCCATGTAATCCTCCGGCGAATGGGTCAACACGATCGACGGGTTCACCTCGCGGATGACCGAGGCCAAGCGCCGCAGATGCCGTAGGTCGTAAAGAATCTCAAGGTCACGCGAGAACGGCGGATGGAGCGTGGCCCCGAGGATGGCCGCAGCCTCCCGCGCCTCGGCTAGGCGCTTGGCCGCCGTTTCCTTCGCGCCCAGGCTGACACTGCCGCAGTTGCCGCTGGAAAGGTTGAGGCAATGAATGTCCCAGCCGGCCTCACGCAGCAACAGCAGTGTACCGGCCATCATGAACTCGATGTCGTCCGGGTGCGCGGCGATGGCGATGGCGGCTGGCCGCCGTTGGTCGGTCGGGTCAGGCACGCAGCTCGGAGAGTTTCACCGGCCGGTTTTTCTTCGCGGACAGGTCGGCGGCGAAGATGACCTCGTGCGTCCTGGCCGCCGTGGCGAGGTCGGTCAGCGGCATGGTCTTGCCCTTGGCCAAAGCGGTGAAGAACGCATCGAACTGCGTCTGGAACGGGTGATCGCTCACGTCGCCCGAGTCGACCAGTTTCATCGACAACTCGCTCCACTTGTCCTTGTTGAGCCCGCCGATCTTGTTCGAGTGAAACTGGTTGTCCCTCAGGCTGCCCTCGCTCCCGACGAGGTGCGTGTGGAAATAATACGGCTGCAGGCAGTCGATCACCGACGTCGTCTTGCCGATGCGGCCGTCCTTGAACTTGAGGATCGTCACGCTGCTCGTGTCGTACTCGTATTTTTTGAAGTCCTTGTTTTTCGAGCCGGTGGAGTAGCTGCTGACACTCTCTACCGGGTTGCCCATGCAGAGAAGCAGCGCGTCCAGCGCGTGGCAGCCGGCCGAGAGCAGGCTACTGCCGCCGGCGTTGCGCTTGGTGTTCCAGCGGAACTGCCCGTACCACGGGCCGATGCCGTGGTAATAGTCGACCTCGCCGTAGTGGATCGTGCCCAGCAGTCCTCGATCGATCACCGCCTTGGTGGCGAGGAACTGGCTCGAGTAGCGGCACTCAAAACAGACGCACGTCTTCACGCCGGCCTTGGCCACCGCTTTCTGAATCGTCCGCAAATCCTTCAGGTTGAGCACGACCGGTTTCTCGATGATGAGATGCTTGCCCGCCTCCGCGGCGGCTACGATCTGCCGGGCGTGTTGGTTCGGATAACTGCAGACTGAGACCACGTCGATCAACGGGTCGGCGAGCATTTTCTTGAGATTGGTGTGGCACTGGATCTCGCCGCCGTGCTTCGCGCTGAGTTCCGCCGGGTCCAGTTTGCGCGAGGAGCAGACCGCCGTGACCTGTCCCTTTCCGGTGGCGTTGATGGCGTCGATGTGCGCGCCGGCCACCCACCCGTAGCCAATCACGCCGACGTTGAATTGTTTCATGAGTTTTAGAGTTCTCCGGTAAGCCGATGCCACAACGAACTCGGCCGCTTGTCAACTGTTGCTTGGTAGGTCAAACACTGAGACGTTTTCAAATTTTCAAGTTTGAAAAATTTTATTTTACTGTCGGCCATTTTAGTTTTGCTCTATCCAATTCCAGGTTTCGGAGAAGACTTTAAAAAAGAAAACCTCTATGGCAGAACGACTCAAGCTCGAATAGCGGTCGAAAAAG
>JAKUOU010000202.1 GCA_022451065.1 Pedosphaera sp. | reverse complement strand
GGATGTGTACGTGGAGAAGCCTGATTCTCACAACATCGTTGAGGGGGCACGGATGGTTGCAGCCATGCGCAAGCACAAGCGGATTGTCCAGATGGGTTCGCAGCATCGTAGTACCGAAAGAATGCAGAGTGCGCTGGCGTACATTGCCGAGGGGCACTTGGGCAAGTGTCTCGTGGCCAAGGCGTGGGAAAGCACCAAGCAGGGTAGCATCGGCCAACAGCCGGACGGTCAGGCGCCCAAGGAAGTGGATTACGACATGTGGCTTGGTTCTGCGCCGAAGCGGCCATTTAACCCCAGGCGTTTTCATGGAAGTTGGCGTTGGTTTTTTGATTATGGCGCGGGCGACCTTGGCAACGATGGGGTGCACCGACTGGACATGGCGTTTGCAGCGTTAAGCGCGGCAGTGGAAACCGAAGGCGGTGAGCCGCTCCGTATGCCCCGAAGAATCAGTGGTACAGGTGGCAAGTGGTATTTTGACGACGCACAGGAATGGCCTGACACCATGCAAGTAACCTACGAATACCCCGGGACGCCGCCGCGTATTCTCACCTATGAAATGCGCATCTGGTCGCCGTACAAATACCTTGGCGAAGGAGAGGGAGCCGCGGTGTTTGGTGATCGCGGTTACATCATCCTCGGTAACCGCGGTTGGCGGGCTTATACGAATGGAGGCAAGATGGTGAAGCAGCACGGAGGAGACAGCGATGCGTCGGCACATGTGCAGGACTTCATTGACTGCATCAAGACGCGCAAGCGCCCTTACTGCGACCTTGAGACCGTGGGCCATCCGGCCTCGGTGCTGTGCCATGCCGGCAATATTGCCACGCTGTTGGGACGAACGATGACCTTTGACGCCAGTACTGAGACATTCGGGAATGACGACGAGGCAAACGCGATGCGAGGTCGTCAGGAGTGGCGAAAGCCCTGGGTTTTACCCGAGGTATGATTCCTGCGGAGGCTACGATTACGCTGTGTTTAGCCAGATCCGTAGGTCCGCCTGATGAAAGGCCTCTCGACTAGGAGGTAAAATGCGTAAATGCTGAGGTGGCAACCGAGCGCAAACCACAACCCGAAGAGGGATTCAAAGTAGAGCGCGGTGCAATAAAGATGCAGGTTGCCCACGCCGTACATCGGGTTGGCCAGCCACTTGTACGGGCCACGCACCGAGAACTCGCCGTGAGCCTCCTCAAAAAAGAGGTCTCGAAAGTAGTAGGTGTTCACGCCGACGATCCAGGTCGCCCAGAACTTGACGCCAAACCCAGCAATGGCGCACAGCCAAAACAGTCCCCACTGGAGCGGCGCGGCAATCTCGACGGTCTCCATGCTGTGCAAGGCTGCTGCCCCCACGCCGCAGCCGATGTTAAAAAACATCAGCCCGCAAATCGTGTCGTAAAGCCTCGATGCAGTTTCCCGGTCAAGCCGTTCGAGCATCAGCCGCTTGAGGCGCGTGCCCAGAATCAGGCTGATGCCGCCGTAGTAAAACACCCACGAGGCGATGGCGAACTCGACTAGCAACCCGGCTTGCTCTACCTCGTATACCAGCCAAACACTGCCCGTGAGCAATGGCACCCACGCGAAAAGAAAACGGCCGGCATCCAGCCGGAGGCCGGACATCGCGACGGCAATATCGATCGCTTTCCAAACAGTCTTGAAAATGTTCATGGATTCATCCCGGTCCGGATCCGTACCGGGGGGAGCAGATGCTGAAGAGCAGCACGACGCAAGATAACGGCCTTGATAGTCCGGCGCAATGCTTCAACTCGCCTCCGTCCTTCGCCGGGTTTTTCGACCGTTGAGCATCGCGCCGATCCACGTGTAACGGACCGCGTACTCATAAACCAACAGTAGCGCCGCTGTGCTGACCGCGCAGATGCCAAGAAATTTTACCCCGCTTGGCCAAGGCCATTCCGCCACCCAGATTTGCAGCAACATGACTGGCGGCAGATGGATAATGTACAGCCAGTACGACGCATCGGAGAGGTAGCGAATGCGCCGGTCTACACTGGAGAAAAACCGACGAAACAGTCCGATCAGGCCGAAGATCATCAGCCAGGCGTACACGACGCTGAACAGCGCGCAGAGCAGGTTGTTGTACAACAAGTTCGTCAGCTCGTTCGACTCGGCCGTGACGAACAGTCCGCCCCGCAGTTCGTACCAGTGCAGCCCCAACAGCAGCGCCGGGATGGCGAGCAGCAGATACACGGGCCAGGTGCGTTCGGCGACATGTTCGAGCACTCCACGCCCATAA
>JAKUOU010000201.1 GCA_022451065.1 Pedosphaera sp. | reverse complement strand
GCCTGCTCCTGTTTTTCTTTTCCGACAACCTATTCCAGTTAGCCAGCAACTTCGCTGAACTGTACGCAAGTAATGAGTGAGACACCTCAAAAACCATTCATCCCAGACCAGCCCACTGTCAGCCGCAAGTTTTGGATCGCTCTTTGGCTAACCTGTGGCGTGTCTGTGTTGCTTGAGCTGTTCGTCCACCGACACGAACATTTCAAGGACAGCGATTCCGCCCTCGCCTCGGCCTCAAACGGGTTTGGCTTTTATTTTGTTCTAGGTTTCCTTGCCTGCAGCGGCGCGATCCTTCTGGCCAAAGGCCTAGGCCTGTTCTTGAAAGCACGGGAGAATTATTACGATGACACTCCTTGACAATATCCCTCCAGGACTCCTCTTGATACTGGGCGCAATCGTGCTGCTGCTGCTCCCCGCAACGGTGCGCAAGGCTGGCGCCATCGCCCTGGCGGGACTTGGCTTCTTCGCCATCTTTCAACTTGATGCTGGCCAACGCCTCTCGCCCTCCTTCCTAGGTTATGACCTTACGCTGCTCCGGGTGGACGCAACGAGCAAGGCCTTCGGATACATTTTCACGCTCTGCGCGGTCGCATCGTTTATTTTTTCATGGCACGAAAAACGTCGTGCCGAGAACACCGCCGCGCTGGTGTACGTCGGCAGCGCGCTGGGAGTGGTTTTCGCCGGCGACATGATCACATGGTACGTCTGCTGGGAACTAATGGCTATCGCCTCCACTTTCCTCATTCTCGCTCGCAAAACGGAGCAATCACTCAAGGCAGCACAGCGCTATATCCTCGTCCACCTAGCTGGCGGCTTGATTTTGCTCACGGGAATTTTGCTGACCGTTCACCAGACCGACTCAATCGCGTTCAACCAGTTTCCAAGAGGCGAAACCGGAAGCTGGTTCATCCTGATCGGCATCCTGATTAATGCTGGCGCGGTACCTTTCTCTAGTTGGTTGCCGGACGCCTACCCTCAATCGACTGTCATGGGCGGAGTCATCCTGAGTGCCTACACCACGAAAACAGCCGTTTACACCTTGATTAGAGGATTCCCAGGCTGGGAGATCCTCGTTGCAGTTGGCTGCGTGATGGCCATTTATGGCATCATCTACGCCCTGCTCGAGAACGACATGCGCCGCATCCTCGCCTACAGCATCATCAATCAGGTTGGCTTCATGGTGTGCGGCGTTGGTATTGGCACCGACCTCGCCATTGCCGGCGTCGTCGCACACGCCTTCTGTCATATCATCTACAAGGCGCTGCTGTGGATGTCGGCCGGGGCGGTACTGTTCCGCACCAGCAAAAGCAAATGCACCGAGTTGGGTGGCCTCTACAAAACCATGCCACTCACGATGATCCTCGGCACCATCGGCGCGCTGTCCATCTCCGGCGTGCCGTTGACAAGCGGTTTCGTCAGCAAGACACTCATTGTCGCCGCCGCGGAACATCAACATTATCTGTGGGCGTGGCTGGTGCTCGAGATTGCCTCGGCAGGGGTCTTCCTGCACGCCGGCATCAAGTTCCCGTACTTTGTGTTCTTCAACGTTGACCGTGGACTCAGGCCCAAGGAAGCTCCCAAACCGATGCTCATTGGCATGGGACTGCTGGCATTCCTCTGCATCTGCATAGGCTGCCACCCTGCGCCGCTGTACGACATCCTCCCAAGCAGCGACGCCATCGAGTCAACGACCTTCTCCGCTATCTACATTAAGCACTTCGCAAACGTCGTGGCCATGTTCCAGATGCTAGCCTTCTCCGCGCTCGCCTTTTTTGTTTTTCTGCCGTGGCTCAAGCGGACACCGACCATCTCGATTGATTTCGACTGGTTTTACCGCAAGGGCGCGAAGTTTTTTTACGCAGCGATGGATCGCTCACTCAACGGCCTGAACAGGGCTGCCGACAAGCATGTCGTCAAAACCTTCCTCCCCGTGCTCGTGCGGTTCGCCCTTCAAGCCCCGGCAACCCTCACCGCAATGGCTCTCAAGCCAGTGTGGCGAGCGTTCGATCCAGACGAGGCCCGATTGGCCAAGCGCCGTGACGATCTTATGGCCCGGTTCACCACTGGAACGTTTCCGGTCGCCTACTCTGCCGCCTGCATCCTCATCCTCCTCACCTTGCTTATCCTTATCGGCCGTGCCGCCTAAGAGACATTTTCATCCTTGCACTTTATGAGTCGAAGGCAGAGATTTTACCAGATTTCATTACTCTATTTGACATGAAAACAATACGATCGCCCCATCTTTCAGTCTTCTTTTGC
>JAKUOU010000200.1 GCA_022451065.1 Pedosphaera sp. | reverse complement strand
GATAGCACTGGAAACCGAGGTAATTGGGGATTCGACGAACAAAGCGGCGGTTAAACGGCCAGTGTCCCAGAAAACCGACACAACCACCCCGACGCTCAACGATCTCGCAAAGTTGGCAAACTACTCGCTCATAGACACTCTCGACCGCGATCCCGACGCAAAAGAAAACGGTGCCGACCACGCACCACGACAAGTCTTTACGGGGCACTATGTTCCAGTCAAACCCACGCCAATCCAAAACCCCGAGTACGTCGCACACAGCAAAAACTTTTTTCACGAACTTGGCTTCGCCGATAACATGGCACAGTTGGCTGACTTCGTCCGGATGTTCTCCGGCGACATTTCGCACGTTCCGGAGCCGATGCGGAAGGTCGGTTGGGCGTGTGGGTACGCACTTTCGATCTTCGGCACCGAGTACGATCAGCAGTGCCCATTCCAAACTGGCAATGGATATGGTGACGGTCGCGCAATTTCCGTGCTTGAGGCTGTCATCAACGGTCGGCGCTGGGAAATGCAGCTGAAAGGCGGCGGCCGGACGCCATACTGCCGTGGCGCGGATGGCCGCGCCGTCCTGCGGTCGAGTGTCCGGGAGTTCCTGGCACAGGAGCACATGCACGCGCTCGGAGTGCCAACGTCACGGTCTCTGAGTTTGTACGTTTCGAAAACGGAGAAGGTTAAGCGGCCGTGGTACTCGGAGGGCTCACGCTCGAAGGATCCCGACATGCTTATATCGGAGCCAGTCGCTATCTCGACACGCGTCGCACCTTCGTTCATTAGGGTCGGCCAACTCGAGCTCTTCGGTCGCCGTGCCCGCAAGAAGGAACACCCGAAAGCGATGGAAGAGCTCGAGAAGATTGTGTTGCACTTGATCGACCGTGAGTACGGTGACGTTATCGACCAGAAACTAACCACCGCCGAAAAAGTGGTATTGCTCGCGCGTTCGTTCCGCAGCCGCCTTACCTCGCTTGTGGCAAATTGGATCCGCATCGGCTACTGCCAGGGCAACTTCAATAGCGATAACTGCGCGGTCGGTGGCTTCACACTCGACTACGGTCCATTCGGATTTTGCGACGAGTTTAACCCGCACTACCAGCCATGGATAGGTGGCGGACATCACTTCTCGTTCCTGAACCAACCAGTGGCAGCGGAACGCAACTTCCACATGTTTTGTATAGCGTTGAGGCCGTTGCTGTCGTCGCATAAGGACTGTCTGCAACAGTTCGACGAGATCCGAAATGACTTTTCGAAAGTTATGCAAGAGCAGATGGAGAAGATGTGGGCTGCCAAGCTTGGAATTGGTACTTTTCAGCCGAAGTTGTTCAGTGAACTCGAAACGCTCATGGTGCAAACTCCTGTCGATTACACCATCTTCTTCCGTGAGCTCTCGACGATACCTGACGACATTGGCCCACTCAAAAAGAGCTTCTACAAAGACTCAAAGCGCGCAATGCCTTCAATGCACCCATCGTATGAGACAGACCCCGACGGGATGGACAAGCGCTGGGCAGAGTGGCTAACAAAATGGAAATCACTCATCAGCAGCGCCAGCACGACCGACGTGAATACTGCTCCGCCTAGCTCCCGTGAGGAGCTCTCCAGGCAGATGAAACTCGTCAACCCAAAATATAGTTTGCGAGAGTGGTTCGTGGCACCTGCGTATCAGCAAGCGGCCTTGGGGAACTACGCTCTGATTCGAGAGCTACAGGAAGTCATGACGCAGCCATACGCCGAGCAGTCGAAGGACGTGGAGGGTAAATTCTATCGGCAGAAGCCGTCAGAGTTCTTTGATGCCGGTGGAATATCGTATTATAGCTGCTCGTCGTGATTTTTCGAAAACTGATCGGCACAGCGCTCCAGGAACAGACACAAAGCTCGGCAACATTCCCGCTGGCTGATGCAAACAACTCGCTGATGTGCTGGAAAAAATACTAATAAAAAAATCTATACTCATTGAGAACACCACGGCTCCATCCCTGCAGCAGCCCACGCCTCATTCATTGCCATCACCAACCACGATGCCACTTATCTCTTAATCAGCGGGTTGTTGGTTCGAATCCCTCAGCGCCTACCATATAAATCAAGGGGTTAGCCAGAAATGCTTGGCCCCTTGGTTTCTTTAAAAATTCCCTAGGCTACACCTAAGCCACAGAAGAATATCAAGAAGAGCGATGAGGATATCGTCCATGTCAGTAAGCATTAGTCCTAGACTGGAAATGTTTCGCGCACAGCAGGCTGTTCTTGTTGAAGCTCCGTCAGATAATCCAGTAGCCGGGCCTGGCTAGATCTGGAAATATGGAACAATCCC
>JAKUOU010000020.1 GCA_022451065.1 Pedosphaera sp. | reverse complement strand
GACATCCCCAGGCAAGGACGCCAAATATCGACCGGCTCGCACGAGCGGGAGTCTCCTTTGCCAAGGCTTATTGTTCGGCCCCCTTATGCAATCCATCACGGGTGAGCCTGCTGACCGGCATTGAGCCGTCGAAATCCGGTGTCTACGGGAATGGCGAACGATTCCGGGAGAAACTGCCCCGGGCCGTTACTCTCATGCAGTATTTTCGGATGAACGGTTATATCTCTAAGGGAGGAGGCAAGATATTCCACGGCGCTAATCGATCGGGTGATCCGGCCTCTTGGGATTTCTATTTCAAGGCTCCCCGAACCAAGGCCAAATATAGCCGGCCGGCCGATCTGCCTGCTTTGGCTTGGGCTCCATGGGGTCCGCTGGACAACGAAGACGGGGACATGCTGGATGCAAAGGTCGTAAGCTGGGCGATCTCTGAACTCGAGAAAACCCACGACAAACCCTTCTTCCTAGCCTGCGGATTTACCAAGCCGCATTTACCTTGGCACGTTCCCCGAAAATACTTCGACTTGCACCCTCTGGAAAAGATCCTCATTCCAAAGACGCAGGACAGCGACCGCGACGACTTGCCAGCATTTGGAAAAAAGCTGGCGCGGGAGGTGCACGACGTGTCCGGGCCGCGAAACTTTGCCAGGCACGGCGAAGACCACGACATGGTTTTGAAATATAAACAGTGGCATCGAGCTGTACAAAGTTATCTGGCGACGATTAGCTTCGTAGATGCCCATGTGGGTCGGCTTTTAATGGCACTAGAGCACAGTGAACATGCTGACAACACCATCGTCGTTCTCTGGGGCGATCACGGTTGGCACCTGGGTGAAAAGCAGCACTGGCGCAAACATGCGCTTTGGGAGACTACAACTCGGACAACGTTGATTATTTCTGTACCCGGACAGCTTCAAAAAAACCAACTTTGCTGGCGTCCCGTCAGTTTGATAGACCTCTATCCAACACTGGTTGAATTGTGCGGTTTGCCCTCGCGTAAAGGATTGGACGGACAGAGCATCGTGCCGCTGTTGCAGAATCCCAAAATGGAGTGGAAACGTCCCGTGCTAATCACCTACGGCCAGGGCAACCACGCCGTGAGGACCGGACGTTGGCGTTACATCCGATACCATGATGGAGGTGAAGAACTCTACGATCACGACTCCGATCCCCAAGAATGGAAAAACCTTGCAAGGTTACCCCGTCACTTATCAATGATCGAACGTCTGCGTGAATCGATCCCCAAGTAAAGCAAGCCAGGGCGCCCTGTGCCGACTCGATCTGAAGCCCTCAACCCTGGCCAAAATCGAGGCACTCATTAAATAATGTTCCGCTTGGCCAAGCCGGCCGCTCTGGCTTAATCTTCTCGGGCACTTGATTTTCTTTTGGAACAACTCACTGTTGCGTGCCGCCGTGCTTCTGCTTGCCGGGTGGCTCCCAGCCGGTTCGATAGTTGCCTGGGAGGTTGTCCTGTTTAATCGCGATGTCCGCCCGATTCTTTCCGACAACTGTTTCGAGTGTCATGGGCCGGATGCAGCCAAGCGCAAAGCCGACCTGCGGCTCGACACCGGTGCTCCTGGCCAAGCGATCATCAACGCCGGCAAGCCTGACAAAAGCGAGTTATTCAAGCGCATAACTCACACTGATCTGGAGGAGCGGATGCCGCCAGTGGATTCAGGTCGAGTTCTGGCCCTTGGCGACATTAAAATTCTCCGTACTTGGATTGAGCAGGGGGGCAAGTGGGAAAAGCATTGGGCATTTATTCCGCCCAGCCGACCGGCGATTCTCCCGGCGACAAACTCCGCCTGGCCAAGCGGCGCGATTGATCGGTTCGTCCTGGCCAAGATGAAGCGTGCCGGGTTGCAACCCTCGCCGCGTGCAGACAAGGAGACGCTGCTTCGCCGCGTGAGCTTCGATCTCACAGGTCTGCCGCCAATTCCGCGGGAGATCGACGCATTTCTTGCCGACGCCTCGCCGCGCGCGTTCGAGAAGGTTGTCGACCGATTGCTGGCATCGCCGCGATACGGCGAGCGGATGGCGCTCGACTGGCTCGATGCGGCGCGATACGCCGACTCGCACGGATACAGCCTGGACCGCCGCCGCGTGATGTGGCCATGGCGCGACTGGGTGATTCGCGCGTTCAACGACAATATGCCGTTCGACCGGTTTGCCCTCGAGCAACTCGCCGGCGACCTGTTGCCGGACGCGACGATCGCCCAGCGCGTAGCGACCGGCTTCAATCGCAACCATTCGATCCAGAGCGAGGGAGGCGTCATCAATGAGGAGTATCGTGTCGAGACCGTGGTGGATCGCGTCGAGACGACGACCGCGGTTTTCCTCGGGCTGACGTTTGGCTGCGCGCGGTGTCACGACCACAAATACGACCCGATTTCGCAGAGGGAGTTTTACGAGTTTTACGCGTTGTTCAACAACGTGCCGGAGACGGCGCACGTCGGCAACGCGGATAAGCTAGCGGACAAGCCATTCGTTAAGGTGCCCAGTGTGGCACAGCGGAAACAAATGGAGTGGCACCGCGCCAAGATTGCCGAGCTGGAAAAAAAATCGGAGGCGGAGGAGCAGCTAAAGACAGCGCGGAAGGCATTGGCAGCGCTTGGACAAGCGCTGCCGACGGCGATGATCATGGGCGAGTTGAGCCCGGCCCGGAAGACGTTCGTACTGAGTCGTGGGCAGTACGATCAGCCAAGCGGCGTCGAGGTCAGCGCCGGGCTGCCGGCCGCGCTTGGTCAATGGCCCGCCGGTGCGCCGCGCAACCGACTCGGCTTGGCCAAGTGGATTGTCGGCGGGGAGAACCCGTTGACGGCGCGGGTGGTCGTGAACCGTTTTTGGCAGATGCACTTCGGCACCGGCATCGTGAAATCGTCGGAGGACTTCGGCGCGCAGGGCGAGTGGCCAACGCACCCGGCGCTGCTCGACTGGCTGGCGACCGAGTTCATCCGTGGTGGCTGGAACCGGAAGGCGATGCACAAGCTCATCGTGATGTCGTCGACGTATCAGCAGGTGTCGCGCGTGTCGCCGGGGCTGCTCGAGGTCGATCCGGCGAACCGGTTGTTCGCGCGCGGACCGAGGTTTCGGTTACCGGCGGAAATGATCCGCGACCACGCGCTGGCGTCGAGCGGGTTGCTCGTCGGCCGGCTCGGCGGCGAGAGCGTCCGGCCGTACCAACCGCCGGGGCTATGGGATGATGTGGTTTATGAGAACGTGCCGCGTTTTGTGCAGGATCACGGTGGGAAACTTTATCGCCGCAGCATGTATACTTACTGGAAGCGCTCCGTACCACCACCGAACATGCAGGCATTCGACGCGCCGTCACGTGAGGTGTGCGTTCTGACGCGTGCAAAGACGAACACGCCGCTCGCCGCGTTGGTGCTGATGAACGACCCAACGTTTGTCGAGGCGTCGCGCAAGCTGGCCGGGCGGGTGTTGCGTGATGGCGGCGCGACGGAGGAGTCGCGGTTGACGCTGCTGCATCGCTTGGTTTGCGGTCGACGCCCGACGGAGCGCGAGCTGGATTTGTTGAGCGGCGCGCTGGCGGAGTTTCAAACGAGTTTTCGCGCCGAGCCGGAGGCAGCACGGCGGCTTATGGCGGTTGGCGAGTCGCCGCACGACCCGGTGCTCGACGTGGTGGAGTTGGCCGCCTACGCGTCGCTGGCCAACGCCGTGCTCGGCACCGACGAAGCCATTACCAGGAACTGAAGTATGACTCTCGAACACGACAACGCGATGATGCAGACCCGGCGGCAGTTTCTCGGCCGCACGAGCGCGGGCATTGGCTCGGTGGCGTTGGCGTCGCTGCTCAACCCGAGACTGTTCGCCGGCTTGGTCGGTTTTCCGAATTTCGCGCCGAAGGCTAAGCGGGTGATTTATCTGTTCCAGAGCGGCGCGCCGTCGCAGTTCGAGTTGCTCGACCACAAACCGGCGTTGGCTAAGGCGCATGGGGAGGTGTTGGGCAGCGAGTTTTTCGGCGGGCAACGCCTCACTGGGATGACGTCCGGGCAGAAGGAAAAAAAAGTCTGTAAATCGATCTACAACTTTTCGAGGCATGGGCAGAGCGGCACGGAGTTGAGCGAGTTGCTGCCGCACCTCGGTCGGGTGGCGGACGAGCTTTGCGTGGTGCGCTCGATGCAGACGCAGGCGATCAACCACGACCCGGCGATCACGTTTTTCCAGACCGGCTTTCAGCAGGCTGGACGGCCCAGCATGGGCGCGTGGGCGAGCTACGGACTGGGCAGTGAGAGCGCTGATTTGCCGGCCTATGTGGTGATGATTTCGCATGGCAGCGCCAAGCGCGATTCGCAGGCGTTGTACGCGCGGCTTTGGGGCAGCGGTTTTTTGCCGTCCGAACATCAGGGGGTGAAGTTTCGCTCGTCGGGTGATCCGGTGCTGTACCTGTCCAACCCGGAGGGCATCACGGCCAAGCGGCGGCGGCGGATACTGGACCTTGGCCAGGCGCTGAACCGGGAGCATCACGAGCGTCTGGGCGATCCGGAAATCCTCACGCGCATCCGGCAGGCGGAAATGGCGTACCGCATGCAGACCTCGGTACCGGAGTTGATGGACACCTCCAGCGAGCCGGAACACATTTTTGATTTGTACGGCGCGAACGCGCGCAAGCCGGGCACGTACGCGGCCAACTGCCTACTGGCCCGGCGTCTGGCCGAGCGCGGCGTGCGCTTCATCCAGTTGTACCACCGTGGCTGGGATCAGCACGGCGACCTGCCGCGCGATTTGCCCCTCCAATGCGGCGACATCGATCAGCCGTCCGCCGCGCTTATCGCCGACCTCAAGCAGCGCGGCATGCTCGAGGAGACGCTGATCATCTGGGGCGGGGAATTCGGCCGCACCGTCTACGCGCAGGGTGGCCTGAACATGGCCAAGTACGGGCGCGACCATCACCCGCGCTGCTTCAGCATGTGGCTGGCCGGGGGCGGAATTCGGGGCGGGACGATGTACGGAACGACCGACGACTTTTCATTCAATATCGTCGAAAATCCAGTGCACGTTTACGATTTGCACGCGACGATGCTGCACTGCCTCGGCATCGATCACGAAAAGCTAACGTTCAAGTTTCAGGGCCGCCACTACCGCCTCACCGACGTCCACGGCCACGTCGTCCGCAGCATTGTGGCATAGATGTACACAACAGCCTCGCCCCATGTCAGGAACTCAACGACAAGTAATCCGGCAACGTGCTCACCGAGAAAAAGTGAGGTCTCGTGCAGATTTTTTGCAAAAATTTACAAAGCTGTCCGGCAAATGTTTAGCTGACAAATCGGCGTAGGCTGCATTTAATCGGTCGAGCCCGTGCCATGAAAAGGTTCATCCTCATTTTCCTGTTCGCCCTGGCAGCGCCGGCCGCAGAGGAGAAGCCCAATGCGTTTTTGCAGTTTGTCAAAAAACGCGCGGCGGCGTTGAGGGCGATGGATCGGACACCGGCGACGCTGGCGGAATGGCATACTCAGCGAGCGATGATTCGCAAAAATCTGTTGCGCGCTTGGGGCGGTTTTCCCAAGGAGCAATGCGAATTGAAGCCGCGCATTCTCGGTACGGAGATTCGCGACGGCTACCGCGTGGAGCGCATTATTTTTCAAACTCTGCCGGGCGTGTGGATGACGGCCAACGCTTACGTGCCCGACGGCCCGGGGCAGCGGCCCGCGGTGTTGTGTGTGCATGGGCACTGGAGTGGGGCGAAGCAGGATCGCACAGTGCAGGCGCGGTGTATCGGGCTGGCGAAACTGGGTTTTTTCGCGCTGGCGGTGGATGCGCTGGGCGCGGGCGAACGCGGCATTGGCAAGGCGTTGGGGGAGTATCACGGCGAGATGGTGGCGGCGACGCTTTGGCCGGTGGGCCGGCCGCTGAGCGGGCTGCAGGTTTATGAGAACATGCGCGCGGTGGATTACTTGCTGACGCGCAAGGAGGTGGACGGCGAGCGGCTGGGCATCACGGGCACGAGCGGCGGCGGCAACCAGACGATGTACGCGGGCGCGTGGGACGAACGGTTCAAGGCGGTGGTGCCGGTGTGTTCGGTGGGCAATTACCAGGCGTACCTCGGCGTGGCGTGCTGCATGTGCGAGGTGGTGCCGGGGGCGTTGAGGTTCACGGAGGAATGGGGCGTGCTCAGCCTCACGGCACCGCGCGCGCTGATGGTCATCAACGCGACGCAGGATGGCATCCAGTTTTCGGTCGGCGAGGCGAAGAAATCGCTAGCGCTGACGCGGCCGATTTACGCGCTGCACGGCAAACCGAAATCGGTGAAGCATCTGCCGGTGGAGTCGAAGCACGATTACAACGAGCCGATGCGCGAGGCGATGTACGGCTGGATGACGCTGCACCTCAAGGGCGAAGGCAACGGCGCGCCCATCGACGAGCCGAAGATTGAAACGGTGGACCCTGAAAAGCTGCGCTGCTTCCCGGGCCAAACGCGCCCGGATAATTGGCTGACCATCCCGCAACTCGCCGCGCGCGAAGGCCGCCGGCTCGTGGCGCAACTCGAGCAGTCCAACTGGGCCGACGACCTCGACGAAGTCCGCCACGCGCTGGACGTGCACGTGCTCGGCGGCACCAAACCGCGCCCGACGCGGCTGCTCAAGGATGGCCCCGAGGCACCCACGCGTCGCATCAATTTCTCGCCCGAGCCGGGCATTCGCCTCACTGCCACCGAAACACTCGGCAAAGCTCCACGCAAAAAAGACAAAGTCATTTTCCTGAACATTGAAGGCGAAGTGAAACTCACCGAAAACAAACTCGCCGCCGCCCTTCAGCGATCCGGCCACACTGTACTTTCTCTCAGCCTGCGCGCCACCGGTCAGCACGCCTACACGCGGGACGCCATTCGCCGCGCGCCGGACCACAACAGCGCTGAGTGGTCCCTCTGGCTCGGCCGCCCGCTCCTCGGCCAATGGGTCCGCGACCTCCGCACTCTGCTCGACCAACTCGGCCACGAGCCCGTCACTGTGATCGGCGACGGCCCCGCTGGCGTGGTGGCGCTGTGTGCGGCAGCGTTGGATGAGCGCATTGCCCATACAGTCACCATCGGTTCGCTCGCCAGTTACATCAGCGACGTGCCTTACACCAATCAGCGGCTCGGCTTGATGGCACCGAACATGTTGCGCGAAGCCGGCGACATCCCGCATCTCGCCGCGCTTATTGCCCCCCGCAAACTCAGCATCGCCGGCGCCGTCCACGGCAGCGGCAAGGCGTTGACAGCAGCGGAGTTGAAGGCCAATTTCAAATTCACCCGCCGCTTTTATAAAGGCGGCTCGTTCACCTTGCTGCCCAATGGAAATGACCAAGCCATCCTGCGCATTTTGAAATGAAGATTTCGAATATCATTTTGGCCTTCGTTTTTGCGTCGGGCGTCTGGGCCGCCGACAAAAAGCATTGGTCATTCCAACCGGTGAAGCGCGTGGCGGTGCCGGCAAAAAGCAATCCCATCGATTACTTCATTGGCCGAAAGCTGCGGGAGAATAGTCTGACATCTTCGCCCAAGGCAGATCGGATCACCCTTCTGCGGCGCGCAACTCTGGATATGACCGGCCTGCCGCCCAGTCCTGAATCGGTGAAAAAATTCGTCGAGGATCCGAGAACGACAGAGATCGCTTTTGCTGAAGCGGTTGAAGGGCTGCTTGCCTCCCCTCGTTATGGTGAGCGTTGGGCACAGCATTGGCTGGATGTGGTGCGCTATGCGGACACCCACGGATTCGAAGTGAACACGCCGCGCCCGAACGCGTGGCCATACCGGGACTACGTGATCGAGGCTTTCAACAAGGACATTCCGTTTGACCAGTTCATCCGGGAACAAATTGCGGGAGATCAGCTGGGCAAGGATGCAGCGACCGGTTTTCTGATGACGGCAGCACGCCTGTTGCCGGGGCAGATTGGCAAAGACACAGAATCGATGCGGCTCGCACGCCAGGATGAGTTAAGTGAAATCGTCATCAACACAAGCGAGGCATTTCTGGGGCTAAGTGTTGGTTGTGCGCGCTGTCATGACCACAAATTTGATGAGATCTCGGCGAAGGATTACTACTCCATGCAGGCGTTCTTCGCCGGAGTGTCCTACGGCGAGCGTCCGATCCAACCGGACGATTCAGAGGCCTTGCACAAGCAGATAGAAGAGCTCAAATCCCGCGTGCGTGAAATTGATCGCGCGGTGGCCGGCTTCGTGCCGCTGGCCCGATCGGGCGTGGAACGAGCGTCGGTCAACGCCTTGCTAAACGTCGAGCGATTTACTCCGGTGAAGGCACGGAAAGTTCGGTTCACGATCAAAAAGACGAACCGCTTGGAGCCTTGCATCGACGAACTGGAAATCTTTGACACGGAGGGCAAAAACATCGCCCTCGCATCGCTCAACGTGAAGCGGAGTGCCTCGGGCAGTAAAGTCTCAAGACACCACCAGCTCGAGTTCATCAATGACGGGAAGTTTGGCAATGCTCGCAGTTGGATGTGCGGCGAAACGACCGGGTGGGTCATGCTCGAATTCCCCGCCGTGCACACGATCGATCGCATCGTCTGGTCCCGGGATCGCGACGGCAAGTATAACGACCGATTGGCGCTCGAATACGTGATTGAGGTGGCGGATGATTCGGGAGAATGGAAAGTCGTGGCTGACTCGACCGACCGCCGCTCGCTGATCAAAATCGTAAAAGGTATTGTCCGCCCCGGCCCGGAACGCCATGGAAATGCCGGGTTTAAGAACGCGTACGATGGCGATGTCGGGACGATGACCTTCACAACAAATCCCGGTACCACGACTGCGCCTCAGCGCTCGATACTGGCGTTTGAAAAGGGAGCCGTTCACAACCTGTCGCACATCCGCATCAATGACATCGCGGGTAACGATAATAATGGCCCGCTGCAGCAGATTACCGTGCGCGTCACCACCGACATAGATGCCGACCTCGCTGCGCGATCCTATTCCGATGTCACCAATCTCTCGATCGAGATGTTCAGCGGCGACGCCAATCCCCTTCCGAAGTTCTCCATCACCGGCAACACGATCGAGCACCTCGACACGGCTCACGACGGCTTTTATTCCATTGTGTTCGATCCTGTGCCGGGCGCCACCGGCATCGAATTGGAGTGGAAGAACGAGGGCAACTTCAAGCACTGGACCATCCGCGAGATCGAGGCCTGCAGCGGCGCTCTCCAGAAACCGAAAAAACGAAGAAGCATCACCGCGCTCGATCCCAAGCAACTGGCAAAGTCCAAGGCTTTGATGATGGAGAAGAAGAATATTGAATCTCGGCTGGCGGAAATCTCCAAATCCCGAACGGTGTTTGGAGGCAAATTCGGTGAGCCGGAGCCGGTTCACCTTTTAAAGCGTGGCGATGCCGAGCAGCCAGAAGAGGAAGTAGCGCCAACGGTGCTAAGTGCACTCGGTGATTTATCCCTGGCGAAGGATGCTCCGGAAGCGGATCGGCGCCTGACCCTGGCCAACTGGATCGCCAGCGCAAAAAATCCGCTCACCGCACGCGTCGCGGTGAATCGGATCTGGCAATTCCATTTTGGTGCGGGACTCGTCCTCACCAGCAGCGACTTCGGCCGCAACGGTGCCAAACCCTCACACCCCGAGCTGCTCGATTGGCTCACCCACGAGTTCATTCGCAGCGGCTGGTCGGTAAAATACATGCACAAGCTGATCATGCTGAGTGATACCTACCAGCAGTCGAGCCGTACGAACGAAGCGGGACGGAAGGTCGATGCGGATTCCCGTCTGCTTTGGCGGTTCCCCTCTCGCCGGCTCGAAGCCGAAGCCATTCGTGATAGCATCCTCTTTGTGAGCGGCAACTTGAATTTCGAAGCCGGCGGTCCGGGCTTCAGTTTCTTTAAGAGCCGCGGCGGCCTCACCGGTTTCCCTCCGGTGACCGAATTTACCCAAAGGGAATTTCGCCGGATGATTTACCAACACAAGATTCGCATGGAACCGGTTCCCATCTTCGGCGCCTTCGACGCTCCCGATGCCGGCCAAACCATGCCTCGCCGCAAACAGTCCACCACGGCAATCCAGGCGCTCAACCTATTCAACAGCCCCTTTGTAAACGATCAGGCAACCGCCTTTGCCAATCGTATCACCAAAGAAACCGGAGATGACACGAGCCAACAGATCACTCGCGCCTTCCAACTCGCTTTCGGTCGCCAGCCTAATCCCTTCGAAGCCAAGGCCGCCATCGCCTCCGCCAAGGCCCATGGCCTGGCCACACTTTGCCGGGTGTTACTCAATAGCAACGAATTCCTGTTCATCCCATGAAACACGACGTTTCCAGCCATACCCTGAGTCTTCTGAATCGCCGCAATTTTCTCGGCCAATCGGCCACCGGTCTCGGTGCCATCGCGCTCACGAGTCTCTTGAGCAAACAGGGGCTTCTGGCCGACCAGCCTGCGATCAACCCAGGCCGGCCACACGCCGCGCGCTCACCGCATTACCCCGCCAAAGCCAAGAACGTATTGGTCATCTTTTGCGCCGGCGCCTGCAGCCAGTTGGAAACTTGGGACTACAAACCCGAATTGATCAAACACGACGGGAAGCCGTTGAAAAACGGACCGCCGGTAACTTTCCAAGGCCCATCCGGCAATCTGGCCCGGCCGCAGTACGAATTCCGTCCTTACGGCCAAACCGGCAAGATGTGCTCCGACATGGTCCCGCATCTTGCCTCCATGGTCGATGACTACGCCTTCATCCATTCGCTAACCAGCAAATCGAATACTCACGGTCCCGCTGAGAATTTCATCTCCACCGGCTTCACCCTCGATGGTTTTCCCAGCATGGGAGCGTGGATTACCTATGCCCTCGGATCCGAAAACGAAAACCTGCCCGCCTTCGTCGCCATTCCCGATCCACGCGGTGTCCCGCAGGCCAGCGTCAACAATTGGGGCCCCGGATTCCTGCCCGCCGTTTTCCAAGGCACTCCCTTCAATTCCAAGCAACCGATTCAAAACCTGCAGCCGCCGAAATCCATCGCGAAGAAGACCGACGTTGCCGCTCGCGACCTGTTGAAACTGCTGAACGACCAGCACCTCAAACGCAATCCGAAAGACGCCAACCTCTTCGCCCGCATCGCCAGCTACGAACTGGCCGCCCGGATGCAGTTATCCGTTCCGGAGATCAGCGATCTCTCCAGCGAGCCACAGCACATCCTCAACATGTACGGCGCTGATGACTCCAAGAACAAGGTCAAGGCCGACTATGCCAAGAACTGCATCCTCGCCCGTCGCCTGATCGAGAAAGGAGTGCGCTTCGTGCAACTCTTCAACGGAGCCTATGCCACCGCCGGCCAATTGAATTGGGACGGCCACCAAAAGTTACGCGAGCAATACGACGTCCACGGCCCGATCATGGATCAACCTTCAGCCGCCCTCATCCGGGATCTCAAACAGCGCGGTCTGCTGAAAGATACCCTCATCCTTTGGTGCACCGAATTTGGCCGCATGCCCATGTTCCAAAAAGGAGCCAAAGGCCGCGACCATAACCCCGGTGGCTTCACCGCCGTTTTAACCGGTGCCGGCATCAAACCCGGCGTCAGCCATGGCGCCACCGACGAACTCGGATTCAAGGCGGCCGAAAACATCCATCCCTTCCATGACCTGCACGCCACCATGCTCCACCTCCTCGGCCTAGACCACGAAAAGCTCACCTTCTACCACAACGGCATCCAACGCCGCCTCACCGACGTCCACGGCAATGTCATTAAAGGTCTGTTAGCTTGATACCGTCTGGCCAAGCGCTTGGTCGTTGATTACTTTTTTTTCAAAGCCATGTTTATCATGGCTTTGAGGGCCTTCTCAGCGGACTTGACGATGGCTTTGGGCCCGGTGGTCTTGATAAACACTGCTCCTTGTTTTCCGTCGATGATCGCCCCGAGCAGACCGCTGTCCGGCACCGGCACCTTACTGCCACCAAATGGTGGTCCTTTCATGAAGGTACCCTCGGCGGTCACGTAGGTGACCTTCGTGCCGTCGATCGTCTCGTCGCTGATTTTCGCCTTGAGTTTGTCGGTCGGTTCCTTGAATTGCCCCAGCCAACGCTGCACATTTGCTTGCACCCCGCCTGCTGCGCCTGGTCCGAAATGAAAGAACACCACCTCCGCCGTCTTGCCGTCTTTACCCTTGACGACGAACTGCGCCTTTCGCATCGACGACGACGGCTTTTGAGTCTGCCACCCATTCGGCCCTTCAAACGAAATGCCCCCAGCAGTAAACTTCTCCGCCTGAACCCCAACGGCTATCAAAGTAGCCCCCGCCAAACAAAAAAAACGTCTCAGTGTGTGTTTCATGAAATTGAATTATTCGGTGCTTAATGCGGATTTAACCTCCTCGATGAGAACCTCAAGCCGGCGTCCGTATTCGACGTAGTTGTTGAACATGTCGTTCTCGTTGGCTTCGATGTTGGTGTCGTGGAAGACGACAGCCATGTGAGGCTCGATGGAGATGCCAGCGTCGTAGCCGTTGGACAAGGCGTCACACAGGATGTCGCGGACGCGTCCGTCACCTTCGCCCGGGAAAGTGTAGTCGGCGTCATCCTTTTCATCGACCCAGACGCAGTCCTTGATGTGGATGTGCGCGGTGTGTTCGCGGACGTGTTGCCAGTATTCCCACGGATCCTGCTTGGGCCAGGGCTGTGGCTTGGAGCGGTCGGCGTTGAAGATGGGATTGGCGGTGTCGAAGACCCACTTGAGGCCGGGGACTTTCTCGAGCAGTTCAACGCCATGTTGCCAGCTCATGCCGCCGTGGTTCATGCAGTTTTCGTGTACCGGCTGCAGGCCGGCGTCGAGGAAACGCTGGGTGACCTCGCGCAGTCGCTCAAAGACGATGTCCGGGGTTTGGTCGGCATCGTCGGCTGGCTTGAAGCTCATGATGCGGACGAATTTTGTGCCGAGACGTTGCATGCGCGGGATGGCGCGGTCGATTTCGCCGACGGTGACATCCCACGGGCTGTCGACGGTCTTGGCCCAGTTGCAGATGGTGGAGCCGAGTGCGTAGATGCCGACGCCGGCGTCCTCGAGTTTGGCGGCCATGATGTCGAAGGCCTCGTCCGGTATGTCGTGGACGGGGCCTTTCTCGAATCCATCGACTTCGGCGAACCGGGCCTCGATCCATTTCCAGCCGAGCTCTTTTGTGGCCCGGATTTGGCCGTCTATTGAGGGTGATGCCTCGTCTGCGATTCCCATTAGTTCCATGTTTGTCCTTCCTTTAGATTATTTGCGAAAACTTGCGCTGAAATCTTCGTTGCTGACCTCGACGGTTTTCTTTTCGTGGGTGGAGCTGGCGATCAACTCGTTTAGCTTGGACTCCCACGCGGCACTGTCCATGGGCAGGTCGACCGCTTGGCCAAGCAGGCCGGAGTAGACCATCACGTTGGCCAACTCGACGGAGCCGATGCCGCTCGCGCCGGGGGCGATGAGGGCTTCGCCGTCCAGGATGGCGTTGACGAAGTTGGCGATGAGCTGCGCGTGGGCGTTGTCCGCGCCGGGGATCGGGATTTCCTCGACGGTGCTCTCCGGTTGCTTGAAGCCGATCTTGGATGTGCGGCTCCATTCGTCGGAGGCGACCTCGTTGCGGGTCACGATTAACCGGTCGTTTTCCAGCAGGGCGCGGCCCTTTGTGCCGGCGATCTCGAACCGGTTGCTTCCGGGCGTTTCGCCGGTGGAGGTGATGAATGCGCCGTTCGCGCCGTTGGCATATTCCATGTAGCAGGTCACGTCATCCTCCACCTCGATGTCGTGATGTCTGCCGATTCCGACATGGCTTTGCACCTTGGATGGCATGCCGACAATCCATTGCAGGGCATCTAGCTGATGAAGGCATTGGTTGAGTAGTACGCCGCCGCCTTCGCCCTTCCACGTGGCGCGCCAGTCGCTGCTTTGATAATACGCCTCAGCCCGGAACCAGTCGGTCATGATCCAAATCACGCGTATCAAGTCGCCCAGTTCGCCGTCCCGAACTAGTTTGCGCAGTTTTTGGTAGCGCGGCTCCACTCGCATTTGGAACATGCCGGAGAACGTTAACTCCGGCCGCGCGTTGGCCGCCGCGATAAGGCGCTCGGCATCAGCCTTGTGGGCGGAGATCGGTTTTTCCACCATCACATGTAGGCCGGCCTCCAGCGCCGCGATGCCGAGAGTGGTGTGCTGAAAATGCGGAGTGGCAACTATCAACGCATCAATCTCGCCCGAGCCAATGAGCGCCTCGCCGCTGTCAAATGTCTTCAGCCCCTTGGCCTCATACTCTGGCAGTTTGTCCGGAAACGCATCCCCCACCGCTGTCAAAACACCGCGTGGAACCTTACTCTCCAACAAATTGTTGACGTGAATTTGCCCAATATTACCCAAGCCGATAATACCTATGCGTACCTTGTCCATTTAATTGATCCTTGCAAGCCGTGAAACGGGCTGCGGAGTGTGCCATTGCCAGCCAACGGCGCAAACAGGAAAATGTCCGCTTGGACAAGCGGGACAATTCCGGGTTGACTTGGCCAAAGGATGTGCGAGTTTCCGCGGTGCGAAGATTCACCATTAAAAGTGCCATGAAAATCGAAAACCCAAAAGAATGCCCGGTTTGCCCGACGACGATAGATCGTAGGCATTTTGTGAAGACCGCCGCGCTTGGCTCGGCCGCCCTGGCCGCGGCGCCGCTTGGCAAAGCAGCGAAAAAGAAGAAGACCAACTCCGAGACACTGGTGGCCCAGTTATTCGGCAGCCTCAATGAAAACCAGAAGAAAGTCGTGGCGTTTCCATTCGACCATCCATTGCGCGAAAAGGTCGACAATAACTGGAACATCACCAAAAAGAGCATCGGCGAGATTTTTACAGGGGAGCAACAGGCATTGGTGAAGGAGATATTTCTCAAGCTGCACAGCGAGCAATATGCCGAGACCGTCCTTGGCCAAGTGTTGCACGACTCCGAGGGCGATGGATTTGAGAGCACCTCCGTGGCGTTGTTCGGCCAGCCGAATACCGGGAAGTTTGAGTTTGTGTTGACTGGTCGCCACTGCACGCGCCGCTGTGATGGCGATGCCGTCGATGGAGAGGCGTTCGGCGGTCCGATCTTTTACGGCCATGCTGCTCGAAGCTTCAATGAGGCCCCGGATCATCCTGGCAATGTCTATTGGTATCAGGCCAAGCAGGCGAACAAGGTGTTTGCCATGATGGATGGAAAACAGCGGAAAATGGCGCTATTAGGCAAAAGCCGGCCGGAGCAGGGCACCAAGACCGTGGCGTTGACTGGTCAAAAAGATGGGCTGCCGGGGATCCCTATGTCAGAGCTCAGCAGCGACCAACAGGGCCAAGTGCGCAAGACCATGGCTGATTTGCTGGCGATGTTCCGCGAAAAGGACGCCAAAGAGGCGTTGAAAATGGTCGATGCGGGTGGTTTTGAGCATCTGCATCTGGCTTTTTTCAAGAATCATGACATCGGGAACGACAAGGTTTGGGATGTCTGGCAGATTGAAGGCCCGAACTGCCTGTGGTTTTTCCGGGGGGATCCCCATGTCCACGCCTGGGTGAACATCAAAAAGCCCGTATGAGCGATTTTTTGCAGGAAAACAAAAAAATCGTTGACTGGGGGACGTCGAGCTACTAAATTCCCTTCCCTTTTGGGGCGCAGAATAATCGCTAACTCATTGGCCTCCAGTTGCTTACAAGATGCAATTGGGGGCAGCGGGTTATTGATGTTTCAGGCGGGCTTGAACTGGCAGACGGCCCTATCGCCCGATGCCCATGTAGCTCAGTTGGTAGAGCACATCCTTGGTAAGGATGAGGTCACCAGTTCAATCCTGGTCATGGGCTCCATCTAGGGGTGAGGAATGAATTTGTTCAGTAGTAGATAGAACGAACCAACCAAATAGAAAAAATCGAATGGCAAAAGAAGAGTTCCAACGCGGAAAACCCCATGTAAACATCGGTACCATTGGTCATGTTGACCACGGTAAATCGACCCTCACAGCAGCCATCGTGGAGGTACAGTCCAAGAAGGGGTTGGCGACCCCTATTTCGTATGCCGACATCACCAAGGGCGGTACTGTCCGAGATGAATCAAAGACGGTGACCATCGCAGTGTCGCATGTGGAGTATGAGAGTGAGAAGCGTCACTACGCTCACGTTGACTGTCCGGGCCATGCCGACTACGTGAAAAATATGATCACTGGAGCTGCGCAGATGGACGGCGCCATTCTTGTGGTGGATGCCTCACAAGGCCCGATGCCCCAGACAAAGGAGCACGTTTTGTTGGCCAAGCAGGTAGGTGTTCCCGCCATCGTGGTTTGCTTAAACAAGTGTGACTTGGTCGAAGACGAGGAGATGCTGATGCTCGTCGAGGAGGAGATTAAGGACCTACTGGAGAAATACGATTTCGACAAGGAAACCCCGATTGTACAGTCCAGCTCCATGGGAGCCATGAACGGCGAGGAGAAGTGGGTGGAGTCCATTGCCCAGCTGCTGGAGGCCTGTGATAGCGGCATTCCTGACCCGGTTCGCGAAGAGGACAAGCCGTTCCTGATGTGCATCGAGGACGTGTTTAGCATCGAAGGCCGTGGCACCGTGGTGACCGGCCGTGTGGAGCGAGGCATCATTAAAAAGATGGATGAAGTCGAGATTGTTGGATTGCGAGATATCCAGAAAACTGTTGCGACGGATCTGGAAATGTTTCGCAAGCTGCTCGGCGAAGCTCGTGCTGGCGAGAATGTGGGAGTGCTTTTGCGAGGTATCAAGAAGGATCAAGTGGAACGCGGGCAGGTATTGTCAAAGCCCGGCACGATCCAGCCGCATACCAAGTTCAAGGGCGAGGTCTATGTGCTGACCAAAGAGGAAGGCGGAAGGCACACGCCGTTCTTTACCAATTACCGTCCGCAGTTCTATTTTAGAACGACTGATGTGACTGGATCATTAACCCTCGAGGACAACATTGAGATGGTGATGCCTGGGGATCGCGTGACGGTCTCGGTGGAATTGGGCAAGCCAGTCGCGATGGAGCAGGGGTTGACTTTTGCCATTCGCGAGGGTGGCCGAACGATTGGCTCAGGCCGTGTGGCCGAGGTTGTAGAGTGATTTCGTTTTTTGCGGGTGGGGCATGGAGCCGCACACGGGAATGGATGTGAACCCTGAGTAGGGCGGTAGTTCAATTGGTAGAGCAACGGTCTCCAAAACCGTCTGTTGGGGGTTCGAATCCCTCCCGCCCTGCCAATCAAGTTTAAACCAACCCCAGACCGGAGGGGTGGCAGAGTGGTCGAATGCGGCGGTCTTGAAAACCGTTGAAGCGCAAGCTTCCGGGGGTTCGAATCCCTCCCCCTCCGCCAAGTTCCGGGAGAACTGAAAAAAAGAAAGTTCGCTAATGGAAGAAACCAACAGTAATTCAGGCGCGGTTCAGCCAACCGCAGCCGTGGAGCAATCGGCGGGGCAGCCTGATACCGGCTCGGCGATGGGTAGTCCGCTGCCACTTGACTGGATCATCGGGGGAGTTGTTCTCCTGGTTATTCTGGTGATCGCCAAGAAGCTTGGCTGGCTCGATCGCATCCGTGTTTTCTTTTTGCAGACCCGTGAGGAATTGTTGAAGTGCTCCTGGCCTAATCGCGAGGAACTCCGTGGCTCCACCTGGATGGTGCTCACGGCGGTGGCGATGCTGGGTACGTTTACGTTTCTCGCAGATTGGCTCCTAGGTGGCCTTCTGATTCAGGATTTCCTCCTGAAATGGCTTGGTGGTGGTGGCGCAGGCTGAGTTGACCCGTTATGGCATACGAGTGGTTCATCATTCATACTTTATCTGGGCAGGAACAAAAGGTGCTCGACAGCATCAGTAAGCGCATTGGTGTGGAGGAGATGGGTGAGAATATCAACGAGGTGTTCATGGCCAAGGAGAAGGTGGTAGATGTGCGCGGCGGCGAGAAGAAGGTGTCCACAAAAAAGCTCTTCCCGGGCTACGTGTTCATTCATATTCGACTTCGAGATGAGGATCATAAGATCATCTCTGAGCCGATGAACTTTATCAAGGACACGCCGGGGGCGATTGGGTTTGTTGGAGGCGACCAGCCGGAACCGACCCCGGATGCCGAAATCGAGGACATCAAGAACCGAATCGCCGACTCCGAGGATTTGGAGCGGCCCAAGGTTGAGTTTGAAGTGGGTGAAACCGTAAAAATAAACCACGGCGCGTTTGAGGGGAACAACGGTATCGTGGAGGAAGTTGATCCTGAAAAGGGGAGACTCAAGGTGACCGTCAATATTTTCGGTCGGAACACACCGGTGGATGTCGAATATTGGGAGGTCGACAAGGGCTAGGCGCGGAGCGCTTGGCCAAGCGGCAAGTTTTATAAAAGGTAGATAAAAAGAACAATGGCAAAGAAAATTTCAGGCTACATTAAGTTGCAGATCCCGGCGGGCCAGGCGAACCCCGCCCCGCCGGTTGGCCCCGCCCTTGGCCAACAGGGCGTGAACATCATGGAATTCTGCAAGCAATACAACGCGGTGACTAAGGACAAGGCCGGCCTGATTATCCCGGTGGTGATCACGGTTTATAGTGACAAGTCATTCAGTTTTATCACCAAATCGCCACCTGCGGCGGTGCTGCTGAAAAAGGCGGCGGGAATCGCCTCAGGCTCGGGTGAACCGAACAAGACCAAGGTCGGTAAGGTGACCAAGGCCCAGTTGCTCGAGATCGTCGAGGCCAAGAAGGAGGATTTGAATGCCCGCGACCCGGAGATGGCTGCTAACATGATCGCTGGCACCGCCCGATCAATGGGGCTTGAGGTCGTGAATTAATCACAAAAGCGGGAGGGCCTCGCGGCCCGGTTGCACCGCGCGCAAGACAATGCCCAGAAAAATAAGTAAGCGATACAAGAAAGCACTGGAACTGGTGGAGCCCGGCAAACGATACTCCGTTGCCGAGGCGGCCGACTTGGTTAGCAAGTTCCCCAAGGCCAAGTTTGACGAGTCGGTCGAGCTGGCATTCAAGATGACCATCGACCCGCGCAAGACGGATCAGATGATCCGAGGTACCGTGCGCTTGCCTCACGGGAGTGGCAAGGAGGTAAAGGTCCTTGTTTTTGCCAAGGAAGTCGGTGCGGTGGAAGCCGCCAAGGAGGCCGGTGCGGAATTCGTTGGCTTTGAGGAATACATCGAGAAAGTGACCAGCGGCTGGACTGGTTTCGACGTGGCCATAGCCACTCCTGAGGCCATGGGCGAGGTGCGCAAACTGGGCCGGGTTCTCGGGCCTCGCGGGCTGATGCCTAACCCCAAGGTCGGTACTGTCACAGATGACACCGCCAAGGCCGTTCAGGAGGTTAAGGCTGGTCGTGTGGAGTATAAACTCGACAAGGGAGCAAATGTTCAGGTGCTAGCAGGGAAGATTTCCTTCAAGCCGGAACAGATTGTGGAAAATGCACATACAATAATTGACGCGATCCTTAAAGCCAAGCCGTCCGCGGCTAAGGGCCGTTACATCGAAAACTGCGTGCTTTCCTCAACCATGAGTCCAGGGATACCGCTGGATTTGCGTGAAATCCTGAAGGCCGCCTGACCTGGAAACGAAAGGAAGACAGATGCGTGAAGAAAAGAAGCTAATTACAAAAGAGTACGTCGAACGACTGAACGCTAGCCCTTACTTCATCGTGGTGAATTACGAGGGGTTGAAGGTCGCCCAGTTTGAGGAATTGCGTAATCGCCTAGCCGGTGCTGGTGCTGAGGTGCATGTCTTCAAGAACTCTATATTTAAGGCAGCGGCCAAGGAAGCCGGGATCCAAGACCTTGGTCAAGCGCTGACAGGCCAACTAGCGGCGGTCACCGGCGAGGGGGAGATCGCCGGCGCGGCAAAAATGCTGAAGAATTTCAGAGCAGAATTTGACAAGTTAGAGTGGCATTTTGGTTTTCTTGACAATGACCGGCTCGACGCGGACCAGATCAAGATGCTGGCCGACTTGCCGTCGCTGGACGGGATGCGGGCCAAGCTACTTGGCACGTTGCAAGCACCAGCGGGACAACTGGTAAGGACCTTAGCTGAGCCAGGCGCGAGCCTGGCAAGGATTGTCCGGGCCAAGTTTAGCGAAAACGAAGCATGATTAAATTTGGATTTTTTCCACGCACAAAGCCGTGGAGGATAAAACAACAGTAACTCGTCGGTGCGCGGTCTGCGCACTTAAATCCCCGGGGCTCCGGGGGCGAAGAAACTAATAAAACAATGGCAGACATAGCAAAAATAGTGGAACAGTTGAGCGGTTTGACGGTCCTTGAGGCCGCCGAACTGGTCAAGGAACTGGAAGAAAAATGGGGTGTCAGTGCTGCTGCCCCGGTTGCGGTTGCGGCTGCAGGCGGTGGTGAAAGCGCGGATGCCGGCCCGGCTGAGGAGAAAACTGAGTTTGATGTCGTCCTGGTGAGTGACGGCGGCAAGAAAATTCAGGTCATCAAGGCCGTACGTGCTGTCAAGACCGGTTTGGGCTTGGCCGAGGCGAAGGGTCTGGTTGAAGGTGCCCCGACACCGGTCTTGGAAGGCGTGCCCAAGGATGAGGCCGAAGCCGCCAAGGCAAAACTTGAGGAGGCTGGCGCAGCCGTCGAACTCAAGTAACAGCATTTGGCCCCGGGGGCGGCAATGCCCCTTGGCCAATGCGTTTCCTGATTTTAGGAATAAATATTTATTTAAACAGTTTTAAGAACCGACTGTCTATTAAGAGTGGATACGCCCCAAAGCGTAAGCTGGGGAGCGTGTTGCTTGTTTCTGTGTGTGTTTATAAATCCCCCGGTAACCGACCGGCCCTGACAAACCTCGACATAATCGATGCCTAACAAAGCGAACGGCCGCATCAACTTCGGCAACATCAAGGAAATCATTTCTCCACCCAACCTGATTGAAATTCAGGTGGACTCGTATCACGAGTTCCTGCAGGCGGAGCTCAGTCCCGGAAAACGTGAGAACATCGGTCTGGAGGCGGTGTTTAACGAAATATTCCCGGTTACGAGCTACGACGAGAAAGTCGTTTTAAAGTATTGCCACTACGAGATAGGCGCGCCCAAGATGGACTGGCTCAAGTGCATCGATGAGGGCCAGACCTACGGCGCACCGCTCCACGTCATCTTCCGACTGAAGGATCAAAAAGGTACCAAGGAGGAAAAAGTGTTCATGGGCGAGGTGCCGCTCATCACCCCGCAGGGCAGCTTTGTCATTAATGGGGCCGAGCGCGTGATCGTGAGCCAGTTGCACCGGTCACCGGGCGTTGCCTTCGAGGCTTCCCGGCATCCGAACGGCAAGATGCTGTTCTCCTTCCGGATCATTCCGGACCGGGGTTCCTGGTTTGAGGCGCAGTTTGACACCAACGACATGCTGTATGTCTATCTCGACCGGAAAAAGCGCCGCCGCAAATTTCTGATCACCACATTCTTGCGGGCCATCAACTTCCTGGAAGGGGAGGACACCAGCAGTGATGCATCACTGCTGAACACCTTCTACAGTATTAAAGAGGTCACCACCAGAACAGCTGAGAAAATGGATAACCTCGGTAACAAGGTGTTAATCAGCGACCTTGTGGAGCCGGAGAAGGGTATCGTGGTGGCACGCGCGTTCGAGCCGCTGTCCAAGGCAGTGGTCAAGCGGGTGCGTGAGCTGGGTGTCAAGAAAATCCAGATCGTGGATATATCGAGCGACGACGGGCTGATTATTCGCTGCATGGCCAAAGATCCAGCCCATAACGAGGAGGATGCCCTCAAGGAAATCTACAAGCGATTAAGGCCCGGCGATCCGCCGACTCCTGCCAACGCTCGCGCCTTGGTCAAGCGTTTGTTCTTCGATCCCAAGCGCTACGACCTAGGCCGTGTGGGCCGTTACAAGATCAACCAGAAGCTCGACCTCAAAGGTGTTGATGGCTCCCGTACTTTGATGAAGGAAGACTTGGTCGAGGCAACAAAGTACCTTCTTCGTCTTAAGCTGGGGGATGGCACAATCGACGATATTGATCACTTGGGCAGCCGCCGCATTCGCACCGTGGGCGAGCTCCTGGCTAACCAGTGCCGGGTCGGCTTGGCTCGCACGGAGCGCTTGGTTAAGGAGCGCATGACGCTGTTTGACCAGGAACTGGATACCATGACCCCGGCCAAGCTGATCAACCCTAAGGCCTTGTCCGCCGTCGTGCGGGATTTTTTTGGCCGGAGCCAGTTATCCCAGTTCATGGATCAGATCAACCCGCTGGCAGAGTTGACCCATAAGCGTCGCCTCTCTGCACTTGGTCCGGGCGGTTTGTCCCGTGAACGCGCCGGGTTTGAGGTCCGGGATGTTCACCCCTCCCACTACGGCCGTATTTGTCCGGTGGAGACGCCGGAAGGCCCTAACATTGGATTGATTGCCAGCTTGGCCACGTTTGCCCGGGTGAACGATTTTGGTTTTATCGAGAGTCCCTACCGCAAGGTGGTGAAGGGCAAAGTGACCAACAAAGTCGATTACCTGACCGGCGACGTTGAGGAGAAGTACTTCATTGCCCAGGCAAACCAGCCGATTGACAACAATGGCAAGTTCACTACCGAACAGGTGGCCTGCCGCTTCCGGGCGGACTTTGTTGATATGCCGGGGGACAAGGTCGATTACATGGACGTTTCGCCCAAGCAACTGGTGTCCGTGGCAGCAAGCCTGATACCCTTCCTGGAGCATGATGATGCTAACAGGGCCTTGATGGGGTCGAACATGCAGCGCCAAGCCGTTCCATTGTTGACCACCGAGTCGCCGCTCGTCGCCACGGGGATGGAGACCAAGGTGGCACGGGATTCGCACGCACTGGTCAAGGCCGAGGCGGACGGGGTGGTGGCCTCTGTGACTGCGGACGAAATAGTAATCACCAAGACGGGCAAACTTCCCGAGAGCCGGCGCAAGATAAAACACCGGCCGGAGGAAGGGTGCTGGGTGTACGCGATGCGCAAGTATCACCGGTCCAATGCCGGCACTTGTATTAACCAGAAGACCTTGGTTTCCGTTGGAGACAGGGTCAAGGAGGGCGAAGCGATTGCGGATGGTCCCTGCACCGACAATGGGGAACTGGCCATCGGGAAGAATGTGTTGGTCGCCTACATGCCTTGGAACGGATATAATTTCGAGGATGCAATCTGTATCAGTGAACGCATCGTTAAGGATGATGTTTTCACGTCGATCCACATCGGCGAGTACGAGGTCAACGCCCGCGACACCAAGCTTGGCCCGGAGGAAATCACGCGGGATATACCCAACCTTGGCGAGGAAGCCCTGAGCAACCTCGACGTGGATGGCGTCATTCGGGTCGGTGCCGAGGTCGGACCGGGAGATATCCTAGTGGGCAAAATAACACCCAAGAGCGAAACCGAACTGGCCCCGGAAGAACGCCTCCTGAGAGCCATTTTTGGGGAGAAGGCTGCCGACGTGAAAGACTCCTCACTGAAAGTGCCATCGGGCGTGTTCGGCAAGGTGATGGGGGTGAAAGTCTCATCCAAGAAGGAAAGCGATAAAGGGGTCAAGTCTGCCGCAATCGAGGCCAAGAAACAGGCCAAGCAGCTTGAGGACGACTACAAGAAGGAACTCAACAGTCTTCACGAGCAGTTGACTGAAAACTTGAGTAACATCCTTCTGGGTGAGAAAATCCCGCTGGATGTAACGAATTCCGAGACGGGAGATGTCATCATCCCTGCCAATCGAAAAATCACAAAGACATTGCTCCGCAAGCTGTCGCAGGTCTATGACCAGATCTCCATCGATCCCTCGCCGATCAAGAACAAGATTCTCGAGATTGTCGGGGGCTTTACCAAGAAGTTTGACGACCTAAAAGCCAAGCACAAGGAACAGGCAGGGCGCGTGGCTGCCGGTGATGAGATCGACTCGGGTGTGATCAAGTCGGTGAGGGTTTTTATCGCATCCAAGCGCAAGCTGTCGGTGGGCGACAAGGTAGCGGGTCGCCACGGCAACAAGGGTGTTGTGGCCAAGATCATTCCCGAGGAAGATATGCCTTATCTCGAGGATGGAACCCCGGTGGATTTCATTCTCAATCCCCTGGGCGTGCCTTCCCGCATGAATATTGGCCAAGTGTTCGAGACCCATCTCGGCTGGGCGGCGGAGAAACTCGGGATCAAGATTGCCACACCGGTTTTTGATGGCATTAAGGAGGATCGCATCAAGAACTACCTCGAGGAAGCTGGGCTGCCGGCTCACGGCAAAGCCCGGCTTTTTGATGGCCATACAGGGGAGCCGTTCGATCAGGAAACGGTTGTCGGGTACACCTACATGCTGAAGCTTGGCCATTTGGTGGCGGACAAGATACATGCCCGTGCCGTTGGTCCGTACTCGCTGGTTACCCAGCAGCCGCTTGGGGGCAAGGCCCAATACGGGGGGCAGCGTTTCGGCGAGATGGAGGTGTGGGCATTGGAGGCCTACGGTGCCTCCTACATGTTGCAGGAACTGCTCACTGTAAAATCAGACGATGTCCAGGGGCGTACCCGGATTTATGAGGCATTGGTGAAGGGAGACCACGCGCTGGAGGCCGGCGTGCCGGAATCGTTCAATGTTTTGGTTAAGGAAATGCAGTCGCTTGGCCTGAATGTGACTGTCAGTTACACCAATCCGGTGGTTCAGGCCAAGGAGGAAAGTTCCCGCCCAAGCCTGTTGCTGGGCGAATAACCTTAACAACTTAAACACTGGAATTTAAAGATGATTAACACAGCAGAATCCTCACGAGAGTTGCTCGGACTCGACAGGGTCAATCACGTGGATCACATCGCTATCGCCGTGGCTTCCCCTGAGTCCATCCGTTCTTGGTCCAAGGGTGAGGTCAAAAACCCCGAGACCATCAACTACCGTACATTCAAGCCGGAGAAGGGCGGGCTTTTTTGCGAGCGTATTTTCGGCCCAGTCAAGGACTGGGAATGTTCCTGCGGCAAGTACAAGCGCATCAAGCATCGCGGCGTGGTCTGCGACCGTTGTGGTGTTGAGGTGACGCAGGCACGCGTACGACGCGAACGAATGGGACACATCGAGTTGTCAGTGCCGGTGACTCATATCTGGTTTTTCAAGTGCATGCCCTCCCGCATTGGACTGGTGATGGATGTCACTGCGCGAAACCTTGAGCGGGTCATTTACTACGAGGATTATCTCGTGGTGGATCCCGGCGACACGCCGTTGGAAAAAAACCAGCTCCTCACGGAAATGGAGTTTCGCGATGCCAAGGAAACCTACGGGCCGGAAGCCTTCGTGGCGAAGATTGGCGCTGAAGGGGTTCACGACGCCTTGGCTGCCATCGATCTCGATGCGGGCATTGATCAATTGCAGTTCGCCATGACCCAGACGCGCAGCAAGCAGATTCGCAAGAAATTGGCCAAGCGCATCAAAGTTTACCAGGGCTTCCTTAAGTCCAAGAGCCGTCCGGAGTGGATGGTGCTGACCGTGTTGCCAGTAATTCCGCCGGATCTGCGTCCCTTGGTTCCGCTCGAGGGTGGCAGGTTTGCCACGTCCGACCTTAACGACCTCTACCGCCGCGTCATCAACCGCAACAACCGGTTGAAGAACCTTTTGGCCCTCAAGACACCGGAGGTCATCATCCGGAACGAGAAACGTATGTTGCAGGAAGCGGTTGATGCTTTGTTTGATAACGGCCGTCATGGTCGTCCCGTTACTGGTGCCGGCAATCGCGCTCTCAAGTCATTGAGTGACATGCTGAAGGGCAAGAGTGGCCGTTTCCGCCAAAACTTACTCGGCAAGCGTGTGGATTATTCCGGCCGCTCAGTGATCGTGATCGGTCCGGAACTGAAACTTCACCAGTGCGGTCTCCCGAAGAAAATGGCGCTGATATTGTTCGAGCCATTCATCATTCGACGGCTCAAGGATCTTGGTTATGTACATACCGTTCGTTCTGCCAAAAAACTGATCGAGCGTAAGACACCCGAAGTTTGGGATGTGCTTGAGGAAGTAACCAAGGAGCACCCGGTTCTGTTGAACCGTGCACCAACGCTTCACCGCCTTTCCATCCAGGCTTTCGAGCCGACCCTGATCGAGGGCGAGGCCATTCGCCTTCATCCTCTGACATGCAGTGCCTACAACGCGGACTTCGATGGTGACCAAATGGCGGTACACGTGCCTCTCTCTGTTGAGGCCCAGTTGGAGGCGCGCCACTTGATGATGGCGACCAACAATATTTTTTCGCCTTCAAGCGGTAAGCCGATCATTACCCCGTCCCAGGATATAGCCTTGGGCTGTTATTACTTTACAGCCAAGCCGCGCAAGGTGGTTCGCAAAAAACAGAAGGCAGTGCGCTTCTTCGGATCCAAGGAGGAGGTGCTGTTTGCGTACGACGACGGCGAGTTGAAGATTCACGATGTAGTCTGCTTGGCCAACCCCGATCTTGGGAAAGATTCTTCCCCATACGGAGACAAGGAAAAGAAGATCATCGAAACCACTGTTGGCCGGGTTGTATTCAGTGAAATTTGGCCGGAGGAGATTGGGTTCCCAAACATAATTGTGAACAAGGGTGTGCTTGGAGACATCATCTGGAATTGCTATCGCCTCTGCGGTCAGGACGAAACGGTTCGTGTGCTGGATAATCTCAAGCAGCTTGGTTTTGCTGCGGCAACGAAGTCCGGCATCTCCATGGGGATGCACGATATGATCATCCCGAAGGAAAAATCCAAGGAGATCGAGAAGGCCGAGAAACAAATTGTCGATGTGGACAAGCAGTATCGTCGGGGTGTTATCACGCCTGGTGAGCGCTACAACAAGATCATCGATATCTGGACCCATTGCACTGACCAGATTGCAGACGTAATGCTGAAGGTGCTGGATGACAACCATGGTAGTGACGAGTTCAATCCGGTTTGGTTGATGGTTGACTCGGGTGCCCGCGGCAATCGCCAACAGGTTCGCCAGTTGTCCGGTTTGCGCGGCCTTATGGCCAAGCCGTCGGGGGATATCATCGAAAAACCTATACTGGCCAATTTCCGTGAGGGTTTGACCGTGTTGGATTACTTTATCTCAACACACGGCGCCAGAAAGGGCTTGGCCGACACCGCCCTGAAAACGGCCGACTCAGGATACCTGACCCGGAAACTGGTGGATGTGTCACAGGACATCGTCATCAGGGAACTGGACTGCGGAACCACCAACGGAATTTGGCGCCAAGCCATTTACGAGGGTGAGGACGAGGTTGTCCAACTCAAGGACCGTTTGGTAGGCCGGACAGGCGCAGAGGATATCCTGAACCCGGTGAACCCGGACGAGTACCTCTGTGAATCCGGCCAGGTCATTGACGAAGCCCACGCCAATATAATTGACGATGCCGGTGTTGAGCGGGTCAAGCTCCGTTCTGTGCTGACGTGTGAATCAAAGCGCGGTGTTTGCCAAAAATGTTATGGCATCAACCTTGGCACAGGTGTCATGGCTGAATTGGGAGAGGCGGTTGGTATCATTGCCGCACAGTCCATCGGTGAACCTGGCACTCAGTTGACGATGCGCACCTTCCACATCGGGGGAACCGCCTCGGCCGTGTTCAAGCAACCCCAAATCGAGGCACGTGTTGATGGCATTGTGAAGTTTAAGGATATCCGAGCGGTGGAGTTGGAGGATGAAAACAGAATCGTACTCAACAAAAATGGGATGATCTTGATTGTGGATGAGAAGGACGGCCGCGAACTGGAAAGCTACAATGTGGTCATCGGTTCGGTCATTGCCGTTTCCGAGGGCGAGAAGGTCAAGAAAGGGCAGGTTTTCGTCCAGTGGGATCCCTACAATGCCCCCATTATCACCGAGAAACCGGGCCGAATTAAGTTCCACGATATTATTGACGGGGTGACGATCAAGCATGAGGACGACGAAGCCACCGGCCAAAAATCATTGGTTGTCATCGATTATAAGGAGGATTTGCATCCGCAGGTGATTGTCGAGAGCAGCAAGGGCGAGGCTATTGCCAATTATCCAATTCCCTCTGGTGCCCACATTGTCGTCGGCGAGGGTGATACCATTGTCGCCGGAAGCCTGATCGCCAAGACACCTCGTCAGGCTGCCAAGACAAGGGACATTACAGGTGGTCTTCCGAGAGTCGCCGAGTTGTTTGAAGCGCGCATACCGAAGGACGGTTCGGAGATTTCAAAAATCGATGGTGTTGTGGATTTCGGGCCAACCGTTCGAGGCAAGCGCTCGATCATCATCCGCGATGTGGAATCCGGGGAGGAGGAAGAGCATCTCATCCCGATCGGCAAACATGTGATTGTTTTCAAGGGTGACGTGCTGAAGAAGGGTCAGCAGTTGACCGAGGGTCCGGTTAATCCACACGAGATACTTGAAGTTTGCGGTCCGCAGGCACTACAGGACCATTTGGTGAACGAAGTTCAGGAGGTTTACCGGCTGCAAGGCGTGACAATCAACGACAAGCACATCGAGACCATCTCCCGGCAGATGTTGCGCAAAGTCCGCATCACCGAGCCGGGCGACACCACCTTTCTATGGGGGGAACAGGTGGAGAAACTTACCTTCGAGTCGGAGAACGAGAAGATCGAGAAAATGGGTGGCCAGCCTGCCGAGGGTCAACCCGTGTTGCTGGGTATCACCAAGGCATCGCTTGAGACAGAGAGCTTCCTGAGTGCGGCCTCTTTCCAGGATACCACCCGTGTGCTGACTGATGCGGCCACACTCGGTAAAATCGACACCCTTCGTGGTTTCAAGGAAAACGTCATCATGGGGCACATCGTTCCAGCAGGGACGGGTGCCGAGTTGCATCGCAACGTTCGATTGAAACCGATGACTGAGGAAATCGCCGAGGCCCCAAGCGAGGAAGAGGAGCAGGAGGAGCCCATTTTTGACAACCCGCTGCTTGGGTAGGCTGGGCGGATAAATTACTCTGGAAAATGTTCAAAAAACCTGTTGCATCAGAATTGGTTTTTGATAGTCTCCGCGCCCCTTTGAACGGGATGGGCGCTTGAGAACCGCCTCTTCAACGTTTTTTTAATGCCGACAATTAATCAATTAGTCCGAAAAGGCCGGGTAAAGGTGAAATCCAAGACCACCTCCCCAGCACTGGAGAATTGTCCCTTCAAACGGGGGGTTTGCCTGCAGGTTTACACTCGAACACCCAAGAAACCGAACTCGGCCATGCGAAAGGTAGCCAAGGTGCGCCTGACTAACGGGTTCGAGGTAATTGCCTACATACCAGACGAGGGACATACCTTGCAGGAGCATTCAATTGTCCTGATTCGGGGCGGGCGGGTAAAGGATCTTCCGGGTGTGCGTTATCATGTGGTACGTGGCGCTCTGGATGCCACCGGAGTTGAGAAGCGCCGACGCAGCCGCTCCAAGTACGGGGTCAAGCGCCCCAAGGCGGGTAAGAAATAATTTCAGGCAGGGAACTTATTTAACCAGCCATGGCACGCCGTAGAAGAGCAGAAAAACGTGAAGTGCAGCCGGACTCTCGTTATGGGAGTAGGTTGGTCACCCTGCTGGTGAATTTTACCATGCGGCGGGGGAAGAAAAGTGTGGCAGAAAAAATCATTTACGGTGCGTTCGACAAGTTAGCTGCGGAAAAGCAAGGAAGCGACCCATTGGAAATTTTGGAACGCGCTGTTGGCAATGCCCGGCCACGGCTCGAGGTCAAGTCGCGGCGTGTCGGTGGGGCGACCTACCAGATCCCGCTCGAGATCAGTGGCAGCCGGCAGACCGCTCTGGCGTTGCGCTGGATGGTGAGTTTTTCGCAGGCCCGGAAAGGAGTCCCAATGAGGGATGCCTTGGCCACTGAGATCAGGGATGCCAGTGAAGGCCAGGGTAGCTGCATCCGGAAGAGAGACGAGATGCACAAGATGGCCCAGGCAAACAAAGCCTTTGCGCACTTCCGTTGGTAGGAAAGAAGAGTCGGCTTGGCCAACCGTTCGGCCAGGTTGTCAGCGTCCAGCGGTTTATACGCGGATGAGACGCTCTCTGAAATAGCTTGGTTTTTTAGATGGTATTTTGCTGAAACTTTTAGCAACGAAGTAAATGATAGCCACATTGGAACAGGACAAGAACATCAACTCGCCTGACCGGGAGTATACGCTTGAGCGGACGCGGAACATTGGTATCGCTGCCCACATTGATGCCGGCAAGACCACGACCACGGAGCGAATCCTCTACTACACCGGTTTTATGCATAAGATCGGCGAGGTTCACGACGGGAACACTGTCACGGACTGGATGGAGCAGGAGCGCGAACGCGGGATCACCATCACATCAGCCGCTACCACCTGTTTCTGGAAACAGCAGGACGAGGGCTTGGCCAAGCTATTCACGGGGATCGACAATCGTATCAACATCATTGACACCCCCGGCCACGTGGATTTTACCGCAGAGGTAGAACGCTCAATGCGCGTGCTCGACGGTGCGGTGGCTGTTTTTTGTGGCGTGGCCGGCGTGCAGCCCCAGTCCGAGACCGTCTGGCGTCAAGCCACCAAGTACAACGTTCCCCGTATAGCGTTCATCAACAAGATGGATCGTACTGGCGCAGATTTCCACAAGGCCATCAGCGACCTGCGAACCAAGCTCGGCGCCGAGGCGCACCCGGTTGGCATTCCCATCGGTGCGGAGGACAAACTCAGGGGTGTCATCGACGTGGTGAACCAAAAAGCCATCGTTTACGATCCATCTGATGAAACCGGCGTCAAGTATGACATAACGGACATTCCGGAAAACCTTAAAGATGAGGCCGGGATGGCCTTCGAGCAACTCATCGACGCAGTGTCCAACCTTGACGATCAAGTGGCTGAGATGGTGCTGGAGGACAGTGAAATCTCTCCCGAGACCCTCAAGAAGGCCATCCGTCGCCTGACGTGTGAGTTGAAATTTGTTCCGGTCCTGGGAGGTTCCGCGTTCAAGAACAAGGGCGTGCAGCCACTCATGGATGCAGTGGTGGACTACCTACCCTCACCTGTCGAGGTTCCCGCCGCAACGGCAGTTGAGGCGGATGACGAAACCACAGAAGTCGTTGTTGAGCCGGATGACAATGGCAATTTCTGTTCGCTCGCCTTCAAGCTCTGGACCGATCCGTTCGTGGGTAAGCTGGTGTTTATCCGCGTTTACTCCGGCCAACTGAAGAAGGGCAACACCATCTACAATCCGCGCACGCGCAAACGCGACCGTGTCAGTCGCCTGATCATGCTTCAGGCGGACAAGCGCACCGACGTGAATGCTGTTTATTCCGGTGATATTGCCGCGATTGTGGGGCTGCGTAACGTCACCACCGGCGACACGCTGTGCGATAAGGAGCTCGACGTGATGCTCGAGCCGCCGACTTTTCCTGAGCCGGTTATCTCGATGGCGGTCGAGCCCAACACCAATGCCGATCGCGATAAAATGTCCGAGGCGTTGCAGCGCTTGGCTGAGGAGGATCCTACTTTCCGCGTCTTTACCAACGACGAAACCGGCCAGTTGATCATTGCTGGCATGGGCGAGCTTCATCTGGACATTATCCGCGACCGCCTGATGCGGGAGTTCAAGGTGGAGGCCACCGTCGGGGCACCGCAGATTTCCTACCGTGAAGCCATCACGGCGCCCGCCGAGGGCGAGGGCAAGTTTGTCCGCCAATCCGGCGGGCGCGGCCAGTACGGCCATGCCATCATCAACATCGAGCCCAACAAGCGAGGCAAAGGTGTTGAGATCGAGAACAAGATCGTCGGTGGAGTCATCCCGAAGGAGTATCACTCTGCAGTGGATGCTGGCATCCGGGAAGCGATCGCCGGTGGCGTGCTGGCCGGCTACCCGATGGTCGACGTGCGGGTGGAGGTGGTCGATGGCTCATACCACGAAGTCGATTCAAACGAGTTGGCGTTCAAGATGGCCGGTATCTTCGCCCTGAAAGAAGCCTGCAAAAAGGCCAAGCTGATCCTGCTCGAGCCGGTCATGAAGGTCGAGGTGGTCACGCCCGACGAATATCAGGGCGACGTTATGGGCGACCTGAACAGGCGCCGCGGCAAAATTCTCGGAATGGAGACCGACACGAAGCAACTCTGCACCGTGACTTGCGAAGTACCGTTAGCCGAGATGTTTGGTTACGCAACGGCTGTTAGGTCGTTGTCCAGGGGCCGTGCTTCTTACTCCATGGAGCCATTTAGTTTTGAAGAAGTGCCAAGCAGCATCGCCGAGGAAATCATCAGCGGAAGCAGCAAGAAACCGGCGCGTACTTAAGTTATACTGTCATGCAAAAAAACCGCATTAGAATTCGTCTCAAGGCATACGATCACAGGGTGATCGACCAGTCGGCTGGCGACATCGTCGAGACGGTCAAGCGCACCGGGGCGCAGGTCGCTGGCCCCATTCCGTTGCCAACCCGCATCGAGCGATTTACCGTGGGCCGTTCCCCGCACGTTGATAAAAAGGCACACGAGACGTTCGAGCAGCGCACCCACAAGCGGTTGATCGACATTATGGAACCCACGGCCAAGACTGTGGACGAGTTGAAAAAGTTGAACCTCCCCGCAGGTGTCGACATTACCATCAAGATTTAAGCAGCCATGGTTGGATTGTTAGGAAAAAAACTGGGCCAGACACGGTTTTACACCGAGGACGGCAAATCTGTGAGCGTCACCATCGTACAGGCCGGTCCCAACCAGGTGCTGCAACGAAAGACCACTGACAAGGATGGTTACGAGGCTGTTCAACTTGGCTTTGACGGACAAAAGGAGAATCGGCTGAACTTGGCCAAACGCGGACACCTTAAGGCGCACAACGGTGGGGAGGACTACAAGTCGCGCTCTCCGGGTCGCTCTGTCAAGGGCAAGGATCGCTTGGCCAATCGTAAGGCATGGGACGCACGCGCCATCACTCCCATCCGTCGTATCAGGGAATTTCGCGATTTTTCACTGGAAGTAAACCCCGGCGACTCGATAGGGGCTGACGTGTTCGAGGCCGGCGATTATGTGGACGTGATCGCCAAGACCAAGGGCCGCGGTTTTCAGGGGGTTGTCAAGCGCTGGAACTTTGGCGGTGGACGGGCTTCGCATGGTTCAGGCGGCTGGAGACGCCGTCCGGGTGCTATTGGCGCCGGTTCGACACCCGGCTTCGTGATCAAGGGCAAGCAGATGCCCGGCCACATGGGGCAGGCCAGTCGCACGGTACAGAACCTCGAGATCGTCCAGGTGCACGCCGATGACAACCTGCTGCTTGTCAAGGGTGCCATACCCGGCGCAAACGGCGACTACGTTGTCATTCGCGAGGCCAAGAAAAAGCCCAAAAAAACCAAGTAAAGGCAGTAGAGGATACAAAGAATGAAAGTAGCAATCAAGGACACCAGCGGCGCTGACCAGGGTGAACTGAAGGCCAAGTTTAAACCCGTGGACGACGACAAGGGCCAACAGGCAGTTCACGAGGCGGTCGTTGCCTACAACGCTGCCCAGCGCTCCGGCAACGCCTGTACTAAGACGGTGGCCGAGGTCGCTGGTACAGGCGCGAAACCGTGGCGTCAGAAAGGCACCGGCCGCGCTCGTGTTGGTTACAAGCGCAACCCCATTTGGCGCGGCGGCGGTGTCGCCCACGGCCCCAAGCCGCGCGTTTACATCAAGAAACTCAACAAGAAGGTTCGAGACCTTGCCGTGCTCAAGGCTTTTACCGAGCGCGTAAAGGATGGCCAGGTTGTCATTCTCGACGAGTTGAGTCTCGACAAGCCGGCCACTGCGCAACTGTCCAAAATCCTCAAAGCACTGGGCATCGATGCCAGGAAACCGGCCAGCGCACGGTACAAGAGCGCCATGTTGATAACAGCTGAGGCCGATAACAACGTTGCGCTGTCCGCTCGCAACATCGAGCGCGTTCGCTCCACCACGAGCGACTCGTTGACCACTTACGAAATTCTCTGGCCCGATGTCCTTGTCTTCACCAAGGACGCCTACGAGAAGTTTGAACAACGCCTGAACAAGTAAACAACATGAGCCCATTTGATGTTATAAAAACCGTGCGCCTGACCGAGAAGGTCATGGCTGTTCAGGAGTACAACGATGCCGCCGCCGAGCGTCTGAGCCGGGAAACCCGCCAACAGGTTCACCTCGTTACCGACACGCGCGCGGATAAAAACGATATACGTCGTGCAGTTGAAATTCTGTTCAAGGTCAAGGTCGACCGTGTGAACACCATGAATGTGAGCGGTCGCCTGAGGCGCAAGCGTACACGGCACGAGGGCCGCACACCGCGCTGGAAGAAGGCCATTGTTACTCTCAAGGCCGGTGATCAAATCACGCTCACCTAGCCTGATCGCGCAAAAACTTTGCCAAGCGGGAGCCGTTGCCGGTTTCCGTTTTTTTGTGTTAGACTTGGCCAGGCACTTGGTCAGTTTCGACGTGCCTGGCTGTGAATGGCATTGACACCAGTCTGGCAGCTCCATAAAAGTTTTTGGTGTTCCACACCAGGCTGCGCTTGGCGGATTAACGAATATATAATATGAAAAACATAATGGAATGCGTGGCGGCCGGATTGCTCATTGTCGGGGTGGTGACCGAACCTACGGCAACCGCTGCGAAGAAAAAAAACAAGGGTACTGTGAAAAAAGAAGCATTTGGAAAAACCACGGAAGGCAAAGCAGTCGAAGCCTACACGCTGGTTAACAAAAACGGCCTCAAGGCCAGGATCATTACTTATGGGGCAATGCTTACCGAGATGCACGTGCCGGACAAAAATGGCAAGTTTGGTGATATTGTCTTGGGGCATGATAAGCTCGATGATTACCTTGATGGCCACTCATACTTTGGCGTGACCACAGGCCGTGTGGCCAACCGCATCGCCGGGGGCAAGTTTACGCTAGACGGCAGTGAATACACGCTGGCCACAAACAACGATCCCAATCATCTGCATGGGGGCACCGAGGGAATCGACAAAAAAGTTTGGTCCGCCCGCGTGAGCAGGAGCAAAGCCGGCCCTGCTGTTGCCTTCAGTTACACAAGCCCGAACGGCGAGGAAGGTTACCCGGGCAACCTGAAAATGAAGGTGACTTACACATTAACCAACAATGACGAACTGCGAATCGACTATGTCGCCACCACCGACAAGGCAACCCCGGTAAATCTCACCAACCACGCCTATTGGAATCTTGCCGGAAAAGGCACAATCCTCGATCACATACTGCAGATCAACGCCAACCACTACACGCCGGTGGACGCGACCGGCATCCCGACAGGGGAAATTCTGAAAGTTGACGATGTGATGAGCTTTATTAAACCAACAGCCATCGGCGCGCGCATCGACAAGCTTGCCGGTGAGCCGGGTGGCTACGATCACAACTACTGTCTAAATAAGAAAGAGTTCGGTGGCTTGAGTTTGGCGGCGCGAGTGGAGGAATCGACCTCGGGTCGGGTACTTGAGATTTTTACCACCGAGCCAGGCATCCAGTTTTACACTGGCAACTTCCTTGATGGCACCGAAGTGGGCAAGGGCGGTTGGAAATATGAGTTTCGAAATGCACTTTGTTTGGAAACACAACACTTCCCAGATTCCATCAACCATCCTCAGTTCCCAAACACCGTGCTGCGTCCAAAGCAAAAGTACACGCAGACGACCATCCATAAATTCAGCACGAAATAATTTTGTGCGAACAACTTGAAGGGAAACCTCGCCAGGAAAGGCGGGGTTTCAATTTAGCTGGCGGAAAGTTTGCGGTTGAAGGCGACGGCATCCTCGTATCGTAAGCCGTCACCACCGAGGATGTCGAGTGCCGAGCCGATAGTTAGGTGCACCCGCCCTTCGCCAAGATCCGTCACCAGCTGCAGGTCATTCATCGAACGGGCGCCTCCGGCGTAGGTGGCAGCAATGGGAGAGTGTTTGGCAATGAGGCGAACGAGGGTTTTATCGATCCCTTGGCCAAGCCCCTCGACATCAACTCCATGAATGAGAAATTCGTCACAGTGTTCGGCGAGTTGGCTGAGGGTGTCGGCATCGACCCGGAGTTGGGTGAAGGTTTGCCAGCGGTCCGTCACGACAAAATAGTCATCGCCGCGTCGTCGGCAACTCAAGTCGATCACAAGCCTCGATTGGCCAACCGCTTGGCCAAGTCGCTTGAGCCGGTCCTCATCGAGTTGCTCTCCCTGAAATAACCATGAGGTGACAATGACATGCGACGCTCCGGCGTCGATCCATTTGGCAGCATTGTCCATCGTGACGCCGCCGCCGATTTGTAGTCCGCCCGGCCAGGCGGCAAGCGCCTCTCGAGCGGCATCGTCGTTTCCTTGGCCAAGTTTGATGACGTGGCCGCCGCGTAGGTCGTCTCGACGGTATAACTGGGCAAACCAGGCGGGTGGTTTGTCGGAGACGTAGTTGGTTCGGAGTGAATCGGGTTGGCTGTCGTCGATGGAGCCTCCGACGATTTGTTTGACCCTTCCGTCATGCAAATCTATGCAAGGCCTAAACACGGGTGCAGTTTACGGGTGGGTGAGCAGTGGGTCGAGTTTGGTTGCTGGCAATTTGTCAAAAAGGCGCGAGTTGTAGTGCGGTTTGCCGTATGGTCTCTGCCGTGGGTGAGAAGCGACAGATACGCAACATCGCACTGACCGGCTTCATGGGCTGCGGCAAAACCGCTGTCGGCAGGGTGGCCGCCAGTGTTGCTGGCTTTGAGTTTCTCGATACCGACCATTTTATCGAGGAGCATGTTGGCATGAGCATCCCACGAATTTTCGAGGAGCAAGGCGAGCAGACCTTCCGGCGATACGAGCGGGAGGTGGTCGTGCGGCTGGCGGAGCGTGAGAACACTGTTATCGCTACTGGCGGCGGTCTCTTGGTGGACGCCGAAAACATGGACACCATGAAGCAATACGCGATGGTGTTTTGTCTGTGGGCCTCGCCGGAATCGATCTGGCGTCGTGTCAAGGGGCAGTCGCATCGGCCGCTCCTCAACACCGACGATTCCAAGCAACGAATCATTGACCTGCTCGAGGAGCGCAAACCGGCTTATAGTCGCTCAGATATGCTCATCAACACCGAGTACCGTTCCGCCAGGGATGTCGCCAACCTGATCCTCAGTCAGTTTCATCAGGTGACACCCGAGGCACCATGAAGGAAGCCATCCGCCAGGTCGCACTTGAGCTGGGCTTTGATGACTGCCGCTTCACCACCGCCGAGCCGCCTGAGAGCGCGGAGCAATTCCTGAAATGGCTCGAGGGTCAATGCCACGGCACGATGGAGTGGATGGGGCGCAATGCGGCTAAGCGCATTGATCCGCAACTCGTCCTCGAGGGTGCGCGGTCGGTCATTACGCTGGCGGCGAGCTACGACAGTGGCAACGGCGAACAGACCGGGTCAAACCTGGGTGTGATCGCCCGGTACACGCGGTATGCAGATTACCACGATGTACTTGGCCAAGCGCTTGGCCAACTAACCACGCAATTGCAGTCGCTTGCCGGTGAGGGCGTTCGATCGCTTTGGTACGTGGACACCGGGCCGATCCTCGAGCGCGACCTTGGCCAGCGCGCCGGACTAGGCTTTATCGGCAAGCACACCAACCTCATCAGCCGCCGTTTAGGCAATTGGTTTTTCATATCCGAAATTTTGACCACCGCCGAGCTGGAACCGGACGAGCCGGAGCGCAACCACTGTGGCAAGTGTACGAGCTGCATTGATGTTTGCCCGACCGAAGCGATCCCTGCGCCGTTCCAACTTGACGCCCGCCGCTGTATCTCCTACCTGACGATCGAGTTGAAGGGCTCGATCCCGGAGGAGTTCCGGTCGGCGATCGGCAACAGGATTTACGGATGCGACGATTGTCTCGAGGTGTGTCCGTGGAACCGTTTTGCCGGCGAGGGCCGATTGATGGCGCCACATCGGCGCGACGATCTTGGTCAAGCGGATCTCATCGATTTGTTGATGCTGGATGAAGAGGGTTTCCAGGCCAAGTTTCGCGGCACACCGATGCAGCGAACCAAGCGGCGGGGCGTGCTGCGAAACGTCTGCGTGGCGCTGGGCAATGTCGGCGATGCCACAGCGATCCCACCGCTTGAGCACGCAGCTACCGACCCCGAGCCGCTGATTGCCGAGCACGCCCAATGGGCGATTGGTCAAGTGAAGCAGCGCAGCGGCCAAAATTAATGGTATTTCGCCTGTTTTTACGAGTTGCAAACCGACTCCCAAGGAGTATGTTGTCGGTTCGTGGTGCCAAAGGTTCCACATGTTGCCCGGCTAATTTGTGGGGTGCTATTTGGCATGCTTTGGGCCGGGTGCCAGGCGTTGCAACAGGTTGATTGGGACGAACGCATCGGGCGGTTCGATTACGAGCAGGCCGTGGTGGAGCTCGGCTTGCCGGTTGAGGAAACGAAACTTTCGGGCGGCATGCGACGGGCCGAGTGGATTACCAACTCGGGTGTATCGATCGGACGCGCGCTGGTTGGGCCTGGTTACAAACGCCGCTCAATGAGCGTGGTGCCGCTGGAGCCGACGGAGATACACCGGTTGCGCGACCGGTATCTGCAGCTGACTTTTGATAAGGCCGGGCGAATGGTTGCATGGAAAAACGGGACGAAAACAGAAGACTAATATGAAGAAAAACAGAACGAATGCATTTACGTTGATCGAGTTGCTGGTGGTAATCGCCATCATCGCCATACTTGCTAGCCTGCTGCTGCCGGCGCTTGCCAAGGCCAAAAGCCAGGCGCACCAGAGCATTTGCCTGAACAACTTCAAGCAGCTGGGCATCATGATGCAGTTATATGCGGACGACAACGAGGACGACGTGGTGCACAACGGTAATGGACAACTTCGTTTGACCTGGGTTGGCGGTGTTTTTTCCAGCCGACCTGAGGATGCCGGCAAGCCGGAAATGCTGATCGATAAGAGGCTTTCTCTGTTTGGCCAGTACATCAAGACCGTGGGCATTTACCGCTGCCCCTCCGATAAAACCACCATCAACGTGAGGGATCCTATTAAGAGGAAGACGATCCCGAAGCCGCGTCTGCGCAGCTATTCACTCAACAGCTTCGTCGGTTGGAACACGAATACCCGGGGCGCAGGCGAACCGGCCTATCGGAACCAGCCTAACCCGAGTTACCAGAGTTATCTCAAGATGTCTGATTCCGCCAAGGGGCCTTCAGAGCTGTTCACCTTTATTGAGGTACATCCGGTGAGCCTGTGCCGGCCTTTTTTTGGACATCAAATGAAACAGAGTTTCTATCATGTGCCGGCCGGTTATCACAACGGCAAGGCGGCGTTGGGATACATCGATGGCGGCTCCAGGGTAAATGAATGGAATCATCCACAAACAAAAGCTTTACTGGCAAGGACCAAGGAAGCCCACTGGGGCAATCACACCCACGGAAATGCCCGAAATACGGACGTTATGTGGCTGCAGGAACGGGCCACCATCCTGAAGGGTCGGCGCCGTTAGGATTCCTTATCCATTCGGCGGAACTGCCGTAGTAAATTCACGATCCCACGCGAATTCGGATGCGGTAGCTCCATCCACTCAAGTAGACCGATTGTTGCCTCTTCGATTGCAGCCGGGCCATGGACTTCATCTCGAGCGAAGTTCAAGAATTTCATCAGGCGGAAGGCGTTAAACCAGCGGAAAAACCGCTTTCGAAACGCGCCCAAGTCGCCCGAGTTAGCCCGGATTTCAGGAACAACCGACTCGAGAAATTCATCGCCTAAAAACCGGGCTATCGCATCGGGTGCGTCAATGCTGGGTTTGCCGGTTTCCCACAGCTCCTCCACCTGGCCAAGCAGCCATTGCACGTCGCGGTACGCTTGCAGGGGATAGGTGGCCAGTTTTCCGTCGGCCACGTAGTCACCGACTGCCTTGCCGGTGCCGAACGGCACACGACAGGAAAGGCGCGGTGAGGGGTACACGGTGACGCCGGTCAGTAGTGACACCTGTCCAAGCCAACTGATTTTCTGTAGGAAATAAAAATCCTCGCCGGCCTGTCGACGGTTCATCCCACCCTGTTTCACATAGGCCCAGGCGCGAACCGCCATCGCCGAGCCGATGGTGTGAAAGCCGTACGGGAAACCGATGAACTTCTGCGCCTGGACGTGATAGCGCAGATGTAGCTCGTAGGCGGCGATACCATCAAACACCGGCTGGACAGGCGTCCTGTCTCCAAATTCAAGCGCAGCCCACTCGTCAGCGTCGAGCGGATGCTCGAAGTGAATACTACAACCAGGCATATCCGGCTGCTCGGCGAAGTGTGCTTCGATTCCGGTGAAGTAATTGGCGGAGCAGCGGCAGTCGGCGTCGTAGCAGACGAGTAGGCCATCTTCTGCCTGAGCAACGTCGGCGAGTCGTCGCAGTGCCTCGTCCATCCCGCTCTTACGCGCCTGGCCGACACCGGCATGCCTGTGCGGCAGGTCTGGCAGATGCAGCAGGTGAATGGGCAGCCAGTGGTTGCCCCGCCCGGCCAGCCAATTGGTGGTTTGACTGAGGGTATGCTGGTTTTGAAGGGCTACCTCTGCGGAGTTTTTTTCGGAGCTGTTGATGACGACAATCACCTCGACTTGGCCAAGCGGAGGCTCGCAGTTGGCCAAGCGTTCGAGCGCACCTACGAGGTCCGGCTCGTCGTGGCAGGGGATGACGACAACCATCTTCAGGGCAGGGTGTGGGCTGGCGTTGATCAGCCGGGGTCCAGCCGATTTCTGTAGGTACTTTTCGTGGGATGCATCCACTTGCCGTCTGGGTAATTTGGCGTCTTGCGACTACCCGTTCAATGGAATAACCGCAAATATTACCTAGATCAGTGGTGATTTTGTAGTAATGAATATTCTGAGTGGCATTCTGAACTGCTCGGCGTCACGCTCCACCGAGATTATCATTTTATGAAAACGATCAGGGTTATCATCCTCTTTGCCGCGGCGCTTGGCCAGGCGGTGCTGGTGCACGCGGAGTTTCGCGCCGGGATTGCGGTGCGGATTGTCACGCCCGATCCGTTGCTTCCGGTATCTGGCGGTGTCGGCCCGTCCAGTCCGGTCACCAAAAAAAAAGGTGATCTCACGGTGCGGGCGTTGGTTCTCGAGAACGACGGCACGCGGGTGGCGTTCGTCAGCACCGATTTTCTCGGCTTCCCCGCCGTGTTAGGGGACCGTGTGCGGCGAAAGGTGAAATCGATCCCGCCCGGGCATATTTTAATCGGCGCGACACACACGCACAGCGCGCCCGACTGCTACGGTTTCCCCAACGGCAAGGGTGGCACAGATGCGGATCTCGAGTATTTGGAATCGGTCTGCAACAGAGCCGCCGAGGCGGTCAACGAGGCGGTCGCAGGGCTGCAACTGGCGTCTCTTAGGATCGCCACTGGCAAGGCCAACGGAAAGATCGCTTACAACTATTACGCGCCGAAGCTGTATGACCCGCGCTGCAATGTAATGCAGGCAGTCGACCGCGACGGCAAGCCGTTCGCCACGCTGGTCAACTACGCCATCCATCCAGAGGTGCTTGGCTCAAGCCAGGGCATTCTCAGCCCGGACATGGTCGGGCCGCTCTACGATCGCATCGAGCGGAACGGCGGTGGCACTGGCATTTTCATGAATGGCGCACAGGGCGGGATGGTCACCGCCGATGTCCGCGGACCGGACGGCAATGATGTGCAGACATGGGACGAGTGCCGCCGCATCGGCCACCTGCTCGCCGACGAGGCATTGCGGATTATCAGCGGTACAGAAGCGCAAAAAAATCTGAAGATCAGTTGCGCTTGGCGGGATGTGACGCTGCCGGTTGACTCGCCGATGCTTTTGGCCATCATGAAGTCATCGCCGTTGCGCCTGGCCGAGCTAGACGAAAAATCGATCACCACCCGCGTCAACCTTGTGCACGTTGGCGATGCGCAGATTCTCACTATTCCCGGCGAGGCATTGCCGAACATTGGGTATTATCTCAAGCGCAAAATGACAGGACGTCACAACTTCCTGTTCGGCCTGACGAACGACGCGCTGGGCTATATACTGACCAAGGAGGACTGGAACAGCTTCGAGAGGTACGACTACGTCACCCGCATTAGCCTTGGCGAATCGACCGCCGAGATTCTTATCCGCGAGTCGCTGCGTCTCGTCAATGGGACCGCCGCCAAGTAGTTATTTCAGCCAAGGCCAATTTCCTCGAGCCGCTTGGCCAGGAATTCTCCCGCTGTCCAGCTTGGGTAATTCGCCTGGCCATTCGTACGCTTGATGCAGGCCGGGAGCGGTGTCAGGTCGGTATCTTTTCTTGGATGCATGAAAAACGGCATCGACAAGCGGCGCTTGAGCAACTCCGGCGGGTTCACCACGCGATGCATCGTGCTGCGAAACCGGCCGTTTGTCAGGTTGGCCATCATGTCACACGAGTCGACAATCAACTGGTTTGGCTTGGCATCTATCGGCACCCAATCACCATCCGGGGTCTGCAACTCCAGCCCGCCTCCGGTCGCCTGGATCAGCAGTGTAATAAAGTTGATATCCTGATGTGCCGCCGCTCGTGCTGCCGAGTTGTCGACTTCCTCAATCGGAGGGTAATGGATCAGGCGTAGGATGCTGTCACTGCCTTCGGTCAGGCGCGGCAGAAACTCCGCCTCTAGGCCAAGGTGCTCACTGCATGCGCCAAGCAGTTTTATGCCTATGCCCTCGAGTTGCCGATACAGTCTATCGATCGTTTCACGAAACCCGGGTACCTCGCTTGGCCAGGCGTTGGCAGGCAGCGAGTTGCCGTCCTCACGGCCGATCTGGAAAAATTCCTTCAAGTCCGCCTGCTTGCTATTCTTGGCATGTTCGCGGCCGAACTCGGTGAAACCGCGCTGCCCATTCGTTTCCGGTCGGCGATAGATTCGCTTGGTTTCCTCCGGCAGCGAGAAAAATGTCTCAGCGACCCGGTAGCAGTCGGCGATTTGTCCGGCCGAAATCCCGTGGTCCGTGACGATAAAAAAACCGGACTGCTCCAGCGCCTGTCCAACCGTTTTCACCGATACGGTACGGTGCGCCGATGAATCCAGTGACCGGAGTGAAATGGTGGGAATCGAGATGTCGCGCATATTGTGCGACAATCCAACGATCGCCCGCCGGGAATGTCAAAGACAACGTTACCGGTTTTTCGTTTCAAATCGCGTTGCTTGCCTTAAAATCCCAGTGATGTGCGAATGGCAATCCGCGCCCCTTGGTGGCTTTGGCCCAACCTGCTCAACCTCGACTCGCCGCTGCTGGCGCTAATCTGGCAGGAGCAGTTTGCTCGGGTCGCCGGCGTGTCGGTGGGGTGGGGCGAGCGCGTCCTGCTCTTCTGCTGTATATGGTTGGTTTACTGGGCCGACCGGGCACTGGATGCCGTTGAGTCTGGTGGAAAAACGGAGACCGACCGGCACGCGATTCAACTTCGAGGGAAGCCCATTTGGCTGGGCATCTCCATTGTGGTTTTAGTCGTCGCGACTGTGCTCGCGGTAATTACACTCAACTCCCGCGCGTGGCTGGGAGGTGGCGTGGTGCTGGTCTTCACGGTGGCACACTTTGGGGCGACGCATTGGTGGCCGGCCCTGCGCAATCGGTTTTGGCCGAAGGAATGGCACGTCGGTTTTGTGTTTTCGGTGGGCTGCGCACTGCAGGTTTGGTCCGTCGCACCAGGTGCTTGGTCAAGTTTGCTGCTGCCGGTGTTCGGCTTCGGTGCGTTGTGCGCGATGAGTTGTTCGCACATCACTGCCTGGGAGGTCGTCACGGCGGATCGGGACGACCCCGACTCGCTGCTAAATGCTCATCCGAGGTTCGTTCGCCGCCTGTCGTGGTTTGATATTACGCTTGGCCTGTTGGCGGTGATTGCCGCTGTTGCGCTTAGCCAGGCTGCGGAACAGCACGCAATGGCGGCGGTTGGGATCAGTGCACTTGGCATGGCCTGGCTGCACGATCGCTGCGATCGTTTCAGTGCCGGGTTTCTCCGTGCCATGGCCGACTTTGGCCTCTACTCACCGCTACTGTTTTTCGCACTCTGAGTATTCAGTTGGGTTTGTAGCCAGAGGGTAGAGACACAGTAGAGCCAGCAACTGGCTCCGTCCATGAGGACGTATTTCCCGAGAACGGGATGGCTGTTCATAATGATTGTTCCGCAGGTGGCCACTATAAAAATGGCGATGGCCTGATAGGTTCGCCGGGCAGTTCGCCAAGGCTAATAGCGGTGTGGGCAGACTGCGCCCAGGCGATTGGCATCGGCATGCGGGTAATCGCCAACGTGCAGATGACGCCTACACCGCGCGAAATCCACACCAACAGTTTTCAGGCAGTTCCCGGATTCATGTTATAGCTTGGTTAAGTGGGAGTCTAACAACGTTTGAACAGCAGTGGAAAGGGCATTGACACGCGTCACCATTTGGAAATCAGACGGCGCCTCGAGCGTGTACGAAAGGCGGGTTTTTTTTAGCACGATGTAAAACGCCTCGGGCCAAAGCGACCGCGCCTCGGGGGAGACGACCGGTTTAAGGATACCGCCGCTGGCCGGTCGATCATCGATGCGCTCGGAATGGTCGATCGGACAGGTCTGGTCAATGGCATCGATGACATCCTTCGACACGGCGGGCAAGTTGTCGGGGTTCAGTTCGTAAAGGTAGAAGCCTCTGGCCTCCCAGTCCTCGTGTAGACAGATGCCAAAATCGAACGTGGGTAGACTGTCGATCCATTTGGTGTGCGCCTGCACTTCGCATGTCTTGATGTAGCGATAGTCGCGGTTGAGATCGACCCCATCTTGGTTTTCGCGGGTGTTCTTCTGGAAGCCGGTCGGGTTGAGGCATGGACAGACGAACAGGTTAACGCCGCTTGGCCAGTCGTTGGCCTGGATCAACTCGAGCATGGCCAGTGGCCCGGCCGGTTCGTCGCCGTGGATGCCGGTGGAAATGTAAATAGCCAGTCGCGGGTCGGAGGTCAGGCGACGCAAACCGTACAGCTTCAATTCACCGGTGTTCGGGAAATTTTCGATCGACCAGCCGTGCGCTTGGGCAGCGGCGAGAGTGCGCTGCAGCACGTCATCGATGTCGATGGTGTCGCCGCCGTATCCGCCGATGTTTTTTCCGAGCGGCGCAGTCATTTGCCGTCGGATTTAGGCGGTTGCGGCAGTATCGGCCGGTTTTTCCTCGCAACCGCAACGGCTGCCACAGCCCCCGCCGGTTGTCTGGTCGGCGAAATCGTTGTCCCAGTCCGGATCGAGCCCGAGGTCTCGCAGCATCTGCAAATCCTTCTCGACCGGCTGGTTAAGCGTGGTGAGATAGTTGCCGACCATCAGCGCACTTGCGCCGGCGGTGAACACCATGCTCTGCATGTCGCGCAGGTTCACTGTGCGGCCGCCGGCAATCATGATCTCCTTTCGCGGCAGGATGAATCGGAACACGGCAATGGTTTTGAGAATCTCCATTGGCGGCAGCGGTTCCTGATTCTCTAGCGGAGTGCCTTCGATCGGGTTGAGAATATTTATCGGCACGACATTGGCATCAATCTCACGCAATTCCATCGCCAGATCCACGCGGTCCACGCGGTCCTCGCCCATGCCGATGATGCCACCGGAACAAATCTTAATACCGGCATTTTTTAAAAACTGGATCGTCTTGAGACGATCCTCAAACGTGTGCGTCGTACAGTGCTCCGGGAAAAACCGGCGCGAGCTTTCGAGGTTGTGTCCGTAACATGAGAGCCCGGAATCCTTAAGCCGGTCGGCGACGGCTTGGCTTTCGATCAAGCCTAGCGAGGCATCCGGGCGCGACTTGCCGTTCTCCTTCATCTCGCGGATGCGGTCGCACACCTCGTCGAGCATTGGGCCTTCCTTGAGCCCACGCCAGGCGGCGACCAGCCCGACGGCGGTGACGCCGTTGTCCTTGGCCTCGGACATTGCTTCCGAAACCGGCTCGGGATCGACAAAACCGTAGCGCGGCGATTCGGTCTGGTAGGCGGCAGACTGGGCGCAGAACGAGCAGTTCTCCGAGCAGGCACCGGCCTTGGCGTTGACGATGGAGCAGAGGTGAATCTTGTTGCCCTTGAAATGTTCTCGGATGCGATTGGCCCACGCGAGCAGGTCCATGATATCGGTGTTCGACTCAATGTTTGCCAACTCAAGCGCATCGTTGCGGGATATTTTTCCGCCGTCGAGAATCCGTTGGCCCAGTTCGGCAACACGTTCCCGTACCGTCATCTCTTTTGTGGCATCCGATAAAGTCACGCTCATGTGGCCGGCAATTTAGCCAAAACCACGCGCTTGGCCAAGCGTAAGAGAGTTTCAAATATTAATTCGATCAACGGTGAAGTTTGAAGCTCGGCTGTCTCTCGCTTACAACGGGGCCTGGCATGGAGACGAAACTCTTTAGCAATGCAGGGGAACCTGACTTGATTGGGTTGCTGAAGCGATTCTTTGGTTACGAGTCATTTCGGCCGCTGCAGGAGGAGATAATGCGCGATGCGCTCGCCGGGCACGATACATTCGTGCTGATGCCGACCGGTGGCGGCAAGTCGCTTTGTTACCAGTTGCCGGCCCTGGCCAAGGGAGGACTGACGATTGTCGTCTCGCCGTTGATCGCGCTGATGAAGGATCAGGTTGACGCGCTGCACGAGGCCGGTGTGTCGGCGACGTTCTTGAACTCCACGCTCAATGCCTCAGAGGCGCGCCGCCGCCTAGCTGGCCTGTACAAGGGTGAATTCCGCCTGCTGTACGTCGCACCGGAGCGGTTGATGTTGCCGGAGATGCTCGAGCGACTGGTCGAGTGGCAGCCTGGGCTGATCGCGATCGACGAGGCGCACTGTATCAGCGAGTGGGGACATGACTTTCGCCCTGAGTACCGGCAGATCGCCGAGTTACGCGAGCGCTTTCCTGAGACGCCGTTGATGGCGCTGACCGCGACAGCGACCGAACGGGTTCGGGCGGACATCGTGTTGCAGTTGAATCTGCGCGAGCCCAGGCGCTACGTCGCCAGTTTCAACCGGGCCAACCTCACGTACCGCGTCATCCCGCGCAACCAGCCGTTGCGGCAGGTGCTGGACGTGGCCAGGCGGCACAACGGCGAGAGCGGCATTGTTTACTGTGGTAGCCGCGCCGGCACCGAGCGTCTGGCCAATCGCCTGACCGATCAGGGGATCCGAGCGGTGTCGTACCATGCTGGGCTGGATGCCGGGACGCGTGCGAAAAACCAGGAGGCGTTCATTCGCGACGACGTACAGATCGTGTGCGCGACGATCGCGTTCGGGATGGGCATCGACAAACCGGATGTGCGCTTCGTGATTCATTACGATTTGCCGAAGAACATCGAGGGTTACTATCAGGAAACGGGCAGGGCAGGGCGTGACGGGCTGCCAGCGGATTGTGTGCTGCTGTTCAACGCCTCGGACGTAGCCAAGCAGATCGGGTTTATCGAGGAAAAAACAGATGAACACGAACGAACTGTTGCTCGGCAATTGCTGCAGCAGATGGTGCATTTTGCCGAGACGAGTGACTGCCGACGTCGTTCGTTGCTGGACTATTTTAGCGAAGCTTTCACGGGCAAAAACTGCGACGCCTGCGACAACTGTCTCGAGCCAAAAGAGACATTCGACGGCACGGAGGCAGCGCAAAAGTTCCTCGCCTGCCTCTATCGGATTCGCGAGAAATCCGGTTTTGGTTTTGGGTTGAACCATGTCGTGGAAGTCCTCACCGGCGCGGACACGGAGGCCATTCGTAAGTGGGGGCACGACCAGGTTTCCACCCATGGCATAGGCGATGAATTTGGCCGCGACGAGTGGAAGGCAATCGGTCGCGAGTTGATGCGGCTAGGCTACGCGCGGCTCACACCCGGCCGTATGAGTGTCGTGGAGTTGACGCATGAAGGAAGCGATTGGCTGCGTAGTAAAGAGCCGCTGGAGTTGACGCGCCCCGTCGTGGCCAAGCCGAAGAGTAGAGAAAGGCGTCCTCGCAGCGAGCGAGCCGGTGAGATTGAGTGCGACGAGATGTTATTCGCCCGGTTGCGCGAATTACGTCATGAGTTGGCGGCCAGTCGAGGTGTCCCGGCATACATGGTTTTCGGGGATGTTGCCCTGCGTGAAATGGCAAGGGACTGCCCGGCGACGCCCGAGGCGTTCGGGCTCATCAGCGGCGTCGGCGATAAAAAGAAAGCCGAGTACGGCAACCTCTTCATCAGTGAAATCGCCGTCTACCTTGAGGAAAAAGAGTAGTGGGGACCAAATACAGAGCACGGGATGGCAGGTTCCATGTGCTTGCCAAGCGTTGGGTTATTTTTTCCTGTTGCCCCACGGCCACGGCTTGGCCAAGGCGGCAACAGCCCAGCTTTCCCATTGAGTCGCCATCCGCTTGAGTCGCTTGGGTTGTTTTTCGGCAAGATTGTTCAGCTCTGTGCGGTCGGCCTTGATATCGTACAGTTCCCATGGGCCGGTCGCGCCCTTGGCGACGAGTTTCCATTTGCCGTCACGCATGGCCCGGTTGCCCTCGTGCTCCCAGAAGATTGGTTTTTTGCGCCCGATTTTTTTTCCGTTGAACGCAGGGGCGAGGGAGGTGCCCTGCATCGGGACAATTTCTGTGCTGCCGACTTTTTTCGGGTAGGTTGCCTGGCCAAGATCAACGCAGGTGGCCATGAGGTCGATGAGGTGGCCGGGTTGCCTCTCGAGTTTGCCGCGGCGCTTGGCATTGATGCCGCTTGGCCAATGGGCGATCAGCGGCGAACTGATGCCGCCCTCGTGCACCCAATGTTTGTACTCGCGAAACGGTGTGTTGCTGGCGTTGGCCCAGGCGAGGCCGTAGCCGTGGTAGCTATCGGGACCGCCGGCCATTACCTCGGTACCTTGCCTGAGGACGCGACCGTCCCGTGTGCGCTTGGGGATCATGTCGGTTTGCAGTTCGCCCTTGGTCATCGGCTTGAGTTGCTCGGGGTTTTTGTCCTTGTATTGTATGCCCTGACGGCGACCCATGCCCTCGGCGCAGCCGCCGTTGTCGGCGAGAAACAGGATCAGCGTGTTGTCGTACTGGCCGGACTCCTTGAGCGCTGTGACAACTCGGCCCATGCCTTGGTCGAGGCTATCGACCATTGCGGCATAAACTTCCATAAGCCGTAGTTCCCAATCCTTGTTTTCGGAATCTTCCCACTTGGGCGCTTTGGGGTCACGCGCCGTTAGTTTACACTGGGGATCAATGAGCCCCATCTTGAGTTGGCGCTCGTAACGCGCGCGACGCATGGCGTCCCAACCGGCGTCGTACTTGCCCTTGTACTTGGCGATGTCTTTTGGCAGTGCGTGCATCGGCCAGTGTGGCGCGGTGTAGGCGACATAAATGAAAAACGGCTGGTCGCCCTTATGCTCGCGGATGTAGCGCGCGGCGTGGTCGCTGATGGCGTCGGTGTAATAATAGGTGCCCTTGGGTTGATAGCCTTCGTCGGTCAGCGGGGAGACCTGGGTATTTTCACGAGTGAGCGAGTTGGGATCAAAAAAACTACCGGCGCCGTGAATGGTGCCGTAGAAGCGATCGAACCCGCGTTGCCGTGGCCAGTTGTCCCTGGGGCCGCCGGGCTGGATTTTTGGGGTGACGTGCCACTTGCCGGCCATGTATGTCGAGTAGCCGGCTGTCTTCATCACTTCTGCAATGGTGCGGACATTTTTGTTCAGATCGCCCTTGTAGCCCGGCAGGTTGCGTGGGTTCATCATGTGGCCAACGCCGGCCTGGTGCGCGTAGGTGCCGGATAGCAAGGTGGCGCGCGTGGGGCAGCATCGGCCGGTGTTGTAAAACTGGGTGAACCGCACGCCGTTGTCGGCGAGTGTGTCGAGATTGGGCGTATTAATCTCGCCGCCGTAGCAGCCGATGTCGCTCCATCCCATGTCATCGGCCATGGCGATGATGATGTTGGGCCGCTTGGCGGCGAACGCAGTCGAGGTCAACACCAGACCGAGAACCCCGGCCAGCCACCGACGGACATAAGTGGATACAGTTTGCTTCATCATATTGCTTGTTGGACGGCGCAAGTGGTACCGCAAGCAATCACTGTTGTCGAGCTGCGCTTGGTCAAGTGCGGCCGCTACGCGGTGCTCCAGTCAATCTCGACGCTGAGTTTTTTGCCGAAGCGGTTGTTGTAAAAAACGCATCCATTTTCGGCACCAAACTCGTGGACCATCTTGGTGATCTTCACGTCGTAGCAGCAATACTCAGCGATCTCCATCAGTTTGCCCTGCTTAAACCATTTCAGCGCCTGCAGTCCGTCGGCGGTTTTCTCAGCGCCAAACGTGGCGGAGGCGATCGAGTCGAGCTTGAGACGGTGCGACAGGATCCCCTGCAGGTCCACCATCAGGTCGAGCGAGGGGAGTTGGCGCAGATCGAGCGTCGTATAGCCGTGCAGCACCTCATAGTCGAACCGAATGTGGTTGAAGCCGACAACAAGATCGGCGCGTTGTAGTTCCTCTATCAGGTCGTTCACCTCGGACTCCGGATAGATCGAGTACCCGCCGTTGCCAGTGCTGTAAGTGACCCCGATGCTCATGCCCATCTTGTCGATATGACTCCAGCCGCCGACATCATCGGCGGAGCGCATAGTCTCGAGGTCGAAGTAAACGATGTTTTTCACGGTAGCTATCGCTTGGCCAAGCGTAACGCAACAGCTAGGCGGTGAAAACGAAAACCAAGCGGGACCGCTATTTCTCGGTGAAGGTGCTGCTGGAGGTGTTTAGAGCCTGTCGGCTCTACGGCGACGAGGCGTAGCGCCTGGCCAAGGTCGCTGCTGTGCAGAGAAACGCGAGGTTAAACCCACCCAGGGTGAGAATAATCGTCTGCTGCGACGGCGGCTCGGCGGTGTTCGCAAGCCAAGCCAGTGTCAGCCCATAGGCGACGGCGATCCCGACCAGCCAGGGCACGGCGCGGTAGCGTTCTTGAGCCAAGAGTGCCGCCACGAAAACATTCCCCAACGCCAGCGGCAACATGCTCCAGATAAAGTACGGGATTAGCGACGCGATCTCTGTGATAATTTTTTTCTTTGCGGCCAAGATGGAGAAACGGTCGGCGATGTCCGGCAGCAGCCAGGCGGCGAGTGTGCATCCGATCCCGGCCAACACGCCGAGGATGGCCGTGCCGAGGAACGCCTGGCCAAGCACACCCGACTTTGCCCTAGCAGCTTCGCGCACGAGCTTTGGAAACATCACCGCAGCCAGTGGCGCGGTAAATGCAACCAGTCCGCGCCCGATCATACCGGCTGCGCCGTAAGGGCCGGAGTCCACCTCAGGCAGGATGGCCCGCGCCGCGATCATGTCTGCGCTCAACATGAATAGTCCTGCGCCCATGCCCAGTGTGAGAGGTACTATTCGGGCTAGCCAAGCCTTGGCATCGAAGTTGCCTCGGCTGGCCCCTGATTGGCCAAGCCAAGTTTGCCGACCGTGCCAACCAGCTAGTAGGCAAGTAGTAGTGAGTCCTATCAGCACACCGGTAGTCGCTCCCGCAGCTTGGCCACCGAGCAGCATGACGATGATTCCGACCGCGGCAAAACGCCCCACACCGTTAACGATCGCTGCGCTGCCAAGCCACGTGAAGTTTTGTCTGCCCTGCAGGATGCCGAGCATCATCGGCAGCCAAAGCTGTGGCAGGCCCAGCAGTAAAGTCACGTAAAGTGCCGTTGGTTTTTCGATCTTCAGCAACTCAAGAATGGCCTCTCGATTCAGAAGAATAAGAGACGAAATCGCGATCCAAACGTACAGGCAAATGAGGAGCATTTTTTGGGTGGACTTGGCCAAGTCGTGTCTCTGTTGTGGCTCGGTAGCGGCAGCGGTTTGTTGCGCGAATACCGTTTGCAGGCCAAGCGCGGGAATCATCATGAGGTTGAGAATTTGCAATAACGTGACGAATAGGCCGTACTCCTCGGGGCTCATCCAGCCGCCGAAAATATGCACTGCAAACATCAGCAGGCCGCTGACGAAGGTGGCGATCACCATCCAGCTTCCCTGCCGATAAAATACGTGTTTGGAGTCGGCTTTACTCATGAGACAACGGCTTCCAGTTGGTCGACGGCTCGAGCGCAGATTACCGGCCAATCGAGTTCAGCGGCGACGCGATTGGCCAAGCGCTCCGACTCGGCCTGTGGCGGCGGGTTATCGAGTACATCGATAACGTCCCGGGCAAACTGCTCGCCGTCGAACGCCGAAAAACGCACCGACGGCTCGTCGCTGAAAAACGCCTTCACTCCAGCCAGTGGCGTACTCACCACCGGTAGGCCAAGCGCGGCATACTCGACGAGCTTGGCAACGAAGGCGCAGTGTGTGCCGCTCGAAGACTCGTACGGGATGATACCGACGCCCGCTTGGCCAAGTCGCTTGGCGACTTCGCCGTAAGGCACAAAGCCGGTGCACTCGAGCTTGGCCGATGGCGCGGCAGTGAGGACGCGCTTGGCCAGTTTTTTGACGGCGTTAGTTTCACGGCCGATGAAAAGAAAATGTGTCTCAGGCCTGTCCAACGCGATGTCGGTGATGGCGCGGATGGCGATCGGCCCGAGGTGATGTGTGTCGAACGAGCCGTGCATGGCGACGGTTCTCGGTTCCCGGTTCCCGGTTCCCAGTTGGAAAAGTTTTGCGTCGTAGCCGTAGTGAATGGGGTGGAGCCGGTCGGCGGCATAGCCGGTTTCGGCGAATCGTTGGGCGAGTTCGTCGGAGACGGTGAGCACGGCGTCGGCATCGTGGCGCTTGGGCAGCGAAAGCTCGTACGCCTTCAAGCGGCGCAGCGCAAAGCGTGGCATTGTCCAAGGCGACCACGATTCCATGAAGCCGGTGAGGAAATCGAGAAAGTTCATCACTACCGGCACACCCAGATCGGCCTTTAGTCGGCCGGCGGCCACGGCGGAGATGGCATGCTGAGACAGGATGGCGTCGAACGGGATGTCACGCGCGATACGGCGAACGAGTCTTCGGAGTGTACCGGGATAGGCGAGGTACTTGATCGAGCGCAACCGGGTGTGGCGGCTCATTTCCCAGCTTGTGAAGGGGTGGACGGTGATTCCGAAACGATCGGCAACGGCATCCCTAGCGGGGAAGTACGGACAGAACAGGTGCACCTCGTGGCCGCGCCGGATGAGTTCGCTGACGAGGTAGTTGGCCTCTGCCGAGCCGCCGCCGGAGGGCGGATAAAACGGTTCATGCGTGAGCAGGGCCAATCTCATCTCACAGAAGTGTGCCGCGAAATCATGGCAGCGACAAAAGGAATCGCGTTAGCATGTCGGTGCCGCGCTCGAGTTGCTCGATGGTGATCCACTCGTCGGACGTGTGCGCCTGTGCGATGTCGCCCGGCCCCCAGACGACAGTGGGAATGCCCGCGCCGGCGAGGTTGGCGGCGTCACAGTAGTAATCGACGCCGAGCGGTTTTTTCTGCCGGGCAGACCGCATGAAGTCGCGCACCCATGGCAGTCCGGGGTTGGTCTCGAGAGCGGGACAGGTGTAGCCCTTGACGTCGATCAGTTTGGCCTTGAGGCCGCGCCTGGCCAGTACGCCGAGGAGTTCGCGGCGGATCTTGGCGAACGTTTCGCCGGGGAGGGTGCGGCGATCAAGGTCGGCTTCGCAGTGGTCGGGAACGATGTTCGGCTGCGCGCCGCCGCGGATGGTGCCGGTGTTGATCGTCGCGTGGCCAAGCACCGGATGGCGGCGTTTGCGGAGCAACGCGGCATAGTCTGTCTCGATGGCATCGATGCACTGGGCCAACGCGTGGACCGCGTTGCGGCCCAACTCGGGGCGAGCGCCGTGGGCGGCCTTGCCGGTGGCGGTGAGTCGCAGCCAGAGGTCGCCCTTGTGCGCGGTGACGACTTTGCAGCGGGTCGGTTCACCGACAAGAGCGAGGTCGGCCTTCATCCGCAGCTTAGCAAAGGCGCGTGAGCCGGTTTGGTTGCATTCCTCGTCCATCAGGCCGACGAAAACGATCTCGGTTTCACTGGGGCGCTTTTTGCGGTTGGCCACGTTTTCGAGCGCGCGGAACATCGCGGCGACGCTACCCTTGGTGTCGCACGCGCCCCGGCCGTGCAATTTATTGCCCTTTTTTGTAGGGCGAAACATTTTCGGGTCGTCGCCGCCAACGGTGTCGAGGTGCGGTGCGAGGACGATGCGGTGACGCGCTTGGCCAAGCGGCTGGAGGCGGACAATCAAATTATCGCTCTCTGGCGTGACCGGCTGGCGCTCGATGTCGAGTCTGGCCATGGCGGCGCGCTTGACCAGATAGTCGGTGACTTTGGTCTCCCCAGCGCGAGCATCGCCCGGCGGCAGAAAGGCGGCATTGACGCTGGGCAACGCGATTAGGTCGCGCAGGAGTTGAACAACTTGGCTCACCACGGGCGTTCTAACGTGAGTCGGTCGCTTGGGCAATCCCGGCGCTGGTGCCTGGCGGTCAGGCGATGATGTCGTGGGCGACGTTGCCGTGGACGTCGGTCAGTCGGAAGTCACGACCAGCGTATTTGTAGGTCAACGCCTCGTGGTCGAGTCCCAGCAGGTGGAGGATCGTTGCGTGCAGATCGTGAAAGTGCATGCGGTTTTCCACCGCGGCAACACCGTGTTCGTCGGTCGCGCCGTAGGTCATGCCGCCCTTCACGCCGCCGCCGGCCATCCAGAAGGTGAATCCGGTGGCGTTGTGGTCGCGCCCGTTCGCTTGCTTGATGTGCGGCGTGCGGCCGAACTCGCCACCCCAAACAACCAACGTCTCCTCGAGCAAACCGCGCTCCTTTAGATCCTTCAGGAGAGTTGCCAATGGCTGATCGGTCGCTCGGCAGTTTCGTGACAGATTGGATTCGAGGTTCTTGTGCTGATCCCAGTTGCCGTGTGCCACTTCGATGAACCGGACGCCGGCCTCGGCGAAGCGGCGTGCCATCAGGCATTGGCGGCCGAAATTCTCGGTGGCGCGGTTGCCGATGCCGTAACTCTCGAGCGTAGCCTGGCTTTCATCGCCGATGTCCATCAATTCCGGCACGGTCGACTGCATGCGGAAAGCCAGTTCGTACGACTCGATGACACCCTCGACCTGCGAGCTTTGTTTTTTGCGGTCGAGCAGGTCGCGGTTCAGCGACTGAACAAAGTTGAGTTGCTTGCGCTGCAGCTTGGACGAAATGTTTTTGTTGTCGAGGTTGCGCAGCGAAGCGGTACGGATGTTTTGGTTGAACTCGCCAATCTTGGTTCCCTGATAAAACGCCGGCAGAAAAGCGCTGCCGTAATTTTGCGCGCCGCCGACGTTGTCCGGCGGACAGAGCGAAATAAAGCCGGGCAGGTTTTGGTTTTCAGAACCCAAACCGTACAACACCCACGAACCCATCGACGGGCGAACAAACTGAAAGCTGCCGGTATGCAATTGCAAAAAGCTTTGCGGATGAGCCGGTACGGAGGCGTGCATGCCGTTAAGCAGACAGAGGTCGTCGGCGTGCTTGGCCAAGTTCGGGAACAGTTCGGAAATCATCAGGCCGCCCTGGCCGTGCGAATTGAACTCCCATGGCGATGGCATCAGTTCGCGGTTGCGGAACTTAGGCAACTGCTTGCCTTCATCTCGGACGAGGGACGGTTTGTGGTCAAACGTATCGACGTGCGATGGGCCGCCGCGCATGCAGCAAAAAATCACGCGCTTGGCCTTGGGCTGGAAGTGCGGCCGCTTGGGTGAAAGGGGGGCGTTGGCCGCGGCCTGGGCGGTGCTCATTCCGGCAAACGCCATGTAGCCGAAGCCGGCCGAGATACCCTTTAGTATGTCACGGCGGGACAGCAGATATTGGCGGTTGCTGCAGAAACTGTTGTTCCAGTTGTTCATTCCTCGTTGCCTTGGCTGACGCTAGGCTTCGCTAGGCCAATCGTCAACCGGTCAAATTAGTCAATATAGCGGAACTCCGCGCTGGCCAGTAGCGCCTGGCAAAGCACTGTCCATTGGCCAGGGCGATCTTTTTCCTCGGAAACAGCGTCCAGAAACTCACGAGCCTTCGACATCTCGTTGTCGGTGGCCTCACGCGCAAACGCCAGTTCGTAGGCCAGTCGGATGCCGTCGCGCCTGGTTTCCGTCGAGTTCATCACGCGCTTGGCCATGTTGAACGACTGCCCAATCACAAACTGGTTGTTCATTAGGTAAAGCGCCTGGGTTGGCACGGTGGTTTTGTTTCGTTTACCAACGATCAAACTGGGTTCGGCGACATCGAAAATTCGCATCATCTCCGGCAAGGCATTTCGCAGGATTGGCAGGTAAACGCTTCGCTGACCAGTATTGCGTTTCAATTGATTTAATTGGCGTTGAGCACGTCCAACGTTGACGTCGCCAAGTTTCGTGATTACCGACCCGTCAGCCGGTTGACGGTTGAGTCGGCCGCTGGTGGCCAACATGGCATCACGCAGCGCTTCCGCGCCGAGACGCTTGTGGTTCATTCGCCAGAGCAATTGGTTGTTCGGGTCGGCTTCGGCATTGGCTTCGGTCGTGTCGCTGGAAAGTTGGTAGGTGCGGCTGAGCACCATCTCGCGGATCATCGATTTCATCGACCAGTTGTCTTCGACAAAACGCACCGCCAAGTAGTCGAGCAGCTCGGGGTGGGTGGGGTGTTCGCCGGTCGCGCCGAAGTTGTTCATCGTGTGCACGATGCCCACTCCGAAGAGGTGATGCCAAATGCGGTTGACCATCACGCGAGATGTGAGTGGGTTGTCCGGTTGAGTTAACCAACTAGCAAGTTGCAGGCGGCCGCTGGATCGGCTGCCGATCGGGTAGGCCTTCACGTGATCCAGCACCTGAAGGAAGCCGCGTTTCACCGATTGGCCTTGGTTTCGAATCTCGCCACGATGCAACAGGCGCGTGTCGCCAATTTTGCCGTCGCGCACGCCCATCGCGTAATCGGCATCCGGCGTTTTTTCTTCAAGGTCTTTAATGTTCAAGCGGAGATCCTTCAGTGAACGACTAAGGTTCCGCATGCGGGCTTTGTCGTCCTCGGTGGCCTTCTTTTTCAGCATCCGCAAATCCTTTATCTGGTTTTGCATGCCCGAGAGGCGGCGCTTGGCCTTGCGCAGCTTGTCGTTGTGATCGCGAACTTTTTCTGCCCGATTGGCGGCGTTGCTGGCGATGGCGTGCAGGTCGGACGGCTGGCGGTTACCCCTGCCATTGATCGTGCCGTAGAGCGCATCGGTGCTGCGAAAGATGCCGGCCATCGCGTAATAGTCCCTGGTTGGGATGGGGTCAAACTTGTGGTCGTGACAGCGGGCGCACGAGACGGTCAGGCCAAGGAATGTCCGTGTCGTCGCATCGATCTGCTCGTCGATGACGTCGAGTTTGAAAAGTACCTTGTTGCCTTGGTTGAGAGGTTTGGGGCCAAGCGCGAGGAAACCGGTCGCAATGAGTTCTTCGTCGGTGGGTTTTCGTTTGTCGCGACCAAGCAGATCACCGGCAACCTGTTCCCGTACGAACCGTCGAAACGACTTGTCGTTGTTGAACGAGTTGATCACGTAGTCGCGGTAGCGCCACGCATGGGGGTAGGTGAAGTTGCGTTCCATGCCGTTGGACTCGCTATAGCGTGCGACGTCGAGCCAGTGCCGTCCCCAGTGTTCGCCGAAGTGGGGCGACCGCAGCAACTCATCGACAACTTTCTCAAAGGCGTTCGCTGACGTGTCACTCAAAAATCCAGCAACTTGTTCTGGCGAGGGAGGCAGCCCGATCAAGTCAAAGTAAGTTCGTCGGATGAGCTCGCGGCGAGTGGCATCGCGCACCGGAGACAACTTGTTTTCCTCCAACTTGGACAGGACGAAGTGGTCGATCTCGCCCCTTGGCCAGGCGCTGTCCTTGACCGGCGGGGTGTTCGGCTTGACTGGCGGGATGAACGACCAAAACTTGCGGCCGGCCTCGAGGTCGATTTTACTTTTGACCGGATTGCCGCCGTTGACCGCTCGCGGGTCAGGCGCGCCCATCCTGATCCACTTGGCAAAGTTGGCTGCGACCTGCCCGGACAGCTTGTCGCGGGGCGGCATTTTCAGTTTGCCAACTTGGCGGATCGCCTGCAGCAGCCGGCTCTCGGCCGGTTTGCCAGGGACGATCACCGGGCCGGATTCGCCACCATTGAGCATGCCCTGCTTCGAGTCTAGAAACAGCTCTCCCTTGAGATTGCGGGCTTCGGCCGAGTGACACTGGTAGCAGTTGTTCGCCAGCACCGGGCGGATGTTTTTCTCGAAAAACGCAATGCCCGCGGCGTCCGCTACGGCGGCACCCGCTTGGCCAAGCGCGCCCGCCGTGGCGAGCGCCGCGCCCAAGGCGCTGATTTTCCATGTGGTCCTTAAAAACACAGCTAAGAAAAGTAGCGGCCCATTCCGCCCCGATATTCAACAAAAGGCAACCCTGTTTTTGCGCCAATTTGTCTCGCTCGGGGCTGGCGAATTGACCGGACTCGGTTTGGTTGCGACACTCGAGACCACTGTGTCCGAGGTTCAACAACTCCGCATCCTGCACGTCGATGGCGACACGTTTTTCGCCAGTTGCGAGATTGCCATGGACGCGTCGCTATCGGGCCGGCCGGTGTGGGTTGGAGGCGGCCGTAAGGGCGATGGCATCGTGATTGCCGCCAACCGTTTGGCTAAGCGCTTTGGCATCAGGACCGGCACCGCCTGTTTCGAGGCTAGGCGCCTCTGTCCGCACGGTGTATTGGCCAGGCCGCACTACGACGATTACCGGCGTATCTCCCGCAACATGTTTCGCGTGATGGAGCGCTACACCCCGACGCTGCTGCCGGCGTCGATCGACGAGGGTTTTTTAGATCTTACCGCGATGGAGCGCTACGTCTGGCGTAAACCGTCGTCGTCGGAGTACGTCAACCGGCTGCGCGAGGAGATCGAGCGAACGGTCGGGATACCGGTGTCGGCCGGCTTGGGCGGCTCGATGTGGGCTGCCAAGTTGGCGACCAGCGCCGCCAAGCCGGGGTTCTGCGAAATATCGCCGGGACGCGAGCGGGAGTTTTTGGCCGACCGGCCGCTGAGCGAACTCGCCGGCTGCGGCAGGCGGCGTGAACGCGCGCTGGCTGCGCTCGGCGCGCACACGTTCGGTGACGTGGCCCGTATGCCGTCGATACTGCTGCGCAAACGCTTCGGCATCTGGGGGCAACAGTTGTGGCTGTTTGCCCGTGGCAAATGGACCGAGCCGGTCGAGGTCGAGGTCAAGGACCGCACCACTATCTCCAGCAGTACCACGTTGCCGGTTGATGAGCCGGACTACGATGCCGGGCTGATTTTTTTGCTGAGCGAAGCCGCCCGGTTAACCGGCCAGTTACGCCGCGAAGGCCTGCAGGCGCGGGAACTGTTCGTCAGTATTCGGTTCAGTGATTTTGAGCGGACCGGCAGTCGGCATCGGTTCCAGCATCCGCAGTTTCGCAACTCTGTCATCAACGAGGTCGTGGAGCAACTTTACTGGGACGCCATGCGCGGCGCTCACAAGGCGATCCGGCAACTCTGTCTCGGCTTCTCCGATCTGCAGCGACTCGACACTCAGCCGACCCTGTGGGGCAGCACGGACGCCGAGCGCTGGGGCGCAATCGACCACGCCCTGCAAGTGCTTGAGCGGCGGTTCGGCGAAAATGCCATCATGACCGGCGCCCAGTTCGCCCTCAAAAAACAGAACGATTTTTTTGACGTTCCCCCGGCCAAATGCCCCTTCGGCCCCCGCGAAGCCACGCTCACTGAACCGGTGAAACTGAATCCCAAAGAAGCCAAGCGCTACCTCAAGACCTTGGCCAAGCATTGAAAGACAATGAAGGATGCAGATGTCATTGTGATTGGCTCCGGGGCGGGTGGGATGGCCGCGGCAGTGGCTCTTGCCAGGGCGAACAAAAGAGTCATGGTGTTTGAGCAGCACTATTTGCCCGGGGGATGGTGTCACTCGTTTCCGATGGGGGGGTACCAATTCAGTCCTGGTGTCCACTACATTGGCGATTTGGGTCCCGGAGGCAACATGCGCCAGATTTATGAGGGATTGGGCGTAGCCAACGATCTTGTTTTCCTTGAGCTGAATCCTGATGGCTATGATCACGTGCACATTGGCGATGAGTACTTTGACATTCCCAAGGGACGGGAGGTGTACGCGGAACGCCTGAAGTCCCGATTCCCCAGCGAGGCCGATGGCATTGACCGGTATCTGGCGACATGCACTCGCATCTCGAATCAAATTTCCGATGACTTTGAGGTCAGAACCTTCGGCGATGCTATCAAGGCCGGTTGGCGGAAGAGGGATCTTTTTCTCCAAGGGCTTCTGCCTCTGGACCGGTTTCTGGACCGGTTCACCAAGGATCCCCTGTTGAGGGCAATTCTAACGATTCAATCCGGGGATCACGGGGTTGGGCCACGCAGGGCACTCACGGCGATCCATGCTGCCGTTGCGTCGCACTACTTCGACGGAGGCTGGTATCCCAAGGGCGGCGCCAAGGCCCTGCCCAGGGCATTCATCAAGGAACTTCGACGATGTGGCGGCGAGATTAGTGTCCGCACCGGCGTGAATCGAATTCTCATTGAAGGACATGGCAGCACAAAGAAAGTGGCCGGCGTGCAATTGGAGAGTGGTGAGCAGATTCTGGCTCCGCTAGTGATTTCCAATGCAGACCCAGTTGTAACCTACGGCAAACTGGTGGAACCCGAACACCTGCATCCTAAGATTAATCGGCATTTGAGGCGCACGAAATGGTCGACCTCTGCCTTGTCACTCTTTCTGGCAGTGGACATGGACGTCAGGGCAGCCGGTTTGGATTCCGGCAACTATTGGTGGAGCAAGACTCCCGATATCCAGGCTAACTACGATGTTGCTGCCAACCCGGATCTGGATGAGTCGAAGGAGTTGCTAGGCACATTCCTGACTTGCACAACATTAAAGGATCCATCCAAGCGCGCCCACGGCCACCATACCATGGAGGCATTCTCGTTTGTTTCCTGGGAGGCATTCAGGCGATGGGAGAACACGCCCCAGGGGGACCGGTCAGAGGAATACAAAAAATTCAAAAGAAACCTCATTGCCCGCATGTTTGAAGCGTTGGAGAAGACCCTTCCCGGGATTCGGGACGCCACGGTTTTCGCAGAACTTGGCACACCCCTGACCAATCGCCATTATGTTGCCTCGACTTCCGGCAATCTTTACGGGACAGAAAAAACCTGGAGCCATGTTGGGCCGTTTGCGTGGCCAATAAAGACACCGATAAACGGCCTGATGATGTGTGGAGCGAGCACATCGGGTCATGGTGTCGCTGGCGCAACAATGTCGGGACTGGCAGCCGCACATACAGCGTTGGGCTGTCATTATGGCGATCTGTTTAATGCTGTCGGTCAGTCACTGAGTTGCCACCCCGCGGATCACCCTGAACTGTGGCCGGAGGAAGTAAGTCATGGCGTACAAGGGGCAACCCAAGAGCGGCCAGCTACTATTTCCTAGGCGCGACGCGCCGAAACAAAACCTTGAGTTCAGCGAGGATAGTTTTTGAAGCTGTCGACTATGAGAGCGTCTGGTTTCTTTTTCTTCCAACGGTACAGGGCGTTTGGTAGGTTGCTCCGCATGAACTCCCTTTTTTTGAACGGTTTGAAACTGGGTGCGCTTGGTTTGGGCGTGGCGCTTGGTTTGGGTTCGTCGGGATTGGCCAAGGAGCAACTGAACTTCGTTGTGATTTTCACCGATGACCAGGGCTACGGCGATATGTCGTGCAACGGTCATCCGACCATTCACACGCCGAACCTTGATCGCATGGCGCATCAGGGGCAGAAGTGGACTCAATTCTATTCCTCGGCGCCGGTCTGCACGTCCAGCCGCGCAGCCTTGATGACCGGTCGGTTGCCGGTGCGTTCTGGCATGGCATCGAGTAAGCGGGTGGTGCTGTTTCCCGATTCCGCCGGTGGCCTGCCTCAAAGCGAGATCACGGTTGCCGAGGTGCTGAAAGATGCCGGTTACAAAACCGGCATGGTCGGCAAGTGGCACATGGGGCATTTGCCCAGGCACCTGCCGATCACACAGGGCTTCGACTCGTACTACGGCATCCCTTACTCCAACGATATGGATCGTGATCCATCGATCAAGGGCAACTGGGTGGAAATTGGCAAGTCATCACCGTGGTCGATTTACAAGGTGCCTTTGCTTAGAAATGCCGAGGAGATCGAGCGGCCGGTGAATCAAACCACCATCACCCGCCGTTACACCCAGCAGGCGGTCAAATTCATAAAGGATAACAGAGAGAAACCATTCTTTTTATACCTCGCGCACTCGATGCCGCACATCCCGCTGTACCGATCCAAGAAGTTTGAAGGCAAAAGCCTGAATGGGATTTATGGCGATGTGATCGAGGAGATTGACTGGTCGGTAGGGCAGGTGCTCAACACGTTGCGCAAACAAAAGCTGCACAAGAAAACGATCGTGCTGTTCACGTCGGACAACGGTCCGTGGGAGGTATTCAAGACGCACGGCGGGTCGGCCGGTCTGCTGCGTGGAGCCAAGGGCGGCACTCGAGAGGGCGGCATGCGTGAGCCGGCAATTTTCTGGGGTCCGGGCAACGTGAAACCGGGCGTGGTGCAGGAGATGGGCAGCACGCTTGATGTGCTGCCGACGTTTGCCAGTCTGGCTGGAGTCAAGTCGCCGGACGACCGAGCGATCGACGGCTACGACTTGAGCGATGTGCTTCTCAAGCGAGGGAAGAGTCCGCGCAAGGGGATGTTTTACTTCGGCGGCGCGCAGTTGAGCGCGGTACGTTCCGGCAACTACAAGGTGCAGTTTCGTGGGGAAAATGGCATCAACCCCAAGCCTTTAGCCAAGCCGGAACTGTATCACTTGGGTGAAGATCCCTCAGAGAAATACGACTTGGCGGCCGAGCACCCGGAGATTGTTGAGCGCTTGGCCAAGCTGGGCGAAAAACTTCAAGCCAGTGTCAAGTCGGTGCCCGACCAGCTCGTCCCGCGGATCGCGAAATAACCGAATGGTTTAGTCGTTCCTTCGAAATGCCCAGAGGGCTTTTTCGGTGCGAACATACAGGGTGTTTTTGTCAATGGCAGGTGTGACAAACACCGGGTCTTTAAGATCGTGTTGATGGGTGATTTTAAATTCTTTGTCCACTTTGACAATGGTGATGACGCCCCGGTTTGAGCTGAGGTAAATGTGATCGTTTGCGGCGACAGGGGAGGCGCTGTATTGGCCGGGCGCGTTGAGGCGTTCGCGGTAGATCAGCTTTCCGTTGGTGGCATCAACTGCTGCGAGAAGGCCGCCGTTTCGAACCATATAGATGAGATTACTGTAGAGTAACGGAGAGGGGATTTCAGGGATGCTCCGATTAAGTTCCCACTTTAGATGCGTGTCGGTGACGTCGCCCTGACCTCCAGGGCGTATGGCGATGAGCAACGGCTTGCCGCGGCCGCCGCGCATATTCGACATGAATTCCTCCCTGCTCCAAAAGCCGTCTCGGTTGCGGTCGGTGCCGCGGAACATCCCGTCGAGCCGTTCCTGACGGCGGCGCTTGTCGTCCGGTAACGGGATGCCGTAGCCGGGATGGCCGAGCGGAAGTTCGGGTCGGATTGGAAAAGTGAAGTGGCCGGTCATTTCCTTGCGTTCAATTTTGCCATCACTATTTTTGTCGAAACGAATGACGGCCTCCCAAAACGGCAACGGATCGGGCTGGATGTCCGCACCACCGCCGAGTTTCGAGGAGGAGACGTAAAGAACGTTATTGCCGGCGACCGGTGTTGAAATGGTTTCACGGGAGAAGCCCGGGACAAACCATTTCTGCACACCGGTTTTCATGTCGTAACCGCTCACGCGGCCGTTGCCTAGGACGACGAGTTCGGTGCTGCGGTCATGTTTCCAAATCATCGGAGTGGACCAACCGCTGCGGTGAAATGGGCGGGGAATTTCCCAGGCGACATCGCCGTTGGTTTTGTTGTAGGCGACGATTTTAGACTGGCTCAACCGGCTGCCGGGGAGATTCGTGTCGTTATCCAAAACCATGATGAGATGTTCGCCGTGGACGATCGGGGAGGTGGACATGCCGTAAAGTGTCTTTGGTGTGGGGATCGGTTTTTTCCAAAGTTCCCTACCGTCGAGGTTGTAGCAGAGCAGTCCGTATGAGCCGAAGTAAGTAAACACCCGATCATCATCGACGAGCATTGATGGTGCGGCGGGGTGGCTGGCTTTGTGAACCTTTTCGAGTTCTACCTTTGGTGCCTGGTTTTGCCAGATGATTTTGCCGTTGGCTTTGTTGATTGCGATGGTGACGAGCCTGCCCTTGGCCAAGCCGGTGAGAAAAACGCGCTTATCCGATAGCGCCGGCGATGACAGGCCGGGTGGCAGTGTTGCCTTCCAAGCCAGTTGGGCTGCGCCGAGTTCGATTGGCGGCCTGCTGTCCTTCGCCACTCCGGAGCCGTTCGGGCCACGGAATTGGCTCCAACTATCAGAATGCGCCTGGCTAAGCGCACTTGCAAAAGCAATTCCAAGAATGATGACTGTCGGTTTCATCCGGCGTGAGGAACCGAAACAGAATTGCGGGGAAGTGCAAGCCGGAACACGGTGTGAATTATCGCCGGGGCAATTTGGGTTCACGAGTTAGGATGTAGCCTTTGTACCAAGTTTGATCCCACAAACCGCGCAGCGTGACTTTGTCCACATGGCCGTCGGCGAAGCCGGCGTTGATGCCGAAGTTATGGCGGTTAACAAAGAATCGGCGCATGCCGTTGTCGGAGTACGATCCGGAGTAGTTTGGAGGCGGTGCATTGTCGGGCCGGGGCCACGAGTCGACCCAGTTGCCATCCCCATATATGGGAACCTCCGAGGTGGCGTTGGAAAACTGCTCCCAGTATTTCTTTTTTTCGTCAGCGGTTTTTGGTGCGTAGTAGCTGCCGTTTGGATCCTGCATAAACGAGTTGATCGTGTAGCTTCCTTCGGCGTAAGACTTGCCGAAGTTGCCCCACCAGTACGCCCAGCTCGTCTTGTTGTCGCCGCGCGGCAGGCCGGCCTTGGTTCCCTTCGATCGGGTTTTGACTGCCGGGCAAATTATCGTTTTCATCGAGCCGTTGTAGGCGGCTTGCGGATCCTTGACGTAACGCTTGTCGCCGAGGTACGGCGCGATGGCGTGGAACCAGTACGGCTTGGATGGGCCAAGCACCTGCAGCATCCGTCCGTCGTGGTCGTCGCAGTAGTAGATCGTGCCCAGCGTGATCTGTCGGAGGTTGGACTGGCAGGCGGCGCTGGAGGCCTGTTCCTTGGCCTTGGCCAAGGCCGGCAGGAGCAGGGCGGCAAGAATGGCGATGATAGCAATGACCACCAACAATTCGATCAGGGTAAACCCGGTCAGCCGCTGTTTCATGCCGCAATTAAGTGCGCTTGGCCAAGCGGCGTCAATGGGTAAAAAGGTTGCCGGGTGATATTTTGTAACTTTTTCGTCTGACAGGCGTTAACTAGAATAGTCATAGAGTATGAATGACAAGATTCATTAACTAGAAATAGAAAGGATATGATATGAAAATAAAGAATATAGGAATATTCGCCACCGTTGCTTTACTCACCGGCAGCCTCAATATTGTTCAAGCAGAGGCGAAAAAAACGGCAGCTAAAAAGAGCAACCGGCCGTCACGCGAAGCCATCGTGAAACGGTTCGACAAGGATGGCGACGGCAAGTTGAACGAGACCGAACGCAAAGCTGCGACAGCCGCGTTAAGGAAACAGTCCGGCCGTGAAAGCGACCGGGCCAGTGAAAGCGACCCAGGCCGTCAGCGTATCGCGACAGCCCGCAAGCAAATTAGTGATGCGATGAAAGCCGGCAAAATAACAGAAAAACAAGCTAATGAACGCATGGCGGCATTGAGGAAGCGAATCAGCCAGAGCAACCGTGCCATCGACCGTCGTCAAGGAGGCCAGGGTGGTTCTGAACGGGGTGAGCGCAGCCGCAGTCGCAACCGTGACAGCGATCGGCGTGGCAACCGTGCTTCCGATCGTCGCCAAGGAGGCCGGGGTGGTGAAAATACCGAGCGCCGCCGTCGTGGTAACCGCCGCGGAGGTGAATAAACCGCACCTTAAATAATTAAGTCGAGCGCCGGGATTTTTCCGGCGTTTTTTTTGACTACAGAGTTTGTTGCAAGAGATCATTCTTGATTTGAAATCTATATAGAGGAGATAGCTGATCTTTTACTGATGGAGAGCCAAACCATGCGTACCATTTCTAAACAATTGAGGTGTTATCGGATTTCGCGCTTTTCTGGTGTTTTATATAGTTTTGCACTCGGAGCATCCCTCCTACTTGGCCAAGTACTTGGCCAGGCGCAAATTACCAGGGTCGGTGATGTGGCATGGGATTTTGAAATTACCAACCGCGAAACAGGTGAACCGCTCAGGTTGAGCGATTATGAGGGGCACGTGGTTGTACTTGATTTTTTTGCCTGGTGGTGCGGGCCATGCCGCACTTCGTCGCCCGATATCGAGAAGAATATCTACCAGTATTTTAAGGAACGGGAAGGGAACAAGTATGGTGTGCCGGTGACAGTGATTGCGGTCAATACCGAGGCCAGTTATCCCGATAGGACCGATCAGTTTATCAAGGATTCAGGTTTGAAACTATCCGCCGATGATCTGCAGGGAGTGGCCTATGGCCAGTTTNATGAGGAAGGTTATATCCCATTATTTGTAATCNTCAACGGTGTTGCAGGAAATAGCGACTACAAGCAATGGGAGGTGATCTACAAGCACATCGGGTATGAAGGTTCTGCTGCTTTCCGTAGAGTAATCAACAAAGTGAAGCTGGGTCGTTCTAAAAATGCTGCGCCGAAATTTTTCATCCACCCAAAGAATGTGGATGTTAATGACTTGAGTGAGATTGTTTTTCGCGGAGTGGCTGATGGGTGGCCGATACCGGAATATCAATGGTACCATAATGGAATACCTCTATCTGGTGAGACAAACGACAGGTTAGTTCTCGGGACAATTTTGCCTGGTGATGAAGGTGAGTATTGGATTATTGCCAAAAACGCAAATGGGGAAACCCGTAGTGATGTTGCACAACTGACGCTCGACCGAGAGGGCAATTCAGATTTGAGTGAAGCCCTTGATTTTGCAAGAGCAAGTTTTGCCAGCAGCAGTAGATTTAAATGGGTTCTGCAAACAGAGGAGTCTTCCGATGGCGAGGATGCATTGCTTGTCACAGGATTGCCGGACTGGGGGGGCTCCGTGGTTTATGCCGAGCTGAAAACTAGGCTAAAGGGCCCGGGTGAACTCACTTTCAAAGCCAAGATCGAAGGGGATTTACAGATCTTCCGGGCGTTCATCGGTGAATCGTCAATTTGGGATACGGGTCAAGTGACGGTTCGGGATGAGGAAGTCGACTGGACGGATTATAAACTGGTCATTCCGGAAGGGCAGCACACGGTTTCTTTTCTTTTTTTGCAGGGACCTAAAAATGACGGACTGGACAGCTCCCTTTGGCTGGATGAAATGAAATTTAAATCCAGTGAACTGCCCAACCCAGCGACGAAGCTTCTGTTGGCCGCTATCGCTGACGGTAAATTCACGTTAAGTTTCGACGCCGTTCCGGGCCGAACCTATCAATTGCAACGGAGTAAAAATTTGGTTGAATGGAAGACGGATCGTGAAGTGAATCCCGACAATGTGGCGGCAACTTTTGAGGTAAGAATGAGTTCAGAGCAAACGAGCCAGTTTTTCCGCCTGAAATCGCGCTAATTCTGAATTGTTAGAAATTAGGCCCAGACTTTCCGGCGTCTTTTTTCTTTCACTCGTCGCTCGGGCAAGTGAAACTTTTCCTTTATCACATTCGTACTGTGTCTTCTATGCAACAACTCCGCGTCATTTTGATGCTCCTGCTGGCCTTTTTGGTGGGTTCACTTGGCCAGGCCAAGGGTCGGGTGATCATTAGCGAATTCCTTACGGTCAACGACAAGGGCCTTGTGAATGCCAATGGCGATCGATCGGACTGGATCGAGATTCACAATGCCGGCAACACCATAATCGATCTGGCCGGCTGGACGCTGACCGATGACGCCGCGGACTTAGCCAAGTGGACCTTCCCCGCCGTCAAGATTGAGGCTGGCGGTTATCTGCTGGTGTTCGCCTCTGGGACTGACCGGTCCAGGCCGGACCAGGAATTGCATGCTAATTTCAGGCTGGGCGCGGGCGGAGAGTATCTTGGTCTTGTTAAGCCAGATGGGCGGACGGTGGCGCATCATTTTGTGATGAAGTATCCCAAACAGCGGGATGATGTCTCCTACGGCATCCCGGCGGACTGGCAGCCGAATGGCGCGTCGTCGGCCTCGGTGATCGCTGGGCCGGTTTTTTTCCTTCGCCCGACACCGGGCGCGCCCAACGGGCAAACTCTGGGCGGTAAGGTGGCCAAGCTCGTCTTCAGTCAGCCTCACGGTTTTCAAGAGAAACCGTTCGAGTTGGTAATCTCATCCCAAACGCCGGGTGCCGTGGTGCGTTACACGACTGACGGGTCGGTGCCAACCGAGGGCAGCGGCCAGGTGCTGAACGGCGCGTTGACGGTTGGCAAAACCACGGTGATCCGCGCGGCGGCATTCAAGCCGAGCTACAAGCCGACGAAGGTGGTCACGCAGACCTACATATTTCTCAAGGATGTTGTCCGGCAGTCGCCGGACGGGCTGCCGCCGCCTGGGTTCCACTACGAGTGGGGGGCCAATCGGGTGGACTATGGGATGGATCAACGTGTGGTCAACGACGAGCGGTATCGAGACAAGATTTTCAAGGGGCTGAGAGTGATCCCAAGCTATTCGTTGGTAATGGATCTGGAGGATCTGTTTGGGGAGGATGGCATTTATGCCAGAGCCAAGGAGGATGGACGGGACTGGGAACGAACCTGCTCGCTTGAGTTGATACGGGATGAGAACCAGGAGGGTTTTCAGGAGAACTGCGGTATCCGCATACGTGGCGGATTCAGTCGCATGACCAGCAATGCCAAACATGCCTTCCGCTTTTTCTTCCGGAGCGAGTATGGCCCTGCAAAATTGAAGTATCCCGTGTTTGGCAAGACAGCAGCGCAGGAGTTCGACAATCTCGACCTGCGTACGTTTAGCAACTACTCGTGGAGCTTGAGCTACGATCCGCGTTGTACATTTATGCGGGACCAGTTCAACCGCGACCTGCAGTTGGCCATGGGGCAGTCCACAGCCCGTGGCTATTTCTGCCACCTCTACATCAACGGCCAGTACTGGGGCCTTTTCAACGCCTGTGAGCGTCCGGAGGCCTCCTTTGGCGGTTCCTATTTCAAGGGCAAGGCGGATGATTTCGACGTGATCAAGATCGGGCGGGGCCGGGGCAAGGGGCAGGGGAACACTCAGTACGGTTTGTTCGCCACGGACGGCAACCTCGATGCCTGGGGGAGGTTGTGGAAGGTCTGCAAGGAGGGGGTTGAGACCAATGCGGCATACCAGAAAATTCTGGGCAACCACCCAGACGGGACGCGCAACTCGGATTACGAGGTGCTGCTCGACCCAGATAACCTAATCGATTACATGCTTGTGATCTTTTACGGCGGCAACCTTGATGCGCCGATCACCTCCTTCGGGGCGAATCGATCTGCCAACAACTGGTACGGCATCCGTAACCGCAATGGCGACGAGGGCTTCCGGTATTATGTGTGGGATGCGGAGCACACATTTTTGAAGATCAACGAGGACCGTACTGGCCCGTACCCGGCCGGCGACGAGTATGCGCGCAGCAACCCGCAATGGATCTGGCAACAGTGCCTACATAACGCGGAGTTCCGCCAGCGAGTGGTCGATCGTGTCCACAAACATTTCAACTATGGAGGGACGTTGACTCCCGAGTCCGTGGCTAGCCTGTTGAACAAGCGAGTCGCGGAATTGCGCTTGGCTGTCATCGGGGAGTCTGCCCGGTGGGGCAATCCCCATAGCAGCAATTGGGCGCCTCCTTCCCGTGGAGGCTCGGGCAACAGGCCCCGCACGCTGGACGACGATTGGCAGCCGGAGGTAGACCGATGGTTTAACGAGTACATCCCGGAGAGGTCGGGGGTTGTCGTTGATCAACTCTGGAAGCATGGTTTGATTCCCGATCTCGAGTCCGCCCGCCTGGTCAAGCGGGGGGGTGTAATTGACCAGGGCTTCGAACTGGAGATGTCCGCTGCACAGGGTGAGGTGTACTACACGCTCGATGGCTCGGACCCGCGCTTGGTCGGAGGGAAGATTTCGCCAGTGGCTCAAAAATACGACCGCCCCGTGCGCCTCGGCAAAACGAGCGTTGTAAAAGTGCGCGTGTTGTTTGAGGGCGAATGGAGTGCAATCGACGAGTTGCCCTTCGAGGTTAAGGAAAAACAGGTCACCAAGAATTTGAAGAAATGAAGCCAAACCGATTGAACTGTGTCTCCATCGCATTACTAGCACTGGCAGCAGCACTGCCCTTGGTCAAGGCAGAGGAAAAGTCGTCCGTGTACAAAAGCCTTTTGGCCAAGTATGACGCCAACAAGGACGGGCGTCTTAGTGTAGCCGAGCGTGAAGTCATCCGAACCGACAGACTCAGGCCCAGTCCGAGGCGGGAGCGGCGCCAGTTTCGTTATCCTGACCCGATTGTCGCTCGCTTTGACAAGGACGGGGACGATGAACTGAATGAGGAGGAATTTAACGCTGCCCGAAATTGGGTGGACAGGCGTTTCAGAGAAATTAATGACGAGTATGATGTAAACAAGGATGGCCGCTTGGGCACCGACGAGCGTGCCGCGCTTTCCAAGCAGGTCGAGGCCGGAAAGTTCAAGGATATGGGTTCGTTGATGGGGTATTTGACTCGTTCACGCAGCAGTCGCGGCGATCGTAATCGGGATATGCGGCGTGATGAAGGAGGGTCCTCACGCAGGGGTATTTTGCGCAAAAGTGACGAGGATGGCGACGGCCGATTGAGTGAGGAGGAATTGGCTGTCGCACGAGCGACATTGGAGAAAGTAGAAGCCGAGAGCGTGCGTGAGGAGCGGACAGGCATCCGGCGCGTCCCCAGCCGGGAGAGCCAATAACGCGCCGGTTCCTTCACCTCTTTCAGGGCGTTAGCAGTTCGACATCGCCCGAGTGAATCCACCCTTTTAAGCCGAGGAGGCTTTCGACTTCGAGGAAGTCCCCCTTTCGATCGTGCACGAGCAGTTCTGTTCCGTCGGTGGCCTTGAATGACTCCGGCGATTCCTCCAGCGGTCCGTTGCGGACTGTCGCCTTTTCCACGCTGACGAACGCGTGGTTATCGGAGAAGTAATCCGATGCGGCCATGGCCAACAGGAGCGCGGTAGCCACAACGCCCGTTGCGGGGAGCCGAATCCAAAGCGGTTTTCCTACGAACGCTTCCGGCTTCAGTTGTTTCATCGCCAGCAGGAGTAAAAACAGGGTGATCACCATCGAGGCGAGGGCAGTCCACTCGCCAAGCGAGAGCACGCGCATCCAGCGTTGGCGCAAACTCAGCGTCGGCGGCTGTGTGTTGGCCTGCTCGCGCGCGAAGCTAAGGTTGGCCCGGGTCTCGGGGTTGCGCGGATCGAGCCGCAGCGATCGTTGGTAGGCGGCCATCGCCTGGCCAAGTTGTCCGGCCTTGAAGTGCGCGTTGCCAAGGTTGAACAGGAGGTTGGCGGAAACCCCGTTCGTGGCGGCGGCTCGGTACAGGGCAGCGGCCTCCGGGAATCGGCCGGTTTCGTACAGGAGGTTGGCCTCCTCGAACTGCGCCTCACTGGCCGGGCTCGAGTCGGCAAAGAGCAGGACTCCGGCGAGCAGGCCAAGCGATTGGCCAAGCCGGATTCGGGGTTGGCATGGGCGATGGCGAGGGTTCATTTTAGGGAGTGAAACAACTCCTTGAGTAGGGCGAGATTGGCTTTCATTTCCCCTGTGGTCTGCGAGCCGGCGTAGCTGGCCTGGTCACTCGCGGTGAACAATTTCCGGATGTCGCCCCTGGTATCCTCGCTGAGCCGTTTGTGTGCGGCTGGGCTGTGGATGATATCGCCGGTGATCCCCTTGGCTGGGATGTCGAGCTGCAATCCAATTTGTTCGCGAAGCAAATCCGCCAACTCAGCGTGAAATTCGCCGACCTCGCCGCCATCGGCCAGGGCATCGAGCTTGGCCAGGCCGGCGCGGGTGCGTTCGGCCACCTGCAGCTCGCGGCGCAACCTTGGGTTGTTGGCCAGCGCGTTGGTTTTTCGCCGCCACGCCAGCGCGCCAAGCCAGAGCAGTAGGGGGATGGACTGCAGCATCCAGTAGCTGGGTCGGGCGATGAGCGGCGTCGCTTGGGCAAGCGAGCCCAGGTGGTGCTTGATGGTCAGGATATCGGTTTGCGGGGGTGCGTCCGGCTCCACGGTTTCCTGCGTCCTGATGCCGTCGACGACCGGGGCGACCGGTTTATCACCCGGTTTAACCTTCAAAGGAAACGGTCCTTTAGCCAATACGCGGTACCGGCTCGTGACCGGATCAAAAAAGGAGAACTCGATGCGCGGCACCTCGGCGATTTTGTCGTTCTCGGGGATCACGACCTGCTCGAATACCCTCGATCCCAGCAGGCCGAGAGGATTATCTTTTTTTGTGGTGACAGACGGCTCGTAGCTCTTGAAGCCGGGCCAGTTGAGCTTGGGCAGGTTGAGTGATTCGATGGCTCCCTGGCCGGAGATCCGGACATTCACCGTGACCGGGTCGCCAACCGTCACCTCAAGCGGCGACAAGGTTGCCTGCATCGTGTAACGGCCAACTGCGCCGTTAAAGCTGGCCGGCTTGTTCGCGTTGGGCAGTGGCTTGACTGTGATTGGTTGCGCCTTGGCCTCTAGATTAACAGGTTTCTGTTGGTAGCGGTTGAAGAAACCGTCAAACGGATCGTTGAACGGACTCCGCCGGTTTTGTTTTTGGCGGACGCGCAACACCATGCTTTGTTTCACCGGGCCAAGCTGGAGTTCACCCGCCTTGACCGGCACGGCAGCGGTACGAAAAGTCAGCACCTGATAGATTTGGTTGCCCTTCTGCATCCGTGACTGCGTGTGTTTGGGGAAGGCGGCGACGTTGAAGCCGTCGGCAATCAGTTCCGGCATCTGCACGTTGACGCCGTCGATGTAATGGAGCTGGATCTCGATTGGTATGACCTCGCCGACGTAGGCAGTCGTCTTGGTGGGCAGCAGGCGGACGTAGGCATATTGCGACAGAGCGTTGCTGCCCTTGGGTTGTTCCCCGGCGGGCAACACACGGAGCGTGAGCGGCTTGGGCTTGAGCAGGCCGGCCTTGTGCCGAACCTGAATCGGGGACAGCGTGTAATTGCCGGGCTTGAGCGGCGTGACCAGGACTTTGAACGTGTAGGAAGAGGTTCGCTTGCCGTTGTCCAGTTGAAACTGCCGGGAGGTTCCGGCGTTGGCAAAGCGCAGGCCGGGAATCGAAGGCAGCGTCGGCTGGGACGAAGGGGAAAAGTTGGTGCAGGTGATGGACAGGGTGACGCTCTCGCCGATCGACGTGGCAGCACGGTCGAGGCTGGCGCTGACCTCCTGGCCAAGCGCATTCGACACAAACAGCAATGCAAAGTTGAAAGCAAAGATCCTGCTCATCTCACCAATTCTTGGTTATTCCCCGGCTGCGTGCCTTGCCTTTTTGGACGGGGCGATAAATCAGCGAGCGTTCCTTTTGCTTGAGGTTGTCGAGCAGTTGGCGCACCTGATCCGTGGTCATCTTGCCATCAGGCTGCGCTGGATCGACGTCGGATTGTTCCTGGCCCTGGCCCTGGCTTGGCTGGGGCTGTTCCTTTTTGTTCTCCTCGCCCGAGGCACTCTGCTTTTGTTGTTCTTCTTTTTTCTCCTGCTGATCCTGTCCGGATTGCTGTTGCTGCTGCTCTTTTTTCTCGTCGTCGTCTTGTTGTTGTTCCTGCTGTTGCCGGTCTTTCTGCTGTTGTTCCTGCTCCTGTTTTTTTTGGTCGCCTTAATTTTGCTGCTGCTGCTCTTGTTGTTGATCGTTTTTGTCTTGGTCCTCCTTGTCCTGATTTTCGTCGTTCTGTTG
>JAKUOU010000002.1 GCA_022451065.1 Pedosphaera sp. | reverse complement strand
TCGGGGCAGTGGATGACGCCAAGCTTGGTGTAGAGCAGGCGGATGAAATGGTAAATCTCTGTGACGGTAGCGACGGTGCTTTTGCCGCCGCCGCGCGAGATGCGCTGCTCGATGCTGACAGTGGGAGGTAGGCCGTGGACAGCATCAACGTCGGGCCGGGGCATCTGCTCGACGAACTGCCGGGCGTAGGCATTGAGCGAGTCGAGGAACCGCCGTTGGCCCTCGGAGAAAAGGATGTCGAACGCGAGCGTGCTTTTGCCAGAACCGCTGACGCCGGTGACGACGACAAGCTTGTTGCGTGGGATGCGAACTGAGAGGTCGCGGAGGTTGTGCTCCCGCGCTCCTTGGATGGTGATCCAGCGGGAGTCGGTCGACCTGTTGCTCCGCACCGGCACGGTTTACATGCGCTCGGTGGTCTCGAGGCCAAGCGTCTCGAGGCCGGTTTTCAGCACTTGGCCGGTGAGGTTGCAAAGGGCCAGGCGCTGTGCGCGTATGTCGCCTTCGGCCTGGAGTACAGGACAATTCTCGTAAAATGAGGCGAAGTAACCGGCGAGTTCGTAGATGTAATTGCAGAGGTAGTTTGGGCGGCACTCGTCGATAACCTGCTCGAGTACGAGGCCGAAGCGCAATAGGTGCTTGGCCAGCGTGAGTTCCTCCGTCTGGTCAAGCGCGAACGACCCGGGCTGTGTCAGCGACTCGTCGCCGAGCTTGCGGAAGATGCTGCGGATGCGCGTGACGGCGTAGAGCAGATAAGGCGCGGTATTGCCCACGAGCGCGAGCATGTTGTCCCAACTGAACTCGTAGTCGCTCTGGCGGTTGCCGGAGAGGTCGGCGTACTTGATCGCGCCAATGCCAACCACGCGGGCGATGTTGTGCCGCTCTTCCTCGGGGAGGTCGGGGTTCTTTTCGCTCACGGCGTCAAACGCGCGTTGTTCGGCTTCGTCGAGCAGGCCGGAAAGGCGGACGATCTCGCCGCTGCGCGTTTTGAACGGTTTGCCGTCCTCACCGAGGATCGCGCCGAACCAGACGTGTTTGAGCTTCATGCTGTGGCCCGGCTTCCAGCGGTTATACAGCTCGAAGAGTTGCTGGAAGTGCAGTTGCTGTCGGCCGTCTGTGACGTAGATGACCTCGCTCGGCTGCCAGCTGTCTTGGCGGTGCTCGAGCGTCGCAAGGTCGGTCGTGGTGTAGTTGGCCGCACCGTCGCTTTTCCGGACGATCGCCGGGTGTTTTTTGAGCGACTTGTGGTCGTTGAAAAAGACGACCTGCGCGCCGTCGCTTTCCTCTGCGATGCCTTGCGCGATGAGTTCATCAACGACGCCCTTGAGGCGGGCGTTGTAAAAACTTTCACCGAGCGTTTCGTCGAACTCGACCCCCAGGCGGCCGTAAATCTCGTCGAACTGATGCCGCGACAGGTCGATCATCTCGTGCCAAATGGCGAGGTTTTCGGTGTCGCCGTCCTGTAACTTGACAAGTTCACCCCGGGCGCGAGTGAGGACGCTTCCGTCCTTGTCGGAGGCTGAGTTGACGAGCTTGTAGAGGCGTTCCATCTCGGCGAGGGCGTCCTGGCTAAGTGCATCCCTGTCGAGATGATCCTTCCAGCCGACGAGTAGTTTGCCGAACTGCGTGCCCCAGTCGCCGATGTGGTTATCGGTGACAACCCTGTGACCGAGCAGCCGGAAGGTCCGGGCCAGCGTGTAGCCGAGAATGGTCGAGCGGATGTGGCCGACGTGCATCGGCTTGGCCACGTTAGGCGATGAGTAGTCGATGACGATGGTACGCGGCTCGGTGGTAGCGCGGTAAAACAGATGCTCGCCATTGGCGGCACTGACGAGGGCTGCGGAGAGAGCTTCGGTCTTGAGTCGGAAATTAAGAAAACCCGGTCCGGCGATCTCAACCGGTTCGCAGCAATCAGCGACGTTGAGCTGCTCGACGACCTGGGCGGCGAGTTCACGCGGGTTTAGTTGGTCGCGCTTGGCCAAGCCCATGAGTGCGTTGGTTTGGTAGTCGCCAAACTTCGGCTCAGGGCAGGGCCGGACAAGGACGCTCGAGACGTCGGCCCCAGGCATGAGAGTGAGGATAGCTTGTTGCAGTTTTTCCTGTAGGACGAGATGGATCACGATTCGTGTCGCTTGACCAAGCGGGAACAAGTCGGCTTGGCCGAATGGGAAAATGGCACCGGCTTAGCCCTCTTGCGAGCTGCGGATAATCTGGTACATCTCCGCCGCATCTTCGGCATCCTCGAGTGACTTGCGGAATTCTTTCTTGTGCAGCATCTTCGCGATCTTGGCCAGCGTGTGTAGGTGTTTTTGAAATTGGCCCTGCGGCACGAGGAAGAGCATCACGAGGTTGACCGGCTGGTTGTCGAGCGCATCAAAATTCACACCGTCCTTGCTGCGGCCAAACGCGCCGGTGACGTTGTCGATCAGGTCGGTCGAGGCATGCGGGATGCCGATCCCGAAGCCAATGCCGGTGCTCATCGAGGTCTCGCGTTTCTTGACGATGGAGATAATCGCCTCGCGGTGGTCGGGTTTGATCTGTCCACTATCGACCAGCAAATCAATCAGTTCCTCGATTGCCTCCCAGCGATCGGAGGCTTTCAAGTCTGTGACAACCTGTTCCTTGGTGAGAAAATCAGCGAGCTCCATGATATGCACCCAACACCGATACCCGGCTCGGATTTCCTACTTGTTTTGCGGACGGCTTACAAGCGCGAAGTTCATTGCCAAACCGTACGCCAAGCCACAGACTGCCGCTGTCCAGATGAAAATGACAATCAAGCGTTACTCAGCCGCTGCGGTAGACATGTTCCATCTTGATGCCGCGACATGGCCGCTCGCCGGTGTTACCTCCACCGCCGAGATATAAGGGCAGGAGGTGACTAACAAGGTGATTTTTTGTGACTACAAAAAAGTGGACGGAGTGCAGATTCCGCATACGCTCGAACTTGTGGAGCCGGCGTTTGCCTCGTTCATAATACGGCTCGACTCGGTAAAGCACAACATCAAGGCTGGCGCCAAGTGGTTCCAGAAAACCAAGTGAGCGACCGGGAGAAGATCGTCTCGGGGATCGAGGCCGAGGGACTGGTGGCCATCGTGCGCGTTCCTCGACCCGAGTGGACGCTGCCGTTGGCCCAGGCCCTCGTCGGTGGAGGCATCCGGGCTGTGGAGTTGACAATGAGCATCCCCAACGCGCTCGAGGCCGTCCGGACGATCGATCGCGAGCTTGGCGACGAGATCCTGCTCGGCGTCGGAACGGTGATCGACGATGACACCTGCCGGGCTGCGATCGACGCCGGGGCGAGGTACATCGTCAGCCCGATCGTCCGGCCGTCGCTTGTTGAGGCGGCGCATGCGTTGGACCGTCCGGTGATGCTGGGCGCCTACACGCCGACCGAGGCGCAGGCGGCGTACGAGGCCGGCTCGGATTTCATCAAGATATTCCCAGCCGACACGCTTGGCCCTGGCTATATAAAGTCGCTACTCGCGCCACTGCCGCACCTGAAAATTATTCCCACCGGTGGAGTGAATCTTGATACGATGGATGCGTTTCTCGCCGCCGGCTCGGTGGCCCTGGGCACCGGCTCAGCCTTGTTGAAAAAGGAGATTATCGCCGGTGAGAACTGGGACGAACTCGAACGCCTGGCCAAGCGGTACGCTGACAAGTTTGCCGGACTGAAGGCAAGGCTGGGACGGTGACGCACACGGGCAATTTATCTTTACGACAGGGAAGAAATTTGATAAGGGACGTGCGTGAATGAGACGCCCATCATCGGGTTCATTGGCGCTGGCAGAATGGCGGCCGCCCTGGCCAGAGGCTTCGTCGACTCGGGCTTGGTTGCGCCGGAGAACCTCATCGCCAGTGATCCGGTTCCGGCCGGGCGCAAGGCTTTCGGCCAGGCGGTCGGTTGCGAAACGACTGATTCGAACGCCGACGTACTGGCCAAGGCCAAGGTTATTTTTTTGGCATTCAAGCCGCATCAACTCGACGAGGCAACGGAGACGGTGCGCGACCAGTTTGACGGGAGCTATCTCGTGATTTCGATCCTGGCCGGCGTGCGCCTGGCCAAGCTCGACGAGGCGTGCGGTGGACTCGCGCGGGTGGTGCGCGTAATGCCCAACACGCCGGCATTGGTTGGCGAGGGCGCCTGCGGCTACGCGCTTGGCCAAGCGGCAACGTCAGACGACGGCGAGTTGGTGAAGCGGCTGCTGTGCGCCGTCGGTGTGGCCTACGAGGTTAAGGAGAGCCTGATCGATGCGGTGACCGGCTTGAGCGGCAGTGGGCCGGCGTACGGCTACACGATCATCGAGGCATTGAGCGATGGCGGCGTGGCGGCGGGTCTGTCGCGTGACATCGCCACCCGGTTGGCCGCGCAGACAATGCTTGGCGCAGCGAAGATGGTACTCGAGACCGGCAAGCATCCCGGTGAGCTCAAGGACATGGTTTGCAGCCCGGGCGGCACGACGATCGAAGGCGTGCACGAACTCGAGGAGGGCGGCGTGCGCAATGCGCTCATCAACGCCGTGCGCTCGGCGACGGAGCGGGCCGTCGAACTGGGGCAGGAATAAGTTTCCATGGCATACCCTCCACCAACCGAGAAGCAGGCCAAGATCCTCTGGACCTCGGTCACGGCGCTGGCTGTGGGGGTTCTGCTGGCGCTAATCGCTCTGTTGACCCTTGGGGTGGGATGGGTGGTCAATGCGCTGTCCTCGGTGCTCATCCCGCTGGCGATTGCCGGGGTCATCGCCTATTTGCTCGACCCGATTGTTGATTGGTTTCAGAAGAAACGCGGCTTCAAGCGCCAGAATGCGATTATTCTGGTTTTCTGCATCGCTGTGCTGCTGGTGGGGGGAGTGGTGGCTTCGGTGGTGCCGTCGTTGATTTCGCAGGTGAACGAACTCACGACAGAGTTCCCGAAACAAGCCAAGAAGTTTCAGGTAAGCGTGAGTTCGATCGTCAAAACGGGCGATCCCGCCAAGCCGACCAACACGTCCACCAATGCACCGGCCAAGCCGGTCTGGTTCGAGATGCCGCGGGAGTGGATGAAGAATGTCGGTGTGACCAACGAGAAGGTGCGGGAGTTTATGGTTGATGCTGTGGCGAAAATATCGACCTGGTGCCTGGAGCAGTTAAAGAAAGTCATGTCGTTGTTTGGATTTCTGGCTGGCTTGGCCCTGGTGCCGGTGTATGTGTTTTACTTCCTGCTCGAGAAACGGGGCATCAAGCGGAATTGGACCGATTATCTGCCAGTGCACGAGTCGCGGGTCAAGGAGGAGATTGTGTTTGTGCTGCACTCTATCAACGACTGCCTAATTGTATTTTTCCGCGGCCAGGTCCTGGTGGCGATGTGCGTGGGGGTACTGCTCACGACTGGTTTTCTGGTGATCGGCCTGGAATACGCGATCCTGCTGGGTGTTATGGCCGGGTTGCTGAGCATCATCCCGTATCTCGGGGTGGCGTTGAGCATCATCCCAGCGTTCGTCCTATCAATGATTCAATTTGTGCCAGACGACGGTTGGCTCAAGCCGATTCTCGTTTTAGTTGTGTTCGCGGCGGTGCAGACAATGGAGGGGCTATTCATCTCGCCCAAGATCATCGGAGACCGGGTAGGGCTGCATCCACTCACGATCATTGTCGCCGTGATGGTGGGCACCACTCTTTTGGGGGGCATCATGGGCGGCGTGCTGGCCATTCCGTTGACCGCGGCGCTGCGCACGGTGATGTTCCGTTACGTCTGGAAGGATCGTGTGCATTCCAGCGAGGCGTCTGCAGTATCGTGAGCGACGAAATACCAGAATCGTTGCCGGACACACCTGCCACCGGGGAGCGGTTGCGCATTTATTTACTCCCCAACCTGATGACTGCAGGCAACCTGCTGTGCGGATTCCTTGCGCTGACGTTCATTGTGCAGGTGGTGCCCGACCCGACCGGGTCGGAGGGGCCGGTTTTCAGCCTGACGGACATTGAGAAAATCAAGAACGCCCTTTGGCTGATCCTGGGGGCATTTGTGTTTGACGCGCTGGATGGACGAATCGCGCGCCTGATCGGGAAGGAAAGCCCGTTTGGGCTCCAGTTCGACTCACTGGCGGACATTATTTCGTTTGGAGCCGCGCCGGCGTTCCTGATGCAGCGGGTGATTCTGCACGACTTTGAGACACTTGGCCTGGTGGTGGCATCGGTCTACCTGCTTTGCGGCGCACTTCGGTTAGCCCGCTACAACTGTCTGTCGGTGATGCCCGACTCCGGGAACAGCCGGGAGTTTCTCGGTTTCCCCATCCCGGCTTCCGCGGCGATGGTAGCCTCGTTGACGATGTTTCTCGTCTGGCTTGATGCAGAGAACCTACCCACGAGTTCGTGGCGCTGGGTGCTGTTGGTGGTGCTGGTGTTCCTGTCGGTGATGATGGTCAGCGAGATCAAGTATCCCTCGTTCAAGAAACTGGATTTCCGCTCACGGCGTCCGTTCGCCAAGTTTGTCGGCGCGGTGGTGGTGGTAGCTTGCTTTGTTTTTTTGTGGAAATACCTCGTGCCAATCGTGCTGCCGCTGATCTTCACGTCGTATCTGGTTTACGGGTTTGTGCGACCTCGCTTGTCACGAAAACTGAGGAGGGAAATTGAGGAAGACTTTGACGACGAATAAGCCCGGTGCCGCCTGCAAATGAGTCCTATGGACTATGTGTTGGCCGTCGGTGCGGGGGCACTGACCGGTTTTGTGTGCGCGGTGCCGGTGGGGCCGATCAACGTCGCCATCATGGAGGAGGGCATCCACACTGGGCGGACACGGGCGCTAATCATCGCGTTGGGCGCGCTGCTGATGGAGATGATTTATTGTGTCATTGCGTTTGGCGGGTTTGCCAATCTGTTTGAGAATTCCACGCTCCGTGCAACGGTGGAGTTGATCAGTTTTCTTGCGGTGACCTTTTTTGGAATCCGATACCTGCTGACGGACACCGTGACTGTTCAGGGAAAACGCGCCCGAATGATTGAGCAGCGGCTGCATCCCCACACCATGTTTTGGACCGGCTTTGTCCGGGTGCTGGTGAACCCCAACGTGCTCCTGTTCTGGATTATGATCTCGGCGGTGCTGCTGGCTAACGGGACATTGCAGTCTGCATGGCAAAGCCGCATGTCCTGCGTCGCCGGTGCCGGCTTGGGCATTGCTGCCTGGTTCTTGATACTCGTATTCGGTAGTGCAAGGGTGCGAAACCGCTTCTCCGACAAAACACTCGTCCGGTTTTCCCATGTTTCGGGGCTCCTTCTGCTTTTGCTGTCGGTCGTGATCGCGGTTCGCCTGATTGACACTGTTGCTCAACAAGGTAATTGATGACGAGGGAACAAGCACTCGGCCAAGCGGGATAGGGTATTTGGCCAACAAAAAAAGACCGGCGATTGTTCGCCGGTCTTATGTTTAAAGGGATTGAGGTCGGTCTTAAGCCAGAGCCTTTTTGGTGGTCTTGATGATGACGGCCGCAATTTTGTACGGATCACCGTTGGACGCTGGACGCCTATCTTCTAAGCGGCCTTTCCAGCCACCGTCAATAGTGCCTACCGGAATGCGGATGGAAGCGCCACGGTCGGAGACTCCGTATGAGAATTGATCGATCGACTGAGTTTCGTGAAGCCCGGTAAGGCGTTGGTTGTTGTCGGCACCGTATACTTCGATGTGCTCAGCAATGTTTTTGCCGAACTCTTCACAAATTTTGTTCATGAGATCCTCGCCGCCCTGGTCGCGCATGGCTCCGTTGGAGAAGTTGGCGTGCATGCCGGAGCCGTTCCAGTCACCTTTAATGGGTTTCGGCTCCAGGTTCACGGAGACCCCATAACGTTCACCGATACGTTCGAGCAGATATCGGGCAACCCAGATTTCGTCGCCGGATCGGGCTGCGCCCTTGGCGAACACTTGGTACTCCCACTGGCCCATCATCACCTCGGCATTGATGCCCTCGACGTTGATGCCGGCATCGAGGCAGATTTGCAAATGCTCGTCGACGATGTCTCGGCCGATTGCGTTGGCAGCACCGACAGAGGTATAGAATGGGCCCTGCGGCCCGGGAAAACCGCTCTTCGGGAAGCCGAGCGGTAGATTGGTGTCTGTGTCCCACAAGACGTATTCTTGCTCGAAGCCGAACCAGAAATCATCATCGTCGTCGTCAATGGTGGCGCGACCGTTAGACTCATGTGGGGTGCCGTCGGCGTTGAGAACTTCGCACATGACCAGCCAGTTATCAGTACCGACCTTGTCGGGGTCCGGGAACAGGGCAACCGGCTTCAGGAGGCAATCGGAGTCGCTGCCTTCAGCCTGCTCGGTCGATGAGCCGTCAAATGACCACACGGGGCAGTCTTCCAATGTTCCACCAAAATCGGTCTCGACCTTGGTCTTGCTTCGCAGGCTTTGGGTCGGCTTGTAGCCGTCCAGCCAGATGTATTCGAGTTTTGCTTTGCTCATGATAGATAGTATAGGTGAAAATGCGCCAAACCGCTTGGTACCATGCCAAGCGACAAAACAAGGGCCTGCTTTAGGCCCTCGCCCATTAGGGGTGCTTATGCCATGGGTTATCAAGTCTTTTTTGGTTAAAACTCAATGACCGGGCCTTTCTGCTCGCACGACTCCCTGCTATGTCAGTGATGTCAATGGTTCACTCCGACTGCTCGCTGACAGGTGGGCCACGCAAGGGCATTTTCTGTACCATGCATTCTGGCTTGCCTGCCGGTTCGCACAGTCAAGCCCGGATGGGAGCGCCCTTACATCGGGTTTGCGAAACAAAATGGACTGTTCGCCTGTTTAAATTAGCCCAGCGCCTGGACAAGCAAGAACCAGCGGGTGGCCGTCCAATCTTTTCACTTCTGTGCAAAAAGCAACAGGGTGTCTAGTAGCCAAGCGCTTGGCCAGATGCGTTTCGGCTTGATTGATTTGGCGGCAGCGCGGACAACCGTGCGCGCTGTTTTCACTTGAGGGTACGCAAAGCTATGAAGCAACAAATCATCGTCGCGTTGGATCTCGAGGGGGTACTGGTTCCGGAGATCTGGATTGCCTTTGCCCAGAAGACCGGGATCGAGCAGCTCAAGCTGACTACTCGCGATATCCCGGACTACGACGAGTTGATGGCCGGCCGCTTGGCCATCCTCGCCGAGAACGACCTCAAGTTGGCAGACATTCAGGAGGTAATTGGAACGCTCGCTCCGCTGGATGGCGCCCGGGCGTTTCTCGACGAGCTGCGCTCGATCACGCAGGTGGTCATCCTGTCGGATACGTTTGAGGAGTTTGCCGCGCCGCTGATGCGGCAACTGGCCTGGCCGGCCCTGTTGTGCCACCAGCTAGAGATCGACGGGGAAGGGCGCGTGGCCAACTATCGGCTGCGGCAGCGGGACCAGAAACGCAGAGCCGTGGCGGCGTTTCGTGGGCTGAATTACAAAGTGATTGCCGCTGGCGACTCGTACAATGACACGACGATGCTCGGTGAGGCTGACACCGGCTATCTGTTCCGGCCTCCGGACGGCGTGAAGGCGGAGTTTCCGCAGTTCGAATCAGCCACGGAGTACGGCGGATTGATGGCCCTGATCCGGGGTGGGATGGAGGAGTGAACTTGGCCAAGTTCATGCTCGGAACGATCATGGTGGAGAAGTAAATGAAATATTTTCCATTAGAATGGATAATCGTTTGACACGTCCAAAAAGATTGCTACTTTCGCCGCCGTCGTCCCCACCTCTTGGGGGCGGATGGGGCAAATTTATTTCATATTCTCGATGAGCGAGACGACTGTTTCGGAGGCCAATAACGGGAACGATTCCCGGGCATCCGATATTTCTGAAGCGACGATTCGACTCGCTGGTAACTCCCAAGACGGGATCCAGTCCATCGGTGGGTTCTTGGCGCGGTTGGCGGGGAGGCGCGAGCGAGAGGTCATGACCATGATGACGATCCCGTCGACCATCTCGGGAGGAGCATCCATTTTTCAGGTGCGCCTTGGCTCCGGTGAGGTGCTGAGCCCCGGTGACAAAGCCAACGTGCTTTTTGCCTTTTACCAGCACTCATACGATAATCATGTCAATAACCTCACCAAGGGGGGCATTCTGGTTTACGACAGTGACCACGTGGAACCGTGTGAAGAATGGCTGACCAAGTATCGGCACATTGGTATCGCCATCTCCAGCCTGACAGTCGAGGCGATCGGCGGCACTGCCCGTGACAAGGGCAAGAACATTTATGCGCTTGGCTTGATCGCCGGGATGTTCAGCCTCGATACGACGAAGCTCGAGCGGCTAATCAATGAGCGGTTTGGTGGCAAGGGCGAAAGCATCGTGAAGACGGCGATGGACGCCTTCCAGGCTGGTTGTCGTTATCAGTCTGGCGATATCTCCAATCTGTTTCGCCTAGCCAGGGGCGGTGCTGAGCGTTCGAACCAGGTGGTGATGTCCGGGAACGAGGCGATCGGCTACGGGCTGATCGCCGCAGGGGTTCGTTTTGGTGCCGGTTACCCTATCACGCCGTGGTCGGACATCATGGAATTGCTCCGACGCGAGTTGCCCAAGTACGGCGGGTCGTTCATCCAGTGCGAGGATGAGATAGCCTCCGTCTCGATGGCGATAGGCGCGAGCTACGGCGGGCATGTGGCGGTCACCGGATCGAGCGGCCCGGGTATTTCACTGAAGACAGAGGCCATCGGGTGGGCTGTCATGGCGGAGATGCCGCTGGTGGTTATCGACGTGCAACGCGGCGGCCCCTCCACTGGTTTGCCGACTGATGTCGAGCAGTCAGATCTCAATATCGCCTTGTACGGTGGCCACGGCGACTCGCCCCGTGTGGTGTTGGCCGCCTCCGACGTTGAGGATTGTTTTTATACCGCCATCGAGGCGGTGAATATTGCTCGCAAATTCAGCGTCCCCGTGTTCGTGCTCAGTGACCAGGCCATAGCCACTCGCATCGAGGCTTTCAACGAGCCGGATCTGAAAACGATTTGTAAGGATGTTGAACTGGACTTGAGCCCCGTTCCGTCGCACAAGCCGTACGACTTGTCGTCCGGAGACGGGCTCAGCCAACACCGGGCTCCCGGCACGCGGATTGAGGATGGCCGTTACCCCGTGGTGACTGGCCTGGAGCATGACGAGTCGGGGCATCCCAGCGGTGATGCGGTGAACCATATCGCGATGACAAAAAAACGTCGCAACAAGCTCAAGACACTTGCGGATGAATTGCCCGTCCCTGAGGTGTACGGGGCGGACTCCGGTGACGTGCTGCTGGTGGGCTGGGGATCGACCAAGGGGCCTCTCCTCGAGGCGGTGGAAGAACTCAGCAACAATGGCGATGCCTTGTCCGCACTGCACATCAAACACATCAACCCATTGCCGAATGGTTTGGATGCCATTTTTTCGCGGTTTAATTCGGTCTATGTCGTCGAGATGAACGACGGCGGTGTCTACGGCTACGGCCAGTTGGCCGGCGTACTCCGCGCCCGGTTTGCCGATGCGCGCATCAAAGGCATCAACAAGACAGCCGCCCGTCGGTGGAAGGTTTCGGAAATCATCGAGCGGGTAAAGGCGAGCAGAGCAGAAGAGCCGGTCACTGCCTGATACAATTTAAACAAGATGAGTGACAGTGCAACAATAGAGCAATCCTCACAGGACGCCGGGGAACGCCAACCGGTGACCAAAAAAGAGATCACCGCCGATACGCCGACTTGGTGTCCGGGCTGCGGTGATTTTTCCGTGCTCTCCATCTATTACAAACTGATCCAGAAGCGAAACATCCCTCACGAGAGCGTGACCACCGTAGCCGGCATCGGCTGCTCCAGCCGTTTTCCGTACTTTGTGCAGGCACATGGCGTGCATTACATTCATGGTCGCGCGTTATCCTTCGCCAGTGGACTCTCCATCTCGCGACCCGACTTGCACGTATTCACCTTCGGCGGCGACGGCGACGCCTTCTCCATCGGCGGTAACCACTTTGTCCACACCGCCCGAAAAAACGTCAAGATGACTTACGTGGTCATGGATAATTTCGTCTACGGCCTGACTAAGAAGCAAACATCGCCGACTTCGCCGATTGGTTTCAAGAGCAAGACCGACAACTGGGGTGCGCTCGACCAGCCGGTCAACCCGATGAAGCTCGCCATCTCGGCCGGGGCGACTTTTGTGGCCCGAACGTCGCACACCAATCCCAAGCACTTGCTCGAGATGATGGACGCCGCGATGGATCATGACGGCTTCAGTTTCATCGAGTGCTTAAGTGAGTGCACCGAGTTTTTCGCGGGTGCATTTGACAGCTCCAATCCCCGCAAGGGAGGCGAGTTCAAACTCATGCCGGAGGATCACGATCCCACCGATGAGGCGGCGGCGTATGCCGTGGCCGGGGAGGATTTTCCGGGCCGTTTTGGCATCTTCTACCAGGTGCAGCGCCCGACGAAGAACGCCCTTGAGACCGGAGTCATCGAGGCTGCCCAGAGCAAGTTCAAGGGCCAGCAGGCCCATGACATCCTTCAGGCCAACTTCAATAAGATGAAGTAGCTACATTGGCCAGGTACTTGGCCAAGCAGCGGCTTGTCATTCACCGTTCTCCATATCCCAACCGGCGTTGACGAACGCTTTGTGGCCGCCGATGAGCGAGTGGACATTCGTATAGCCCATTCGCTGAGCCACCTCCGCCGTGAGCACCGAGCGAAATCCCCCGCCGCAGTACATGATCATTTCCGCACCCTTGTTCGGCACCACCAACTCGATGTCGCGCTCGAGGATTCCTTTGCCCAAGTGAACGGCGCCTGCTGCGTGGCTGGTCACCCATTCCTTGTCCTCACGTACGTCCATCAGGATGGCTTCCGGGTTGTTCGCTAGGCGTTGGCGGGTCTGATCCAGGTCGATCTCGTTCACTCGCGTTCGTGCTTCATCGACTACAGCCAGAAAACCGGGAGAATGTTTCATAGGCAGCAGAATGCGCCTGCACTTGGACAAGGTCAATCAAAGGCCAAGTGCTTGGCCAAGCTTGCCTTGGCCAAGCACTGCCCCGATATTCACGCGCCGCGCAGTGGAGATCGAACTCATCAACACCGGCACCGAGCTGTTGCTTGGCCGCGTGCTCAACACCCACCAGCAATGGCTTGGTCAACGGTTCGCTGACGGTGGCTACACCATTTCGCGTCAAGTCACCGTACCGGACACCGGCCCGGCGATCCGCGATGCAGTGAAGGCGGCGCTTGGCCGCGCCGGCCTCGTTATCACCACAGGCGGACTTGGTCCGACTTCCGACGATATCACGCGCGAGTTGATCGCCGATCTCCTGGCCAAGTCGCTTCGCCGGGATGACACCATTGCCGATCATATCGAACGATTCTTTGCCAGGCGCAACCGCCCGATGCCGAGGACGGTGCTGGTGCAGGCACACGTGCCGGAAGGCGCGGTGGTGTTCCCGAACGAAAACGGTACTGCCCCCGGCCTGGCCATTGAGCTGTCGCCAAACCCATTCCGGGACAGCGGCGGGCCGGCTTGGCTGCTGATGCTACCCGGTCCGCCGCGCGAGTTGCGGCCGATGGTAGATGACCAAGTGCTGCCGTTCATCAAAAAATCTTTGCCACTCAAGCAGGAGTTTCATTGCCGAACACTGCGGAGCTTGGGTGTTGGCGAGTCGATGGTGGAGGATATGCTACTCGACCAGTTGAAACCACTTATGGATCTCGGGCTCGATCTGGGTTTTTGCGCACGCACTGGTCAGGTGGACATCCGGCTTTGTGGTTACGGTTCGGAAATGCCGCAGTTGATTGCTGATGCAGAGTCGATTATTCGTGTGGCAATCGACAAACAAATCTACGGCATAGACGACCAGTCGATCGCAGAGGTGGTGGTCGAGCGGTTGATCGCCGCCGGCGAAACCTTGGCTGTCGCTGAGTCGTGCACCGGCGGTTTTCTCGGGCACCACATCACCAACGTGCCCGGCGCATCGGCGATCTTTGCCGGCGGTGTGCTGACGTACAGCAACGCAATGAAACAAAAACTGCTGGGCGTGAGCGAATCGACCCTCGCGGAACACGGTGCGGTGAGCAAATCGGTGGCCATCGAGATGGTTGAGGGTGCCTTGACGGTGAGTGGGGCCGATCACGCCCTCTCCGTTACCGGCATCGCCGGGCCGGGCGGCGGCACGCCGGACAAGCCGGTCGGCACCGTTTGGCTGGGCGTGGCGTCGAGAGGTGGCCGGCCGTTGGCGATCCGCAAATTCCACCCGTACGACCGCGAGACATTTAAGCATGCTACGGTGCACCAGGCATTGGAACTGCTGAGACGCCGGTTGCAGAAGACCGGCTAGAAAAACAGCAGGCCCTCAGTCGTCTTTGGCTATGGGCCTGCTAAAAAATGAGCTCGGTCGGCCTAGTCGGCGCCGTTGTCGCCGATGGCTTCCACAGGGCAGCCATCCATAGCCTCTTTACACTGTTCCTCCTCCTCCTCGTTCTCCGGTTGTTTTGTGACGAAGGAGTAGCCCCCGTCGTCATTCCGAGTGAAGCAGGATGGTGCTGTCTCGCGGCAGAGATCACAGTCGATGCACTGTTCATCCACAAAATATTTGCCGGCAGTGTTTTCCTCGTATTTGTCTTCGATTTCAGCCACGTTGAAATTCGCTCCGTGCCGACTATCTACACGATGTGCATCCGGATTTCAAGCGAACTTTGCCAACTGCGCCGACAAATTAATGAGCCGTCGTCATGCTGCGCAACCTAGCCGTGACTACCGCGAATGACTCGACCGCCAAGTCGATCTCCGCCTCCGTGGTGTCGCGGCCGATCCCCCAAAGAGTGGTACCCTTGGCCAGATCGGCGTCGCGGCCGATGGCGAGAAGGGCAGGGGGCAGGCGCATCGACCGTGTCGTACACGCCGCCCCAGCGGCAATGGCGACGCCCTGCATGTCGAGCATCAGCGCCTGACCTTCTCCCTCGACGCCCTCAGTGCTGAGGTTGAGCTGATGCGGCAGCCGCCCGTCGTCCGGCTCTGGGCCGTTCAAGTGAACCCCCTCGACGGCTTGTCTAATGCCCTTGAGCAGTCGCACTTGCAGCTTGGTCGCGTGTGCCGCCCCTTGGGCAAGCGCAGCTTTGGCGTGTTCAGCGGCGACTCCGCTTCCGGCGATCGCGGCCACGTTTTCCGTGCCGGCACGAAACTCATTTTCCTGCATCCCGCCATGAAGGAGTTTTTCAACGCGCGCACGCCGGTTTTTGTACAGGACACCAACCCCTTTCGGGCCGTAAAAGCGGTGCGGTGCCAGGGCCAGCAGATCGACGCCAAGTTGCTGTACATTAATTGGTAGCCACCCGCCGCTTGCGGTGGCATCGACGAACAGCGGGATGCTGCGCGCGCTGGTGAGTTCGGCCACATCGGTGATCGATTGCACCGTGCCGAGGTCGTGGTTTGCATGGTGCAAACAGACCAGAATAGTCTCGTCGGTCATCGCTTGGCCAAGTGCGCCGGGATCGACACGGCCTTGGCCATCGACGCCGACTTGCGTGCTGCTGAAGCCCTGGCTTTCGAGCCAGGCGATTGAGCCAAGTACAGCCGGATGCTCGATCCCGGTGGTGACAATGTGGCTGCCAAAACGGTGGTTGGCTAGGGCGACACCCTTGACCGCATGGTTGATTGCCTCAGTGCCACTGGAGGTGAAAATAATTTCCTCCGGCTCGGCGGCGTTCACCAGCTTGGCCAGGCGCGCCCGTGATTCGTCGATGGCATCGCGCGCCTCGAGGCCGAGCTTGTGCAGTGAGGCCGCTGCGCCGAACTGCGCGCGTAGCCAAGGCTGCATGACATCGACCACTTCCGGCAGCGGCGGCGTGGTCGTGAGGTGGTCGAGGTAAATCATGTCGCCCGGCTAACGCTTGGCCGGTGGTCACAGTTATTTCCTGCGCGTGTTGTAAGTACGGCTGTGTCCCTTGTCGGGGATGCTGATAGTGTATTTTTTGCCGTTGGGTGCGACGGACATGTGGATGTGGTGTGCGTCGCAGTCACGCGTGAGGTTGGCGATGTATTCGTCCGAGGTGTTGTTCTCGATGTCGGCACGCAGGTTCTTGTGGAGCTGATACATCGCCCTGATCTTAGCGCTTTTGACGGCTGCAAAAGACGACGCGCCGCAGCCCTTGGTTACGCCGTTGTTCATCACCGAGACGGTCGGCGCGAGGCTCTGGATGAACACGGCGTTGTTACTGAAGTCGAGCCCATGATGGTTCACCTGGTAAACATCCACAGTGCCGACTCGGTTGACCGGTGTGACGAGGCGCGTCTCGGTGTTTTGCGTAAGGTCGCCGCCATCCCAAAAACGGAAGTCGCCCAGTTCGACGATCACCGCGATGCTGTTGGCGTTGTCGGTGGTGTCCTCGGCAATCCACTTGACCTTATCTGTAAGCGGATTGCGCAAGGTTCCCTCGGGCGCCGGCACGAACTTCTTCATTGCCGCCACGCATCGGATGCGGATCTTGGGCTGGTCGTCGATTTGTTTGAGAGGGAGTTCAGTGCCGGGCTGAATGACATGGCGCTTGTCGACTTTCATATTTCGATACGGCTTAATACGGAGCAAAAAGTTGGAGTTGGCTTTTCCGTCAGGATCGCGTTTCGGGATGCCGTTGTCCCACACGTTTTTGATCGGCATTTTCTCCGACAACTCCGCCGCTCCCCCGAAGTGGTCGATGTGAAAGTGCGTGACGATGAGGTGGTCGATCTGCTTTACGCCGGCGATCTGGGTGGCGGCTTCGTGCAACCGCTTGGGGTCGCGGCCGCCCGGCATGCCGGTGTCGATGAGGATCGATTCGCCGGCGGGGGTGACGATCAGTGTGCCGCCGCCGCCCTCGACATCGACCCAGTAAACATCGAGTGTCTTGGAATCTTTGGCGACTGCCGAACTGGCAAAGGCAAACGCCAACACCGCCGAAATTGTTTTGATGAACTGTTTGATTTTCAATGGAAACATTGTCGTGGCCGGATGGTGACGGAAGGGCAGGGAGGAGGCAAACCCGTTGTTGCATTTGGCCGGGTGCGATCGAAAATAAGTTACCCCGCCCACGATTTCTCGTAGACGGGGCTATTGAGCAATGAGCCAGCCATGGCTGGCAGGCGTTAATCTAGTGCAGGTTCGCTAAAACTGGGTCATTGATAAAATCAATGGATGTATTGACTGAGTCGATAGTCAGGTGGGGGTGTGAAATACAAATACGGCGTGCGAGTTGCCGTCCCGCATAATGAAACTGGCAAATCAGCTGGCTTAGGCAAGTTGGAGGACAAGCCCCCGGTGGGCGTTGTTCCAGTCGCGGATCGCCTGCCGCAAGGTCAACACGGACTGCTCCATCTGCTGTTTCAGTTCGCCCAGTTGTTCCTTGGTGGTGTCGATCTGTTGGCGTAGTGCGTGGGCGTATTCCTTCTTGGATTTTTCCCAGGTCTCGTGCGCTGCTGCGAGTTCCTCCTGAGCCTCGGTAAAGAGGCGCTGGGCTTTTTTACAGATGGTCTCGCTGTTCCTGGAAAGCCGTTCGTCGAGTTGTCGCTGTTTTTCCAGGATCTCAGCCACGGCGATGGTCTCGTTAGGGACACGGCGGAGATTCGAGGCGAGCCCAAGTTTCTCCAGAACGCGGATGCTCCACTTTGTAGGGTCGAACTGCCACGGTTTCACGCCGTTGCGGTAGTCGTGCTGAAACTCATGGTGAAAGTTGTGGTATCCCTCTCCGAAGGTGAAGAGCGACATGAACCAACTGTCCTTTGCGGAGCAATTGTTCGAGTACGGTTGGGTGCCGAGGGTGTGGCAGAGGCTGTTAATGAAAAAGGTCATGTGATGAACCATGACCTGTCGGGCCACGCCGCTGATTAGCAATCCGGCCGCCGCGCCGATGCCGCCCTCCGCGAGCCAGCCGATAAGCGCGGGGAGGCCAAAGCCGACGGCGATCCCGATCACCCCCCACCAATTGTGCTGCCACCGTATCAGCGGGTCGTTCTTGAGATCCTTGACATTGGTAAGCGGCACGTCACCTCCGATCGGGCGGAATATCACCCAGCCAATATGCGCATGGAGGAAGCCAAGCTGAATGTTGTAAGGGTCGTCATCATCGTCGGTGTGCTTGTGGTGGCGGCGGTGGTCCGAGCACCACTCGAGTGCGGAGTTTTCCATCGCCGTGGCGCCGAAGATGAGGGTGAACAGCCGCACCGGCCACTTGGCCTTGAACGATAAGTGAGAAAACAGCCGGTGATACCCCAGTGTGATGCTCAAGCCCGAGGCGATAAACATCCCGACAAACATGGTGCCGTGCAGCCACCAGTTAATCTGGCTTCCAAATTGATAAAGGAAAAGCGGCAAGCCAATGAGCGTGGTCAACATTGTGCCGATGAGGTAGATTGCGCTTACCCAACGCAATTCCTGCAAACGATATTTCAATTTCATGATTGGGGTGTGGGCCGGAGAGACAGCCCGCCTCGGACGCGGAGACGTTGCATCTGCATTGTTGGTGTGTAAACACTTTTTTTAACCGAATTCATGCAATTATTGGTGGTGAATTACCTTTCGATTTACCCGGTTTTTGTTATGTTTTTTGCGTGTTTTTTAGCAAAAAAGTTTTCTCCACCGCCGCAGTGTTAGCCATTTTCTGCTTGGCCAACCTGGGACCGGAGGCCAAGGCCAAGCCAAATGTTCTTTTCATCGCCGTGGACGACCTCAATAACGACCTTGGCTGCTACGGCCATCCACTCGTCCAGTCGCCTAATATCGATCGCTTGGCTAGGCGAGGCATGCGCTTCGATCGCGCCTACTGTCAGTACCCCGTCTGCAACCCTAGCCGTGCCTCGCTCATGACCGGCCTATATCCCGAGCAAACTGGCGTGCTCTCCAACGCCGGTGACTTCCGCGAACGCCATCCGGGCATTACCACGCTGTCGCAGCATTTCATGAACAACGGCTACTTCGCCGCCCGCGTCGGCAAGATTTATCACTACGGCGTGCCGCTTCAAATCGGCACCGACGGTAAGGACGATGCCGCATCGTGGAACACGGTCATCAACCCGATCGGCATCGACCGCACCGAGCTAGAGCCGGTCGCCACGTTGCAGAAGGGAAAATACGGTGGCACGCTTAGTTGGCGCATCGTCGAGAGCCGCGACGACGATCACACTGACGGCAAGGGCGCACTCGAGGCAATCCGATTGATCGAGGAAAATCATCCCGACAAAACTGGCAAGCCGTTCTTTTTGGCGATGGGCTTCTTCCGGCCGCACACCCCATACGTCGCCCCGGCGCACTACGCCAACCTGTATCCACTCGACAAGATTGATCCCGTGATGGAAAAGCCCGGCGACCGTGACGACATCCCACCCGCTGCGCTCGCCGACCGGGTGCACCAGCGCGAGTTGTCCCTGGCCAAGCGCCGTGAAATCATTCAGGCCTACTATGCGTCGATTTCGCTGATGGACGCCTGCGTCGGCAAACTGCTCGACACGCTCGACCGGCTCAAGCTCGCTGATAACACAATCGTCGTTTTCTTCTCCGACCATGGCTACCACCTTGGCCAGCATGGTCTTTGGCAGAAGAGTGACCTGTTTGAGGGCAGCGCCCGCGTCCCGCTCATTCTCTCGATCCCCGGCATGAAAAACGCCGGTCAATCCAGCGACTCGCTCGCCGAGTTGATCGATCTCTACCCCACGCTGGCTGGCCTTTGCGGCTTGGCCAAGCCGGCTCATCTCAATGGCGTAAGCCTCATGCCAGTGCTGAACAACCCCAAGGCCAAGGTGCGCCAAGCCGCCTTCACGGTGACGCGAATACGCGGGAAGATTCCTGGAGTCAAAAAAAACAATCAACTTGGCCACACCATTCGCACCGAGCGCTACCGCTACACAGAGTGGGGTGACGGAAAACACGGCGTGGAGTTGTATGACTACAAGTCCGACCCCGACGAATATACCAACCTGGCCAAGCGAGACTCGGCCAAAAAAGTGTTCACGAGGATGCAACGACTGATGCAAGCCACTCGGGCGCACACTCGCTAAAGCCGCCCAAGCGCCTTGTCGAGGATGGCGAGGGCCTTGGCCATCTGCTCGTCGGTGATGGTCAGCGGCGGGGTGAGGGTGAGCACGGTGCCGCCGGAGACTTTGAAGCTCAGGCCGTTTGCGAGGCAGTCGTACAGCACGCGCTCGGCGGTGTCAGGGCTGTTCACTTCCACGCCCATCGCGAGACCGAGGCCGCGCACGTCGGTGACGGCATTGTGGCGTTGCTGCAATTTGCCCAATCGCTCTAGTGTTTCGGCCCCCAATTTACTTGAGCGCTCGAGTAGGTTTTCCGATTCAATCACGTCGAGCGTGGCCAGCGCTGCCGCGGCTCCAACTGGACTTTTCTCGTGTGTGTAATGGCCCAGCGCACGCTGCGGCACAATGTCGAGATCAGCACGGACGATTGTTGCGGCCATTGGCATCACGCCACCGCCGAGACCCTTTCCGAGCACAAGGATGTCTGGCGTCACGCCGCTGTGCTCGCAGCAAAACATTCGACCGGTACGACCGAGCGCGAGCGGAATTTCATCGAAGATGAGCAACGCGCTGTGTTGATCGCACAGTTCGCGCACGCGCCGCCAATACGCATCCGGGGGCCGTTCGATCGTGGTGCAGCGCATCGGCTCGGCGATCACCGCGCCGACGTCGCCCTCTTCGATGAGGATCTTTTCGATGGCCTCGGCGTCCGCCGCCGCGCTTGGCCAAGCGACGTGAAAACAGCCGGGCAGAAGCGGGCCGAGTCCGTCGCGAAACAGCGCCTCGCCGCCGATCGAGATGGCGTCCAGCGACGCGCCGTGAAACGAGTCGCACATCGAGATCGTCTTGTGCCGGCCGGTGACGTAGCGGGCAAGCTTCATCGCGATGCCAATGGCCGCCGTGCCGCCCGGCGCAAACAGTACCTTGGCCAGGTTACCCGGCGCGAGTCTGGCCAGGTGCTCGGCGAGTTCGATGGCCGGCCGGTTGGTGAAGCGCCGAGGGCAGAAGGCCAATTCGTCGAGCTGCCGCTTGACCGCCTCGATGACCCACGGGTGTGCGTGGCCGACTTGGTGGACGCTGTTGCCGTGAAAATCCATGGTGCGCCGTCCGGCGGCATCGGACAGGTAAATGCCATCGCAGCCGGTCAACTCGGTGAGGCACGGCGTGGAGAGTGACTGGTGCAGGAACGCCTGTTCGTCGCGGGCGAGTGTTTCGCGCGTCGCGTCGTCTACGTTGGCCAGCTGCCAGCCTCGGCGGCGTTCGGAGAGATTGACATCCCCCTCGGTGAGGTCCGCCTGGCCAATCGGTTCATTTGGCGATGACATGACACGCCAAGGCTATGCCAACTTGGCCAAACCTGAAAGAAAAGCCGTTGTTTGCCGCGGTGTGGTTGACTGCTGCCCTGATCGAGTTCATTCAGGTCAAGCTGGCCAAGCGCAAATGACTCGTTTGACTAGGGCGATGCTGTTGAGAGCTCTGTTGCCGGGCGTCGTCGCGGTTTCCTGGGCGGAGGATACAGGGAGCGGACTGAAGTTGGTTTGCCTAGGACGCAGCTTTAAGTTGTAACTAATTGAACATTACAAACGTACACAGCGACCAGTCTCTTTTTGGTGCGATGAACAAACTGATTTTTAGATTAATGATGGCCGCGACATGTCTCGGCATGGTGACGGGTGATGCAACTGCACAGGAACGTGGAGGACGTGAGGGTGACGTTCGCCGTGAACGTCCTGACCGCGGAGAGCGGGGCGAAGATCGAGGAAGACGCCCACAGTTCGGTGGACAAGCTGGTCGGGGTGGCTTTATGCGTGTGCTTCCAATCATGACCGCGCTTGACGCCGACAGGAACGGGGAAATCTCCGCCAAGGAAATCGAGGATGCTGTGGCTGCACTCAAGAAGCTCGACAAAAACAAGGACGACAAACTCACAGCAGAAGAATTGCGCCCGGACTTTGGTGCCAACCGGAGCGGCAGAGGTGGCAGTGGAATCCCAGATCGCTCCCGTGCCTCCGTCACTCAGCCGTTGAAGCCACTTCCGCCGGTTGCAAAGCAAATCGGAGGAGTTTCAACTCGTGAGATTCTTCAACTTTTTGGCGCAAAAGGGCGGCATGGGGGTACCGAACGCGAATTGGCCAACTACCGTCGTGTCTTCGGTTTCACTGATGCTGATAGGGACGGACGACATTCAAAAAAGGAATACATTGAGAACGGCGCCTATCTGACCCCTCAGTCAAGACAGGGCATCTTTCAGGCATCGGACTCAAACAACGACGGCTTCGTCTCCGAGGCTGAGTATGTCGAAAATCGACTTATCACTGACGAAGCCAAGGTGATATTCAGTGATATGGATGCCAACGGTAACAACCGGTTGACCGCAAAGGAACTCTTAGCCAGTGGAAAGCTAAAGGACGAGAAATTGGCCAACGGAGTTTTCAAGGCGCTGGACACAAACGAGGACGGGGAATTGGTCATCCCTGAGTATCTGCGCGTTTGGGGCCGCTGGGCCAGGCATTGACCCTTTTGTTTGCATAAACCACGACGCTAAGACACCCTCAGGTCGGTGGGGATAACGCCAGTAGTTCACGCTACAGGTTCCCTGCTTAAATGATGTAAAAGTCATTTGAGGTCGTTAGTTCGTGGTCGAACCGGCGACCTTTTTTCGTTTGATCTTCCTCTAGTTGATGGATGTAATTTGGTGGCGCTAAATCGACTTTGAGGAGAGCTCGAAACCGACAAGCTTAGCTGTTTTTAGCCATACAGGCGTGCTTATGCATTAAAGTGGCCGAATGACGGAGATGTTGCGGTAGTAATCGAGCAACGTTTCCAGGCTAACGACACCCCCGCCCATTCCGCTTTTTTTGACACCGGCATAAGGGACACCATGCACAACCACATTGTGCGAGTTGATCCAGCCGTTTCCGGTCTCGAATTGAGCGGCCACACGTTTGCATCGTTCGAGGTCGCTGGACCAGACACTATTGGCCAGCCCGTAGTCGGTGTTGTTGGCCAGGCGGATGCCTTCGCTTTCATCGTTGAACGATGCGAGATAGGCGACCGGTCCAAAAATTTCCTCTCGGGCGGCGACATTATCCAGTGAGCCAGATAGCAACGCTGGTTTCACATAGTGGCCACCGGCACAGCCCTCAACTTGGGCAGCGCCGCCCTCGAGCACAGTTTCCGCACCGGCCGCAGTGCCTTTCTCCAGATAACCGAGCACGCGCTTGTGCTGCACTTCACTGACAACCGGACCCATTTGTGTGCCGTCGCCAAGGGGATGCCCGATCTGGACTGCCTTGAGCCGGTCCACTGCAGCATTCACAAAATCATCATAGATGGTTTTCTGCACCAGCCACCGCGTGGCATCGCAACAAACCTGGCCGGTGTGGAAGGTGATGGCTTGAGCGAGTTTGTCGGCGGCTTCTGGGATATCGACATCATCAAAGATGACGGCTGCTCCCTTGCCTCCCAGTTCAAGTTTCACCGGGATCAGGTTTTGGCCGCATTCTCTAGCCACCAAACGACCCACCTCAGGTGAGCCGGTGAAGGACATCCGGCAAATGTTGGGGTTTTGAGAAAGCGCCGCGCCTGTCACTTCACCCACACCGGGAATGACGTTGATCACACCGTCCGGGATGCCGATTTCTTTTGCCAAGTGCGCCACGTAAAGGGCGGAGAGTGGCGTGTCTTCGGCCGGTTTCACCACGCAGGTGTTGCCGGCGGCCATGGCGGGTCCAATGCCCCAGCCGCAGAGCAGAAATGGAAAGTTCCAGGGCACAATAAAGCCGCACGGGCCCCAGGCATGTCTCACCACGGACGCCTCATGACCGGCAACCGGAATGGCGGTATCCAGGGAGAGTCCCTGAGCGAGGCCGCAAAAATACCGAATGGTATCAATGAAGTTTTGAACATCATCAGCCGCCTGGGCCTCGATCTTGCCGCAGTCCAGCGCTTCAATTTGTGCGATGATGGGTTTGCGTTGCTCCACGGCATCCGCCAGGCGCATGAGGTGCACACCACGTTCATTCACCGGCAGGCGCGCCCAGTCGGCTTCGTCGAATGTCTTTTGGGCGGCGGCAACGGCTCGTTCGACATCGTCCGGTTGCATGTTGGACACCGTGGCGAGTTTCTCCCCGGTCCCGGGATCGCGGGTGTCAAACGTGTCCCCATTGGAGGCAATCACCTCCTGGCCGCCGATTAAGGCGCTGTGAACTTCCTTGGAAAGAAACATTTGCACCTCGGGAAGCAGTGGTTTGCCGGCAGTGGTTTGCGTGGTCATAATATTGAAAATTTAAGTTGGCCGATGGTGTCGGAATGCCCAGGCACGGTCAAGCAATCGGAAAAACATGAGGCAAACTGGTTGGATTTGGCGTTGCGTTTGGGGGTGGATGAGGGGAGTCTTCGTGCGACCAATAACCGAAAAGGAAATCTCATCGGTAAAAAAGTGTTTATTGGAGCGTTTCCATTGAACCGACTACATGAGAATACATTTAGCCAATCGAAAAACAAACGGCTTCACGCTAATTGAACTGCTGGTGGTGATCGCCATCATCGCGATCCTCGCCGGCATGCTGCTGCCGGCCCTGGCCAAGGCGAAGGCCAAGGCGACCGGCATCAGCTGCATGAACAACCTGCGGCAGATGAGTTTCTCGTGGACGATGTATACGGACGACAACGATGACAAACTGGTGCCGAACGCCATTTACTCCACTCGCTTCAACTCATGGGTACAGGGGTGGCTCAACTACGCGCAGTCGGTGCCGGACAATACTAACACGGTTTACCTCATGCAGAGCCACCTGTGGCCGTACCATCGGAGTTTGGGTATTTGGAAGTGTCCCGCCGACATGAGCACGTCGCGGCACGGAGGCAAGCAATTGCCGCGTGTACGGAGCATCTCGATGAACGGATTCCTCAACCCGCCTTCGCTGCGGCAGTGGCAGGCCGGCTATCGTCCTATCCGCAAGCTCTCCGATGCTGCCGGCAAGCCGTTGAGTGAGTTGTACGTGGTTCTCGACCAGCGTGAAGACCGCATCAATAACGGTTATTTTGCCGTGGACATGAACGGCTATAATCCTCGCAACCCCAATGCCACGCGCTGGGTGGATTATCCGGCCAGCTACCACAACAACGCCGGGGGCGTGACGCTGGCCGACGGCCATGCGGTCATCAAAAAGTGGCTCGACCCCCGCACCTCCGTGCCGATCCGCAAGGGCGTCAACATCCCTGTTTTTGTTCCCTCGCCGAGGAACGAGGATGTCCTCTGGCTGCAGAAACGCTCCGCCCCACCCAAGCTCCCCCGCCGATAGTCGAGCCTGGCCAAGTGCAGACGGGACTCGTTTGGCGGAGCCAACTGTGGCTTAATCCCATGCGGTTACTTTTCCACGACATGAAAATCGTTTCATTCTTATGCATGCTTGTAAGCGGTCTTGGCGCGGCCGCCGAAGAGCCGCTGCCGGAATTGGCCCGGGATGATGTCGTTGTGTTCCTCGGCGGCACGGACATGGTGCGTGCTCAGCGCAGCGGGCACTTGGAGACGCTGCTGACATGGCGTTTCAAGAACGAGCCGCCAAAGTTTCGCGATCTGTCGTGGGAGGCGGACACGGTGTTCGCGCTGGGTACAGAAACGGAGCGATGGCGGCGTGGTGGCTACCGTGGCATCAACGCCTTGGGCAATCTGGAGAAGCAACTCGACGACCTGAAAGCCACTGCTGTACTGGTGCAGCTCGGCAAAAACGAAGCTTTTGCCGGTGGTCGCGGAGTCGAGGCATTCAGCCAAGCAACCGACAGGCTGTTTGAACGGTTAACAAAGAACAACCGCCGCTTGGTTGTCTTGTCGCCGATTCCGTTTGAAAAAGCCACTAACCCGCTTCTCCCCGATCTGACATCGCGCAATGATGACCTAAAGCTATATATTGAGGCGTTGCGGCAACAGGCCGTGAAACACAAGTCGATCTTTGTTGATCTTTTTACCAACGAAGAGTTGCCCCTTACCCAAAACGGCCAGCATGTCGCGCCCGATAAACAGGCGGCCTTGGCCAGCCGCACTGCCGTCAGTATGGGCATTGACCGTCCAAATGGTTTTGCAGGGTTGGACGATTTGCTTACGGCTGTACGGGAAAAGCACAGGCTGTGGTTTGACTATTGGCGTCCGGCCAACTGGAAATGCCTGTTTGGCGATGACAACCGGCGCGTGTTCAGTATCGGCAATCGGAAAAACATCCCGAGCATCCGCGACGAGCGCGACAAGCTCCCGGTGCTGATTGCCGCAGCCGAGACGAACGTGACCGCGGTGGCAAAGGGCTTGTCCAAGCCGAAGGTAGCGGTGCAGCTTGAGTTGCCCCCTCCAACTCCGGCCAGTTCTCCGGGGGACGAACTGAAAGCATTCAAGCCGGCGGAGGGCTTTGCCGTGAATTTGTTCGCGTCGGAAAAACACGGTGTGGCCAATCCTCTCACGATTCGCTGGGACGCGAAGGGCCGGATGTATGTCGCCTGCACCTGGTCGTATCCGCACCTGAAGCCGGGCGAGATTCCCAACGACAAAATCATCCAACTCACCGATACGGACGGTGACGGCCAGGCCGACCGCTCAACGGTGTTTGCTGACGGCCTCAACATCCCAACTGGGCTGGAGACCGCCGATGGTGGCGTGTATGTGGGACAGGCGACCGATTTGCTTTTTCTACGGGATCTTGATGACGACGGCCATGCAGACGAGCGGCAAGTCCTGCTGAGCGGCTTTGGCACAGGCGACACGCATCAGGCGATCAACTCGTTTACGTGGAGCCCCGACGGCGAGCTGTTCTTCTGCCAAGGCGATGGTATCGAGTCACGGGTGGAAACACCGTGGGGCGTGTCGTCGCTTTACCAAGCGGGGGTGTATCGATTGCGACCCGGTCGTTTGCAACTCCACGGGTTGCTCGACGACTTCATGGGGCCGGGGAATCCGTGGGGCATTGTGTTTGACGACTGGGGCCAGTCTCTGGTCGTCGATGGTGCTGGTGGCATTTCTTATCTCACGCCGGCATCGATTCCAGCGAAGCATCGATTGCGGCTGGACCGTATCGGAAATCCCGGTGGCTATTGTGGCGTGGAGATGATCAACGGCCGGCACTTGCCGGAGTCCATGCAGGGGCAATTTGTGTTGAATGATTTCAAGTCAAACACTGTAAAACGCTTCGCGCTGATGCCGGACGGTTCCGGCTTTAAACTCGATTGGAAGGAGCCGGTGCTAAAGTCGAGCCACCGCAATTTTCGGCCGGTTGATATTCGCATTGGCCCCGATGGCGCGATTTATATTGCCGACTTTTACAACTCCATCATCTGTCATCAGGATGACTACTTTCGGGATCCCACGCGTGATTTACACCACGGTCGAATCTGGCGTATGAGTCTCAAGGACAGTCTGCTTGCGCCTAAGCCAAAGATTGTTGGAGAATCGATTGAGGAATTGCTTGAGCAACTGAAGTCGCCTGAGCGCTGGACGCGCCAGCAGGTCAAGTTTGAGTTAGGTAAACGTGATTCGTCGCAGGTCGGCGAAGCGGCGGTGCGTTGGGCGCTTCGATTGGAAAACGACGACAAGTTGTTTGAACGGCATCAATTCGAGGCGCTGGCCCTTTGTGCGACCATCGAATCGGTGCAACCTCAATTGCTCCGGCGCGTTTTGCGCGCGAAAGACCACCGGGCGCGGGCTTTCGCGGCACGCATCGTTGGCCGTTGGCATGATCGCTTGTCCAAGCCGGTTGAGTGGCTGGCAATGGGGGCGAACGATCCCCACCCGCAGGTGCGGCTCGAGGCGGCCTTGGCATGCGGCCAAACACCTTATCCCGGGGCGATCAAGGTCGCGGCGCTGGCGGTCATGAAGCATCCACGCGACAAGTGGATTGACTACGCATTCACGCAGGCGGTGCGTCATCAGGAACCAGTTTGGATGGCGGCACTGACCGCTGGTGATTTGGATTTTAAAGACAACATTGGCGCACTGTCGGCCGTGCTTGAAAAAGGGGGTTCAAAAACGATGCTTTCCAAGCTGATAGACTTGGCAAAGTCGGATGAGATTGGCTTAGAGGGGCGACGCGGGATCTTCACCGGCATCGCCGGCATTGGTGGGGAGGTGGAATTACGAGCGATATTCGAGCCGGGCTTTCACCGTTCAGCGGAAAGTCACGCCTTGGCGTTGGCTGCGCTGAACACCGCATCTGCCTCTCGCAGAGTGAAGCCGGAAGGCGACTTGGCTGCTGTTCTCCGCTCGGCATTGCGAAGTGACCAAGCTGAATTGAGCGAGCAGGCGCTAGGCCTGATCGGCCTATGGCAGGTGGCGGATTTGCACGATGATGTCGCTTCGTTGGTAGATGACAACCAGTCGGTAGGGGCGATCCGCCTGGCTGCGGTTCGAGCGCTCGGCTTGTTGGGAGGCGACGACACCAAGCGCTTGGCCAAACTGATCGATTACGGCGATGCGACGGAGGAACTGAAACTGGCCGCGCTCGACAGCCTGAGCCGTCTTAGCATGAGCACCGCCGCCGATCACGGTGCCCGATTGCTGGTGGGCGGCGTGGATTCAGCTGGAATACTGGCACCGTTTTTAAAACGCGAGGGCGGTGGCAGAGCGCTGACGGTTGCCTTGGCCAAGCGAAAACTTGAGGCCGGGCCGGCGGCCGCAGCCTTGGCCAAGCTGCAATCGCTTGGCAGCAGTGAGATTGAGTTGATGAATTTCCTGAGCCAGACGGCTGGCATTAAAAATACGGTGCCTGCTTACAGTGCGGAGTTTGTCGCTGCCCTGGCCAAGGAGTCGACCAAAGGCAACACAGTGAACGGTCGTCAAACGTTTCAGACGGCCGGCTGTGCGGTGTGCCATAAAATCGGCCCGGCGACAAATAACGGCATTCCGTTCATCGGGCCGGAACTCGATACCATCGGCAACACGCTCAGCACGGAGAGGATCATCGAGGAGGTGCTGTGGCCTGGGCGTCACGTGAAGGAGGGCTTCAGCCTGATGCAGGTCACTACCCGGTCGGGAACGATTCATCAGGGCTACGAGCAGCGGTCGCGCTCGAAGGATATTTTGCTTCGACCGCTCAGCCAGCCGGGGACGATTCAAATTCCGCACGATCAGGTTCGTTCACAGGCTCAGATTGGCAGCGCCATGCCGGCTGGGCTCACTGCGGGTTTGAAGCGCGGACAATTGCGCGATTTAATTCGGTTCCTTGTCCAGCAGGGCCGCAACTGATTCTGCGATGAAAAAAACCATCAGCCTGATTTGCACGATGCTGGCGTTATTGAGTGCCAACGCCGCCAAGCCGAACTTCGTCGTCATCATGGCCGATGACATGGGCTACAACGCGACCAGTGCATACGGTGGCTGGCTCAAGACGCCGCACCTCGATCGCATGGCCCGCGAGGGGATGCGCTTCTCCGACTACCACTCGAGTGGCGTGGTGTGCAGCCCGACGCGCGCCGGTTTGCTGACCGGCCGCTATCAGGAACGCGCCGGCGTGCCGTCGGTCATCAACGCCGACCCGAAGGTGCCGGATCACCATCGCGGACTGTGGCCGAGTGAGCATACGTTCCCGGAGCTGCTGGCGCAGGCAGGCTACACCTCGGCTATTTTTGGCAAGTGGCATCTTGGCTACCGTAAAAAATTCAATCCGATGCACCACGGCTTCAACGAGTTTCGCGGGTTCGTTAGTGGCAACATCGATTACCTTTCGCATTACGACCGGATGGAGGTGTACGACTGGTGGGACGGCTTGAAGACAGTAAAGGAGGAGGGCTACTCGACGCATCTGATTACGAGGCACGCGCTGCGGTTTATAGACGTAAACAAGGCCAAGCCGTTCTGCCTGTACGTGGCGCATGAGGCGGTGCACTCGCCATTCCAAGGGCCGGACAGCCCTGTCCAGCGCGGCCCGAAAAAGGATCGAGGTAAAAAGAAAACCCCGGTCGAGGAAGCCTACGTCCAGATGATGACCGCGATGGACGAGTGCGTCGGCCAGGTGCTCGACAAGTTGATCGAGTTGAAGCTCGAGAAAAACACACTCGTGATTTTCTGCTCCGACAACGGTCATGCCTATATGGGTGGCCCGGAGGGCTACCGTTTTCCGTTGCGCGGCAAAAAGGGGACGGTATGGGAAGGTGGTCACCGCGTACCAGGTATCGCCTGGTGGCCGGGCAGAATCGCGCCGGGTCAGGTGAGCGACGAGATGGTCATCTCGCTGGACCTCATGCCAACAATGCTGGACCTGGCCGGGGCCAAGGCACCCAAGGGGCACGCGCTTGATGGCGTTAGTCTGCGGCCGGTGTTGTATGGCGACGGCTCGCTTGGCCAACGGCAGTTTTTCTGGAAAGGCCAAGCGCACCGCGACGGCCAATGGAAGTTCGTGGCCGGCCAAAAGGGCGGGCTGTTCAACTTGGAGGATGACCCCGGCGAGTCGATGAGCCTAGCCAAGCGGCATCCCGCACGGGCCAAGCGCATGGCGGCCGCGCTTGCGGCGTGGAAGCGCGACGTCGAAACCGGTGCCATGTCGCAACCGGACTACGACTCCGCAAGCCTCAACAAATGACACTGGCCGCGTTGCGAACCCCGGACCTTGTCGTCCTTTTTATTTACTTCGCGCTATTGATCGGCTCGGGGTTTTACTTTCGAAAACGCAGCGGAACGGTTGAGGGCTTCACGGTGGCTAACCGCTCGTTGCCCGGCTGGGTGTGCGGGCTGTCGATCTTCGGCACTTATCTCAGTAGCAACACGTTTATCGGTGTGCCGGGCAAGGCGTATGGTTCCAATTGGAACAGTTTTGTTTTCAGCCTGTCGCTCCCGATCGCGGCGTTCATCGCCGTGAAGTGGTTTGTGCCGTTTTACCGCCGACACGCCGGCCTGTCGGCGTATGAGCATCTGGAAAAGCGTTTTGGTGCCTGGGCACGGGTATATGCGGTCGTCTGTTATCTTCTCACACAGGTTTCCCGCGTGGGGACAATCATGTTTGGCGTGGCGGTGGGGTTGCACGCGCTGACCGGCTGGGACATCGCGACGATCATCATTGTCTCCGGCTTCGCCGTGACGCTGTACACGCTGATGGGCGGCATCGAGGCGGTGATTTGGACCGACGCCATCCAGAGCGTCATCCTAACCCTTGGAGCCGCAGTGGTGGTGATCCTAATTCTTTCCGGCATGCCGGAGGGGGCGGGGCAGGCGATGAGTTTGGCCATTGAGGCGGACAAGTTCAGCTTGGGCGACTTCGGGCCAAGTCTGGCCGAGTCGACCTTCTGGGTGGTTTTATTCTACGGTATTTTCATTAACCTAACCAACTTCGGAATCGACCAAAATTTTGTTCAACGCTACCACGCCGCCAACTCCGAGAAGGCGGCCGGTCGCTCAGTGTGGATGGGTGCGCTGATGTATATGCCAGTGGCGTTGATGTTCTTTTTCATCGGGTCAATTCTGTTTTCCTATTATCAGGTGAATCCTGGGTTACTGGAGGAAGTAAAATTGGCCAAAGCGAGTGAACTGGTTACGGATCAATTCCCCGGCTTAACCAAGGACTCGCTCGAGGCCTTAACTGAGGCCAAGCGCCTGGCCAGTGGCATGCAGCCAGGCGATTACGGCGACAGGGTGTTGCCGCATTTTATCGCCAACCAAATGCCGGTTGGCCTGGCCGGATTGTTGATTGCCGCATTGTTCGCCGCCGCGATGAGTAGCATCGACACCAGCCTAAACAGTTCGTCGACCATCGCGCTGCAGGACTTTTATCGGCGCTGGTTCAGGCCAGACGCCGACGAGGCGCAGAGCCTGTTTTTCCTGCGGGTAATGACGGTTGTGTGGGGGGGCATTGGCACCGGCGTTGCTCTTGCAATGATGGGCGTGCAAAGCATTCTCGATGCGTGGTGGAAGATTAGCGGCGTGTTTGCCGGCGGCATGCTGGGGCTGTTCCTGCTGGGTTTCATCAGTCGCCGTGCCAACAACGCCGGGGCAGCCGTCGGCGCGACAATTGGCCTGCTGGTGATCCTGTGGATGACTTTTACGCCGGAGATGGAGGGCGATTTGGGGTGGCTGCGTAGTCCGTTCCACGCGAACATGATCACGGTCGTTGGCACACTGTCGATCTTTATCATCGGACTGGGTGCCTCGAGGGTTGTTGGGAGGAAGAACAGTTAAACTTGCAACCGACTCTCCGCGGCACCAGACTCCCTCTTTCGATCTATGGTTGATTTTCCGAACGAAATAAGAATTAACCCGGCTGCCATCAACAAGTTGATCATCGGCGGGGTTGTGGTGGTGCTGGTCGGCGTCGGGGTGATGACCTGTTTTTACAAGGTCGATCCCCGGGAGGAGGCAATCGTTCAGCGTCTGGGCAAGTTCACTGGCCAACCGGTGACCGAGCAGGGCCTGCACTTCAAGTTACCGTTTAACATTGACAAGGTTACACACGTCGAGGTCACCACGGTGAAAAAACTGGAGTTTGGATTCGCCACTCAAGCTGCCGGGACCCGTACCCGTTATTCGCCAAGGAGTCGCGACCAGGCTGATGCATCCCTCATTGTCAGCGGCGACCTCAACATCGCTGATGTACAATGGTCTACGCAGTATGTGGTTTCCGATTCCTACAATCATCTATTCAAGGTACGGAACGCGGTTGAGACATTCCGCGCCATGAACGAGGCGGTCATGAGCGAGGTTGTGGGGGATCGTACGATCAACGAGGTGCTCACCTCGGGGCGTAGCGAGATCCAGCAGGAGGTGAAGGACAAGTTGCAGTCCTTGGCCAACCAGTATGAATTGGGAATCAAGCTCGACAAGGTGATCCTGCAGGACGTCAATCCGCCTGAAGCTGTCAAGGAATCATGGAACGACGTCAACGAGGCCCAGCAGGAACGCTCCTCGATGATCAACAAGGCTCAGGCTGATTATAACAAGATCATTCCCAAGTCGAGCGGTGAGGCTGAGAAAACAATTGAGGAAGCCAAGGGTTATGCTGTTGAGCGCGTCAATCGGGCCCAGGGTGATGCGGATCTGTTCAAGCAGGTTTTCAGCGCTTACCAAAAGGCGCCCGAAGTTACTCGAAAACGAATCTACCTTGAGACTATCGGCAAGGTTCTTGCTACGCAACAGAGAGATGACGGCAAGGGGGGGGTTGTCGTGGAGCAGGGCCCCCGCAAGGTCATCATGGATCAAGATGCCAAAGGGCTGCTTCCACTGTTAAACCTTAATCAGGAGGCCAAGTGATGTTTAAGCAATTTACCTCAGTATTCATCGGCATCCTGCTTTTCATCGTGTTCCTCTTGGTTTCATCGTCGGTATATATCGTCGACGAAACAAAGCAGGTGTTTGTTACACAGTTTGGCAAGATTGTCCGCGGTCCAATCAATGGTCCAGGTAAGGAAGAAGCGGGTCTTAAATTCCGTTATCCATTCATCAACGAAGTGCATGCGTTTGAGAAACGATACCTCGAGTGGGACGGCGCTCCCAACCAGGTGACCACCAAGGACAAGCTCTTCGTCTTCATCGACACCTACGCCCGCTGGCGTATTGTTGATGCCAAGCTTTTCTTCGAGAAAGTGCGGAATGAATCTGGTGCCCAGTCGCGCCTCGACGATATTCTCGATGGTGAGGCAAGGATAGTTGTGGCGGCGAACGACCTCGTGGAGGTCATCCGCTCAAGGCAGCGCGAGGCGGTTATCCCCGAGGCCAATGTGCTTGATGACGAATCCCAGTTAAAGCCATTCAATCAGGGCCGTTCGGCTCTGGCGCAGCAGGTTTTGGACAATGCCGGGCCGAATCTAAAGGAGGAGTTCGGCATCGAGTTGCTCGATTTCCGGTTCAAGCGGATCAACTACTCCCAAGAGGTTCGGTTGAAGATTTTTGAGCGCATGATTTCCGAGCGCTCTCGGATTGCCTCCAAGTTCCGTTCCGAGGGCGACGGCGAGGCAGCCAAGATCTTGGGGACACAGCAAAGGGAGTTAAAAACAATTACATCTGGAGCCTATTTGGAGCAGCAGCAAATCAAGGGCAAAGCCGATGCCGAGGCGGTTAAAATCTACGCTGATGCATTCAATCAAAGCGCCGAGTCACGTGAGTTTTACGAGTTCCTCAAGACCATGGAGACTTTTGAGAACACGCTGTCCAAGGAGGATACTCTTATTTTCTCCACCGATTCGGACTTCTTCCGCTATCTGAAGCAATCCGCCCCCGCTAAAGAATAAGCCAAGCGCTTGGCCAAAGGCTATTTGAGTGACTGCAGGTAGTCTATCAGGCTGGCCATTTCGTTGACGGTCAAGCCGGCAGCCAGGCCCTCCGGCATCATCGAAGTCGCGCGCGTGCCACTTTTGGCCACGTTCGATCGGTTAAAATTCTGCACGATTCCAGCGATGTTGCGCAGATCGACGACACCATCCTTTTCGCCGGTCACAAAACCCTCCAACGTTGTGCCGTTTTTCAACTCGAACCACTGTGTCTGGAATCCCTGTGAGACCACGGCGCTTGGCTTGAGGATGGATTGGATCAGGTCGGCGCGCTTCCATTTTTTGCCAGCGTCGCCGAGGTAGGGACCTTTCTGCGGTTGATCCTGTGAGGTGGTGTGGCAGGCGATGCAGGCCTGTCGGGCAAACAACTGGCTGCCAAGTGTGGCATCACCTTTGGCTTGCAACAGCAGTGCGGTGGCTTCGTTGTGGCCGAGTTGAACAATACGCCGCTTGTCGTCTGCTGGGATGACGTTCAGCTTGGCCAATGTGGCCTTTGCAACCTTGGCCAAGGCGGCATCTTTAGACTTGGCGGCGGTTGCCACCAATTCACGATGACCGACTAAGCCGGAGTCGGCGATGGCGGTCAACAACTCGACGTTCTTGGATCCGCGACGGATGATATCGACCATTATCCTGCGAAGGTAATCATTGGCCAGCGGTGACTGCTCGAGTTGCAGCGCGATCCGGTACGTGACGACCTTGGCTGCGCCTTTTTGTTTGCGCGCGGCATCGCGCAACACCTTCGGACGGCCAAGGTGGCTCGGTTCGTAAATGAACTCCCGCAAAGTTGGAGCGAAACTTTTTTGATCGGCACTGTGCTGTTGCCATTCGCTGATGATGGACAACTGCGTGTTGAACGCCTCGTTGCCGGTGATCCGGCCAAGCGAGTTGAAGGCTTCGGAGCGAACCTTCGTATCACGGTCACGATCGAGTGCCGCCTTGCGAAGCGGTTCGATGGCAATGGTGCCGAGCGAGGCCGAGGCAATGAACGCCAGCGCCTCGTCGATATTGGTGTCGATGCCCAGCGCGGCTGGGTCGATGCGATTGAACTTCAAACTGGCAATAACCTGCGGCTTGTAGCTGATACTGAGCTGATCGAATCCGGTCTTGATCGCCGCGCGGATGCGAGGAGAAGCCTCCCATTGAACTGGTTCAAAGTAGGGTCCCCTGTCGTCAGGCCGTGTGGACCACCAGCGTTTGCCGGTCCACCGTTTATCGACGTGATACAGCCGGCCTAGTGCGGCAAGTATTGCGGTATTGAGCGGTGCATTTGTCGTCTCCTGCAGTTTTTGGATCAGGCCGTCGACCGCTTTGGTGTTGTGCATTTCCTGCAGCGCGGCCAGCGCGGCCTGTTGGGTTTGTTCGTTGGCAATGCCGTCGAGGCAGATTTGCGCCGCACCGGTTTCCACCAGTGCCTTTCGAGCGATGTGCGGGATGATCTTGTTATTGGCATAAACTCGATTCTTCGGCGAGTTGTCGACCGGTTCCGCCGCAATGTTGAGCAGGGACTTGTGTGGGTTCCCAAGCCGGGCCAGGCCGATGACGGCCTGCAATCGGACACGCGGATTCTTGTCGCGCAGCGCTTTCACAAAAAGGGCGGAATTCACGCCACCGGTTTGGNGCTTNCGATCGGCGAGGGCCCGATACGCCCATTCACGAATGGTTTCGTCGGCCGTTAACCGGGCGAGCGTTTGGTTGGCGGAGGCGCCGGCCAGTTGCTTGAGCGTGAACAACGCAGCGATGCGCCCGTGTAAATGAACTGACTTGTCTCCGGCGATTATGCCCAAGCCATTGATATGTCCGGCCGCTCCGCGTTTAAGAATCTCACGCTGGGTGTTGATCCGACAGACGGCGCTGGGGGAGGTGATGTGATCGAGTAGCTCGGCGTCTTTCGCCCTGGCCAAGTCGGGAAACTTGGCCGGTGTTTTTCCGGGAAAGGTGATCAGCGAAATACTGCCGACATCCGGCCGACTAAAACGGTAGCCGCCATTTTTCCAGTCACTCACATAAATCCTCGAGTTGCCGTCGGCATCCATGTCGATGGCCTTGATTTTGTGGAAGCTGTCCTGGGTGACATTGAAGGTGCCCTCGTGCGGTGTGAGGCGGTGAACGTAAACGTGTTGAGTGGTAAAGTCGCACGTGTAGAGTGCGTCGTTGAAGTTATCCGGGAAGCCGGGTTCGTCCAGCCAATAGCCGCCCGTGCCGGAGCCACCGCCGTAGTCGGCCAGCGGCGGCATGTGCTCCGCGGGAAAGTTTTTATAGAGGCGGGGATAGCCGTGGTTACCCAGTGAGACGAAGTGGTGCAGGCGAGTGTTCCAGCCCTTGCCGTCGTTGGTGTTGTCACGTGAAAAAACGTCGAGCTTCGGGCTGACAGCGACATCGTATATGTTGCGGGCGTAGAGTGCGTAGTTTTCCAGTTCGGTCCCGTCGGGCCGGACACGAATCACGCCGCCGCCCCGTAGATGAAGCGTGCTGCCATCACGGCCCTTGGCCTCGACGTAGCCGTAGTCGCCGATAGCCAAATATAGCCAGCCATCGATTCCCATGCGTACGCCGTTAGAAGTGTGGTCCGCGCCGCGGAAGCTCAAGTCGAAGCCCATGCCGGTGACGAGTTGCACCTTCTCGTCGGCAACCCCGTCGTTGTTCCTGTCGCGGAACGCGGAGAGGAATGGCGGATTCACCACGTACAGCGTGTCGCCGACAAAGCAGCTCGAACGGGGGCTGTCGATGTCCGGCACGTAGTCGGTGAATTTGTCCGCCACACCATCGCCGTCTGTGTCGATACACTTGACGATCTTGCCTCGGTTGGCCTTTTGATCGAGAGAACTGTTCAGGTCAACGCTGACGTAGACGTCGCCATTGCCGCTGGCGGCGACCCCGGTGGGGTAGGTGACCTGTGGCGGCTTGGCGAAAGTGACGACCTTGAAGCCTTCCGGCTCGGCGTGGGAGGCTTGATTCAGGCAGAGCGTAGACAGTAGCGAAACAACAGACAGGATTTTCCTCATCATGAAAAATGCGAAGGAATCATTCACGTCTGGACAGGTGCAGGCAATCAGTTTTCGCATGGTTAAGTACCCATTTTAGGCGCAACTTTGGCCGATCGGCGTTGTTTCATGGCATTGCATCGATCACCAACGGTGCTATTTTTCGCACAGGAGATGAACCTACAACGACTGTTGTTGATTTCGATCGTGGCAAACCTGATTTGCGTCGCTGGACTGTTTTGGATGCTTGCCGACAGGCAGCAGCCACCGGCCCAGCTTGGCTCACCGGTGTCGGCTGCCGCATCGTCAGACGTGGGCCGAGCGCCTCAGTCGTCCCCGGTCGAGCGGATCGTGCGTGAAGTCGAGCCGTTTCACTGGAGCCAAATCGAAGCCGACGACTATCAGACTTACGTCGAAAACCTGCGCCGGATAGGCTGCCCGGAAGAGACCATCCGCGACCTTGTAAAACAGGATCTCGACAAACTCTACGACCAGCGCAAGGCCGACATCCTGTCCAAGTCCCCTGCCCGAAAGGAATACTGGAAAACAGGTAATCCCAGCGCACTTTCCCGGCCATCTAGTGCCACCAGTTCACAAATGGCCCAATTGGATAGGGAAAAAAACGAGGTGCTGGGCGATCTGTTCGGATCACAGGGTATGGCGGCCATTAATCGGCCGAGCCCGCTGGCCCGAGCCCGTTCGCAGTCCAAGAGCGGCTACGCGATGGATTTTATCCCGGAGGAAACCAAGGCGGAACTGAACACCCTCGAGCGGGAGTTCGGGAGCGAGTTGCTCAAGAAGATGGCACAGGGCGCGACCGATGCGCAGGACATGGCCGAGATTCGAAGAATGAGAACCGAGCGCGACGATCGCATCGCCACCATGCTGACCCCTGAG